>JAQVBQ010000007.1 GCA_028690215.1 Bacteroidales bacterium | reverse complement strand
AATTGTTTACTTCGGCTCCCAATTTCATGAATTTTTCAACTTTCTCGGGACCATATTCTGTATCGTTAACAAAGATAAACAGATGAGATGCCTCTGTAATGGCCGGTTGCCCGTATGCAGCCTCACTGAGCCTCTTTCTTACATCTTCGTTCTCCACAATCAACACCCTGTAAGGCTGAAGTCCATAGGAGGAGGGAATATAATTCACCGCCTGCTTGAGATATTCAATCTGATCTTTAGTTAACTTCTTAGTGACATCAAAATGTTTGGTGGCATAACGCCACTTTAATCCATCTACAATATTCATTTGAATTATTATTTTTAGTTTCTGCAAGTCCTTCACATCCGGAAGATCTTTTAAACTAAAACAACAACGTTCAAAGAGGATTGTTCACGAATCAAGGCCACAACAGCACTTCTGACTTGTCGGGACAAACATTTAAAAGCTCTCTGATACTCTTACCGGATCCGGGGAAAGTATAATCAGAAGCGATATCATTTAACGGTAAAAGCACAAACCTTCTCAGGTGCGCCCTCGGATGAGGAATTGTCAATCTTTCACTCTCTATAACCTTCTCCCCGAAAAGAATAATGTCTATGTCTATCTCCCTTGACTCATAACCCGAGGCTTCCGGGTCTCTTTTTCTTCCCAGGTCACTCTCAATTTCCATGAGTTTATCTAACAAATCGATCGGAGACAAATCCGTCTGCATAGAGACAGCCATATTGAGAAACCATGTTTTTGAATCAAAACCCCAAGGTTCGCTCTCGTAAATATGAGAGACAACCGGAGTTTTCAAAGATATCTGGTCAATTCGGTCCAAAGCAAGGTTCAGAAAGTTCAATCTGTCACCCTTATTGCTTCCCAGTAATAGTAAAACTTCATTCATTCTATAAAAAGCCTAGTTCAAGCAAAGCCTCCTCACTCATCCTGCTTTTGTCCCAGGGTGGGTCAAATACCAGTTCAATAGCTACATCCGAAATGTTGGGAACATCCGAAACAGCATCATGAACATCCTGAAGCAGATCGTCCACCATAGGACAATTAGGGGCTGTAAGGGTCATTTTTATATGAGCTTTTTTGTTTTCATCCACCTTAATTTCGTATACCAGACCCAGATCATATATATTTACCGGTATCTCTGGGTCATATACCTGCTTGAGGGCCAGAACAATATTTTTTTCTACTGTAATATCTGCCATATCTCAATTATTTATTGGCTGAAAAAGCCAGTGCGTAGAATTTTATCTGTTTTATCATAGACACCAGACCATTTGACCTAGTCGGCGAGAGGTTGTCCTGTAGACCTATCTCCTTAATAAATCCAAGATCTGCATCAATTATCTCCCGGGGTGCTCTTCCGGAAAAGACCCTTATCAACAAAGAGATGATTCCTTTAGTGATAATTGCATCACTATCTGCAGTGAAATATATCTTTCCTTCTATGTAATCTGCAGCAAGCCATACCTTTGACTGGCATCCCTTGATTAAATTCGTGTCTGATTTACTGCTCTCCTTTATTATTGGTAACGATTTTCCCAACTCAATCAGATACTCATATTTGTCCAGCCAGTCCGTGAAAATTGAAAACTCTTCAATTATTTGATTTTCTGCCTCTTTAATTGTCATTATATTAATTAATTACGATAACATTTTAAGTACTCTTTTCAACGAAGTGATGAAGTAATCTATCTCCTCAACAGTATTATAAACAGACAAGGATGCCCGTAACATTCCCGAAACGCCGTACCTTGACATCAAAGGCTCTGCACACATCATTCCAGAGCGCAGGGCAATACCCATTTTATCCATAAGCATCGCTATATCAGTAGGGTGTACATTTTCCACATTGAAAGAGAAGAGGGAGATTTTTCGGTCAGAGATGCCATATAGCCTCAGGTTATCAATTGAGGCGAGGCCTTCTAGCATTTTTGCTACCAATACCTCCTCGTGCTTCTTCATGAAGTTTTTATCGATTTTTGCTAAAAAACCTATTGCTTCACCAAATCCGGCCGCTCCGATAAAATTCGGGGTTCCGGCTTCAAATTTCAAAGGCAGGTCGGCGTAAGTGGTCTTCTCAAATGTAACCGTTCCTACCATATCACCTCCACCCATCCAGGGAACCATTTTTTGTAAATACTCCTTTTTGCCGTAAAGCACACCAATTCCTGTCGGGCCGTAAAGCTTATGACCGGAGAATACATAAAACTCACAATCAAGCTTTTTAACATCAACACTTGAATGAATGATTCCTTGTGCCCCATCAATCAGCACCGGAATGTTAAACCTATGACAGGCTTCAATAAGCTCCTCTACAGGATTTACTACACCCAGAACATTCGAAATATGTGAAACTGAGGCAATTTTAACTTTTCCATCAGCAAGCAGAGACTCGAGAAATTCCATCTTCCAGCACCCGTTTTCGTCAACAGGAAGCACTCTGAGCTTGGCTCCGTGACGTTCACAGGCCATTTGCCAGGGGACAATATTGGAGTGGTGTTCTCCCTCGGTCAGAAGCACTGCGTCACCTTTTTTTAGAAAAGTTTGCGAAAATGAGTTTGCTACCAGATTTATAGAGGCTGTTGTCCCCGATGTGAAGACCACCTCCTCTCTTGAGCCTGCGTTGATAAAACATCTTATACTCTCTCTTGAAGCTTCATAAAGCTCAGTTGTACGAGCACTCAGTTCATGAACGGCTCTGTGAATATTGCCGTTAATACCCGAATTCATCTTATTCACCAGCTCTATGACACAATCCGGTTTCTGGGCTGTTGCCCCGTTGTCAAAATATACAAGCGGCTTACCGTTTACACTTTGACTAAGTGCCGGAAAAAGACTCCTTACTTCTGTAATATCTTTTATCAACTCCATATCTCTCTTTTGTTGCAAAAATAGTAAACAATGTTTCGATATCTCTTTTAAAAAACATATTTTTGTCATAATTGTTTATTTTAAAAGAGAATGTACGACTATATCAAGGGCACTATTGTAGAGCTGAATCCTACAGAGACCGTTCTGGAAAACAGCAATATCGGATACCGCATCCTGATTTCCCTACAGACATATTCTCACTTATCTCCGGGTACCGATGCTAAATTATTCCTGTATCACCACCTCAGGGAAGACTCTGAGTTACTTTACGGTTTTTCTGATAAAGAGGAGAGATATCTTTTCACTCTGCTGATTGATGTAAACGGAGTCGGCCCCAATACAGCAAGGATGATGCTATCGTCACTCACAACAGAAGAGCTCAGAAACGCAATTATCGGGGGGGACATCAATAGGATTAAAGGTGTGAAAGGAATCGGACTGAAGACTGCTCAGCGTATTATCATTGATCTTAAAGACAAGATTGTCAAGGGAGCACCGGCAGGACAGTCCGGGACATTCGTTCTCAGCGCAAGCTCACAAATCAGGGAGGAGGCTTCAAGCGCACTCATCCTGCTTGGCTTCTCAAAACCTAATGTAGAGAAGGTTATTGATTCTATTTTGAAAGAAAAACCTGATAATAAACTCGAGACTTTAATTAAAGAGGCATTAAAAAGACTGTAATCTGTTTTTTTTAGTACATTTGCCAAAATATTTAAACTTTTAGACACAATCATGAATATTCCTGCAAATCTAAAGTACAGCAACGACCACGAGTGGGTTAAAGTTGAAGGCAACATTGCAATAGTAGGTATCACTGACTTCGCTCAAGGTCAGTTGGGAGATATCGTCTTCGTAGACATCCAGACTGAAGGTGAAACTCTTTCTTCAGGAGAAGTCTTTGGAGCCATTGAGGCAGTTAAGACTGTGGCAGATGCACTTATGCCAATATCCGGCAAGATAGTCGAAGTAAACCCTAATCTCGAAAACGCACCAGAATCTGTCAATACTGATCCTTACGGAGAGGGCTGGATGGTTAAAATAGAGATCTCTAACCCTTCAGAAATAGACGCTCTTCTTGACGCAGATGCATATAAGGCAATTTTGTAATCCTTTTTAATCAAGAATACCAACCCGCAGTTAATTTCCCTGCGGGTTTTTTTATTATATTTACACCATAAAAATGTAAGCTTTGACACAGAGGAGATAATGTTACACAGTTTTGGAAGTGATAATCATTCAGGAGCAGCTCCTGAGATTATGGATGCAATTATAAATGCCAACAAAGATTTCTCTGAGGCTTACGGAGAAGATGAGACCACAAAACAAGCCATTACTCTGTTTAAAAAGATTTTAGGTGAAAACACCGAATCTTTTTTTGTTTTTAATGGGACCGGTGCAAATGTCGTTGCTCTGAAGGCGCTGACAAAAACTCACAATTCTATACTCTGTCCTGAAACAGCACATATAAATGTTGATGAGTGCGGCGCACCCGAAAAAGCAACCGGTTGTAAACTTATACCATTAACCTCAAAAGACGGCAAAGTAACTCCGGATGAGGTAAAAAAGGAGTTGAAGAATTTTGGTTTTCAACACCATTCCCAAGTCAAGGTACTCTCAATATCACAACCGACAGAATTAGGAACACTTTACACCCCTCAGGAGATAAAAGAACTTGCAGATCTAATGCATGAATATAACTGCTATCTGCATGTAGACGGTTCAAGGATTTCTAATGCATCTGCTGCTCTCGGCCTCCCAATAAAAAGTTTCACTGCAGATGCGGGAGTTGATGCCCTCTCTTTCGGAGGAACTAAGAATGGCCTTTTAATTGGAGAGGCAGTAGTCTTTTTTAAGAAGCAACTTTCGGAAGATTTTTTATACATAAGAAAACAGAACACACAGCTCTATTCAAAAAACCGTTTTATTGCAGCTCAGTTTATTGCCTATCTCAAAGATGGACTGAACATTAGGCTCGCATCTCACTCAAACAATATGGCTAAGTATCTGGAATCAAGGCTTAAAGAGATAAGTGAAATAGAGATTAGCCGCCCTGTTGAGACAAATGCCGTTTTTGCAATTATACCTCAATACTTGTGTAATGAATTGCTAAAGAAGCATCTATTTTATGTATGGGACGAAATAACCAACGAGGTTCGCTGGATGTGCTCATTCAACACAACCAAGGAGGACATAGACACCTTTGTAAATGATATTATTAGAATAGTAACAATAAATAAAATTTAAACCTATGAATGTCACACGCACATTTGATCTTCTGGAAAGACTTGTTCAGCTCTATCCAAAAGATGACATCCTAAGCAGAAAGCACAACGGGAAGTGGATCAAGGTCTCGTCTGCAGAGTATAAAGAGAAATCGCATACATTGGCATATGCATTTCTGGCAATGGGATTAGAAAAATTTGACAAAGTAATCACTATCTGCAACAACAGAGAGGAGTGGAACTTTATCGACATGGGACTCTCCTTAGCTCACCTTGTTCACGTGCCTGTATACTCAACCCTGGGTACTGAAGACTATAAGCATATTTTCAAACACAGCGATGCAAAGATAATCTTCGTCGGAGGTGAGTCTATTTATAAAAAGATACATCCTATCGTAGCAAAGATGGAGAACCCTCCGATGATCTTTACTATGGATGAAATTTCCGGCGTTAGAAACCTTTCTGAACTTTTTGCTCTTGGTAAAGAGAAGGAGAAAGAGTTTGCCCCGGTAATTGAAGAGAATAAACGCACAATTGACGAAAATGATCTCGTCACAATTATCTATACATCAGGTACTACTGGCACTCCAAAAGGAGTAATGCTTTCACACAAAAACCTTGTATTTACCTTCATAGGTTCAGCAGTACAGCAGATAAGGGATCATAACCATAAGATGCTTAGCTTTTTACCACTATGTCACATATATGAAAGAAGCATGATCTATGACTATCAATATCTCGGCATAAGTACTTATTATGCAGAGAGTTTAGCTACTATAGCAGCAGATCTTGCGGATTGTCATGCAGACGGTTTCTGTGCCGTACCTAGGGTTCTTGAGATGATGTACAATAAATTTGAGGCTGCCGGCAAAGACCTTAAAGGAATAAAGAAAATTATCTACAGTTGGGCATTCGGTATTGCAAATAAGTACGACTATACAAAGAAAGGGATCCTTTATAAAGCCATGTACGGTCTTGCAGACAAATTGGTATATAGTAAATGGCGTGAGAAATTAGGTGGTAAGGAGATGCTGGTTGTTTCCGGAGGATCTGCAATCCAGGCTAAGATCGTCAGACTTTTTACTGCTGCCAAGATGTATATTTTCGAGGGTTACGGAATGACAGAGACCTCTCCTATTATAGCTGTAAACAACCCTAAAGAGATGATTATCAAAATAGGTACGGTAGGAAAAGCGACTGTAGGAACTGATTTGAAGATTGTTGAAGATGGTGAGATTCTTACCAGAGGTCCTCATGTTATGTTAGGATACTATAAAGACCCCGAATACACAAAGAGCGTAATAGATGAAGAGGGATTTTTCCATACTGGAGATATAGGTACTATCGTTGACGGAATATTCTTGAAAATCACCGACAGGAAGAAAGAGATATTCAAGCTCTCTGCAGGAAAATATGTTGCTCCACAAGTCATAGAGACTATGATGAAGGAGTCCTCATATATAGAAAACTGTATGGTTGTGGGAGAGAATCAAAAGTTCGCCTCAGCAATCATTATCCCTGCTTTTAGTCGTCTTCATTATTGGGCAGCCAAACATAAAATTCAATTTGAAGACAACGATGACCTTATCAAAAACCCTGAAGTACAGAAAAAGATCAACAGAGAGATTGAATTGGTCAATCAGAAGCTTGCAGCTCACGAGCAGATTAAAAGGATAAAACTTATTAATGATGAGTGGACCCCGCTTAACGACATGTTATCTCCTACTCTCAAGCTTAAAAGAAATAAGATTCATGCCAAATACAGCTCTCTAATCAACGAAATATACAAAAACTGACGACAATGATTTTCAGGGAAGCAAACAGTGATGACATTGGCGGTTTATTTGGAATCTGGACAGCCTGCTTTACCGATGATTATCCCTATATTGAAAACTATTTCAAGTATTGCTTCCCATACACAAAGACACTCGTTGCAATAACCGATTCAGGAGAAATAGCATCAAGCATAACCCTGATTCCTGCAACTGCCCGGATCGACAAAAAAATCATTAAAGGATATTACCTCTATGCTGTAGGAACAAAGCCCGAGCATAGAGGTTTTTCTTTATCCTCATCGCTTATAAATATTGCAAAACAGATATGCCGGAACGAGAATCTCTCCTTTCTTATAACAAAACCGGCAACTGATAGCTTGTATGATCTATATCAAAGATATGGATTCATCTGCACATTATATGAAGAGCAACATATAGAAACAATTGATTCTTCCGAAAGTCATTCAGAGAAAGATACACCACACACCTCCCTACTCCACACCATACCTCTCACCCTTGATTTTTTTGAGGAATCTAGATATGTTTCCACCAACAAATTTCTCTGGAGCAGGGAAGTTTTAAATTACATTTTGCTGGAGACTGCCTTGAAAGAGGGTTTCTGCGTAACTGCCAGCCGGAACGAAGATTCTTCACAATTTGGATATTTCATAATCTCCCCTGAAGCAGGAAACATAGAAACAATTTTGGTTTTGGAAACAAACATCGAAGAGAGCGATTTCTCTTATGTTTACAAAACAATCAAAAATCAATACCCTAAGGCTAAAGCGGTAAAAATTATACGCCCCAACAGCGACATTGCAAATGTCCAAAATCTAAAAAGGAGCGGATTACTTCTTCCCATTACGGAGGGAGTGGACACAATTATCAGAAATTTTTCCATTTTGCTTCCGATGGAATAATCGATTCTTAGAGAAAAAAAGATTTTACTCCATGTTCCACGAGGAACATTTTCTTTCTAAAAAAATGGTTTTGAGTATAAAACTTGTTAGATTCTAAACAACATCGCTGTATTCAAGTCCTCTACTATCGTCCGAAATAGACAAGTAGAACAGATATGTCTGCCGGAGAGACCCCAGGTATCCTTGACGCCTGGGCTATTGTCGTAGGCCTGTGCTTTTCGAGCTTCTGTCGCGACTCTATAGAAATTGATTTTAAAACTGAGTAATCAAATTTTTCAGGGATCTTAACATCTTCCAGTCTTAAGATTTTATCTGCAAGTCTTTTTTCTCTCTCAATATACCCTTTATACTTAATTGCTATTTCAGAAGATGAAATCAACTCAAAAGCATAAATTTTTGACATTGTTGCCTTATCTACCTTAGGATTCTGATTATATGGTAAACCGCTTTCTAAAACCGACGTGTCGAATAGGTCATCAAGACCTTTTGAAAACGCCTCTGCAAAATCTTGATTTTCAGACGTATTGATTGTAGCATCTCGCAGGGCCTCTATTATTTGCGGACCAATTTCGTTTTCATTTCTTATTATTGTCTCTCTGTAATCATCAAATGTTCCACGAGGAACATTTTTTAATAATGAGGTCAAATCCGTTTCGGGTCTAGCTAATATTTCTGAAAGTGGCTTCTTTTGTTGAATCTCGCTTGAGCCAATAAATTCGAGATACGGGTTTAGATCTTTTGGGAGAATTGATGAGTTTTGAATAAAATCGGAAATCTGTTTTACTTGTAAGTATTTTCTTTTTGTTGATTCGTATCTCTGCTTGGTAGCAAGACCTATATAGTAGGATGCTTCTGTAAGGCGCCTGTCTGCATTGTCTTGGCGTAAAAGAATTCTATACTCTGCTCTTGAGGTAAACATTCTGTATGGCTCATCAACACCTTTGGTAACTAAATCATCAATCAAGACTCCGATATAAGCTTGATCTCTTTTTAAAACGAAAGGTTCTTTGCCTGAAATTTTCAGATGAGCATTTATTCCTGCCATTAATCCTTGAGCTGCCGCCTCCTCATAACCTGTAGTACCATTAACCTGTCCTGCAAAATATAGGTTCTCTACTTCTTTTGTTTCCAGGGTATGATTCAATTGTGTCGGTGGAAAATAATCGTATTCGACTGCATAAGCGGGTCTGTATATAACCACGGATTCCAGCCCAGGTATCTCTCTTAGAGCAGCATACTGTATCTCGAGAGGTAAAGAGGACGAGAATCCTTGTAAATAATATTCATGTGTATTCCACCCTTCCGGTTCGAGAAAAAGTTGATGTGAATCCTTATCGGAAAAAGTTCTTAGTTTATCTTCGATGCTCGGACAATATCTTGGGCCTTTTCCATGGATCTTCCCTGAAAAGAGTGGAGAGTCCTGAAAACCCCCTTTCAAAATTTCGTGTACATTTTTATTTGTATGGACCATGAAACACGGCATTTGATCGATATTTGCCTGAATTGGGGAAGGAATTGTGAGAAAAGAGAACTTTTCAGGAGTTGCATCTCCTTTCTGTATCTGTAACCTTGTCAAGTCAACCGAGCGAATATCCAAACGTGGCGGAGTTCCGGTTTTCATTCTGTCGACCTCAATTCCCTTCTCTTTTATCTGATCTGATAAAAAAAGTGATGCCGGTTCCCCTACTCTTCCCCCTTCGGCTGTATTATGTCCTATGAAGAGTTTACCATTTAAAAAAGTTCCTGAGGTAATTATAACCGATTTGGCAAGAAATTTTGCTCCCAACGAAGTTTTTACTCCTACTACCTTTTTCCCTTCGAATATCAACTCTGTTGCCGAGTCCTGCCAAAGATTCAGGTTTTTTGTGTGTTCAAGCACATAACGCCAATTCATTGAAAAATGCTGTCTGTCACATTGTGCTCTGGGACTCCACATTGCCGGGCCTTTTGACCTATTCAACATTCTGAACTGAATTGTACTTGCATCTGTAACAATTCCCATATAGCCACCAAGGGCATCAATCTCTCTTACGATCTGTCCTTTTGCAATTCCACCGACCGCAGGATTGCATGACATTTGTGCAATCTTTCCCAAATCCATAGTGAGCAGTAAGACCTTTGATCCCATCTTCGCTCCGGCATGAGCCGCTTCACATCCCGCATGGCCTGCACCTACTACTATTATATCATAACTATCTGTTATCATCAAACCCTCTCTTTGCTATATAGTAATCCTCTCTGGATCTCATCATTTTTTGTTCTTGTTCTGTTCCATCGTCATATCCTGAAAGGTGTAAAACACCATGTATAATAACCCTATGAAGTTCATCTATAAATAGTTGGCCAAATGTTCCGGCATTTTCCCTAACTCTATCTATGCTAATAAAAATATCTCCGGAAAAAGTATTCTCTTCAGAGTTATCGAATGTTATCACATCAGTAAAATAGTCATGACCTAAATACTTTTTATTCATATCAAGAAGATACTCGTCAGAACAAAAAATAATAGAGAGTTCCTCAAATTTCTTTTTTTTAAAAACGTTCTCCTCTTCTAAGGCAGATAGAATCCACCTTTTTGAAGCTCTTCTATTTTTATAGTTGAACTTTATATCCTCAGTAAAAAAGTTAATCATGGTTTTCGGAATTTTCAGAATTTTCAGAATTTTCAGAATTTTCTAATTCTTCCCAATAATCAAGAGCTCTTCTTGTATGTGGTATGACAATTGAGCCTCCTACTAAATTAGCAACAGAAAAGATCTCAAAAAGTTGTTCTTTGGTTACTTTCAATTCGTAACATTTTTCAAGATGGTATTTTATACAGTCGTCACACCTCAAAACCATTGAAGTTGCTAAACCCAGCATCTCTTTAGTCTGAGCAGACAATGCTCCATCCTCGTAAGTCCTGGTATCCAGATTAAAAAATCTTTTAAAGAACAATTTATCCTGATCGAGGATTTTTTTATTCATTTTGGCACGAAATGTGCAGAAATTCGTTACTTGGTCCATACAAAAATATTTGTGCAAAACTACAAAAATATACTCATTTAAAACTTTTTTAAAACCATGTCAAAAGTTAGTGTTATTGGTGCCGGTAATGTTGGTGCAACATGCGCTTACGCAATGTGTCTGATGCAGGTAGCATCTGAAATTGTTCTTCTAGATGTTAAACCAGGTTTGTCAGAAGGTAAGGCAATTGATATGATGCAGACAGCTAAGCATCTTAAATTTGAAACCAGAATTACCGGTGTTACTAGTGATTATGAAGCAACATCAAACTCTGATGTTATTGTAATCACATCAGGCATACCACGTAAACCAGGTATGACCAGAGAAGAGCTTATTGGAACAAATGCCTCTATTGTTAATGATGTTGTTACCAACTCTCTCAAATATTCTCCAAATGCAACCATCGTAATAATATCCAACCCTATGGATACTATGACCTACCTGACTCTCAAGACATCCGGTCTTCCTAAAAACAAGGTCATAGGTATGGGCGGTATGCTTGACAGC
Source organism: Bacteroidales bacterium (assembly GCA_028690215.1). GTDB lineage: Bacteria > Bacteroidota > Bacteroidia > Bacteroidales > UBA932 > Bact-08. The sequence goes on along the minus strand of JAQVBQ010000007.1, from coordinate 68,046 downwards.
AGCCGTTTCATTTATTACCTGAGCAAAGCTCTTGATGCTCCGGCAAGTGACGTTGCAGGTATGGTAATTGGCGGACATGGTGATACAACTATGATTCCACTTGCAAGATTTGCAAACCTCAGAGGTATTCCTGTATCAGAACTTACTACAAAAGAGGTACTTGACCAGATTACAGAAGACACAATGAAGGGCGGTGCAACTCTTACCAAACTTATCGGTACTTCAGCTTGGTATGCTCCGGGCGCAAATGCAGCTGCTCTTGTAAGGGCTATCGTTCACGATGAGAAAAAGGTATATCCTTGCTGTGTATCTCTTGAGGGAGAGTACTACCAGAACGACGTATGCATAGGTGTACCTTGCGTTATAGGTAAAAATGGTTGGGAGAGAATCATTGAACTAAACCTCAATCCTGAAGAGAGAGCTCTCTTCCAGAAGAGTGTTGACGCTGTACGTACTACAAATGATGTCCTCAAAGAACTGAAACTCGTATAGTTTTAACTATTTGGAATAGTTTTTGCTCATGTAAAAGTGAGCAAAAACTCACGGGGTATTAGCTCAGTTGGCTAGAGCGCTTGCATGGCATGCAAGAGGTCATCGGTTCGACTCCGATATGCTCCACTTAAAAGTTTTGAACAACTTTATAAACATTTAATGTTCTACTATTGTTGATTTTAGAATTATTTTGAAAAGTTTATCCACAATAACTTTTGTCAAATAATTATTTCTTATTACTTTTACAAACTCAAAAATCGCAGAGACAAAGTTATGGAAGTAAAGAAAACACCTAAGGCTAATCTTGAAGGCAAAAAATTTTTCTTCAGAGAAGTAGGATTAATAGTCGCTTTGGCAGTTTCGCTGCTTGCTTTTGAATGGAAAAGCACTGACAGGGAGGAATCAACTATGAAAAATGATACAGCAGTTATCATTGAAGATGAAATGATTCCTATTACACAAGAAAACACTCCTCCGCCACAGACAATGGAAATCCCAGTAGTTTCTGACGAGATTCAGATCGTTGATGACGATATGAAAATTGATACAGACCTTGTTATCAATACTGAAGATGACAAAAAGCTAGGAGTAGAGATAAAGAACTATGTTGCCGGCACAGGTAAAGCAGAAGAGGTTGAAGAAGAGGAAATTCCGTTCCAGATTGTGGAAGAGAAACCAAAATTCCAGGGCGGTGACGAGAATACCTTTACAAAATGGGTTTTTGAACGCCTTGTTTACCCTGAGATGGCAAAGGAAAATGGTGTTCAGGGTCGTGTTATTCTCCAGTTCCTTGTTAATACAGACGGTAGTGTTAGTGACGTTAAGGTTGTCAGAGGAGTAGATGCTTCACTTGACAAAGAGGCTGCACGTGTTGTTGCTTCTTCACCTAAATGGACACCGGGAAGACAAAGAAACAAACCGGTTAAGGTACGTTACATTTTCCCAGTGATATTCCAGTTGAGATAATTACATAATTAGATATTTAAGAAAAGGCTGCCTCCTTAAGATGCAGCCTTTTTTTTAGTAATTTTAACTACATTCATTTCTAAATAATATTTATGGAAATAGAAAAATGCGTCTTTGTCGGTGTAATTTCCCAGAATGACGACGAGAGTAAAGTTCTGGAATACCTTGATGAACTGGAATTTCTTGCGGAGACTGCCGGTGCGGCCGGAGATAAAAAGTTCATTCAGAGACTGGAAAGACCGAACAACAAGACCTATGTCGGTTCGGGCAAGCTCGATGAGATAAAGAGCTATATAACAGAAAACGAGATAAAGCTTGTAATCTTTGATGATGAACTTACCCCATCGCAGCTTAGGAATATTGAGCGTGAACTGATGTGCAGAGTTCTTGACAGAACAAGCCTTATTCTCGATATTTTTGCACAAAGGGCCAAGACAGCCTATGCAAAGACACAGGTTGAACTAGCGCAGTATCAGTATCTTCTTCCAAGGCTTACCCGTATGTGGTCTCACCTTGAAAGACAGAGGGGTGGTATTGGAATGAGGGGACCCGGAGAGAGTCAGATTGAGACCGACCGAAGAATTATCCTGGATAAAATAAGCAAGCTGAAGGAGCAGTTAAAGAAAATTGACCGCCAGATGTCTTCTCAACGTGGTAACAGGGGAAACCTTGTAAGAATTGCCCTTGTTGGTTACACAAATGTTGGAAAGAGTACACTAATGAATCTACTTGCAAAAAGTGATGTTTTTGCTGAAAACAAACTATTTGCAACGCTTGATACCACTGTCAGGAAAGTAGTCATAGAGAATGTTCCTTTTCTTCTGAGCGACACAGTCGGTTTCATAAGAAAGCTCCCTCACCAGCTTGTCGAGTCTTTTAAAAGTACACTTGACGAAGTCCGTGAGTCCGATATTCTCATGCATGTTGTAGATATATCGCATCCCGGTTTTGAAGAGCAGATAAGGGTGGTCAATGAGACTCTTGCCGATATAGGAGCCAAAGAAAAGCCTCTTTTCCTCGTTTTTAACAAGATCGATCTTTACAAATACACTCCGCAGGACGAGTATGATTTAGGGCCTAAAAAGCAGGAAAATTACAGCCTTGAGGAGCTGAAAAACTCCTGGATGGGAAAAGAGCACAATCCGTGCATATTCATCTCTGCCAAGGAGAAAACACAGATTGATAAGCTAAGGAACGATATCTATAAAATGGTGGCTGAAATACACGCCGGAAGATACCCTTTCAATAATTTTCTCTGGTAGAAAAACTACTTTATTATCTTCTCGACAGGAAGTCTCTGGACCTCCTTGTTATTTATTCCCTTTACGGTTTTTGCCGCAAAGAGTGAGTTGAGCAAAGCCTCTTCTGTGGCCTCTATTGTAGCCATAAAGAGAGGAGACATCGAGTCGTTCTGAAGCTCTTTCGGAGTATAGAAAGGTTTTGATTCGTCAAGGAGGTTCTCAGGAGCAACTGATATTGCAATTACATAATCCCCGCTTCCGTTTGATGCAATTCCACCTGTCCTGGCCATTCCCATAAATGCCCTTTTTGCAATGCGCTCAAGGTTCCTTGCTGTAACAGGAGCATCTGTTATCACAACCATCATGCAGGATCCGTCTACATCCTGAAGTATATTCTTTCTGAAAGAGTAGCTTTCCAGCATCTCTCCGGCTTTAATTCCGTCTATATCAAGGATTCCGCCATAGTTTGACTGAACTATCACACCCACGGTGTAACCGCCGAGTGATTCCGGAAGCACCCTTGACGAGGTTCCGATTCCACCCTTGAAACCAAAACAGATAGTGCCGGTACCGGCTCCTACCCCGCCCTCTTCAACAGGACCGCCTTTAGCAGATTCAATAGCTTTCAGTACATCTTCCGGTTTGACATATCTCGCCCTTATATTGTTGAGACCGCTGTCATTTGTCTCACCAACCACACCATTTACAGATGCAATATTTTCATTACCAGGTTGGGATAGTGTATATGTGATCAAAGCATCAAGCGCAGCGGCAACACTCATTGTATTGGTCAGAATAACTGGTGTTTCAATATTTCCGAGTTCCATAATTTGTGTTACTCCCGCAAGTTTGCCGAAGCCGTTTCCTACAAATACTGCTGCCGGAACCTTGTTCCTGAAAATATTGCCTTCGTGAGGGACAATTGCCGTTACCCCGGTTCTCATATCCTCCCCCTCTATCTTTGTCACATGACCGATTTTAACTCCCGGGACATCTGTGATAGCATTGAATTTCCCGGTTTTGAAGACACCCGGCTTTACTCCGTAGTCTCGTGCCCTGCTTTGAGCTTCAGCGTTTACCAATGACATTGTCATTGCCAATAAAAGTAACGGTATTGTTTTTTTTATCATATTTTACAATTCTAGAAATTTTAGCATCTCCTCTTTGACAATCTGAGGCTCTTCCAAAAAGCCATTATGACCGGAGTGTTGCAAAAATATACATTTCGCCTCCGGAAGTTCTTTTTGCAGGTTCAAGGCTTTTTCATGTGGTATATGGTAATCTTCCATGCCAAAGAAGATCAGGAGCGGAACCTTACTCTCTTTTAAAAAGGCCAGATTGTCCTCTCTGTTTTTCAACCCTATGATTGTTGCCACAATTCCTTCAGGATCATGTGTCTCTGATATCTCCTCTATCTCTGCTATCTTTTCATCCATCCTCCTCAGATTCTCTTTTGCGAACATTTTGGGAATTCCCATCTTCACAATCATCTGTAATTTTGCTTTTCTAATGAGCTCGATTTCCCTCTCTCTGTCAATTTTTTTCTCCTCTGAGTCAGCTCCCGGTCCTGAATGCATCAGAACTATCCCTGAAAACCTCTCTCTATGCCTCTTTATCGCCTCAATAGCGACATATCCCCCCATTGAATGACCAACGACATAGGCAGATTCAATCTGGCACAAATCAAGCACTGATTTTACGACATCTGCCATAAAAGCCATTGAATTCTCCTCTTTATTTGACCCTGTAAGCCCGTGTCCCGGAAGATCGATTGATATTACCCTTATGGATTCAGGAAGTGTTTTTATAAAATCATCCCAAACATAGAGTGTTTCCAGATATCCATGAAGAAGTACAAGGGTCTTCTCCCCTTTCTTAGTGTCTGAAATATGAACGGGAATGCCGTTACAAGTAGCAAAAAATTCCATTTTCCGATATTTGTTCAAATTTAAATGTTTTTAAACTAATTTTTATACATTTGTGTGGTAACCTAGGCTTTTTAATAAAATAGTCACAATTGCAGACATGAGACTGAACCGGCTTCTTTATTTCACAGTGGTCATATTAATCACCCTGATGTCATCCGGATGTAGTAAAACTGATGATTTTAACAGTTTTGTGGGAACATGGGATATAGACACCGGTGTTGTTCGAGTTGTCTATAATGAACAGGTTGAAAAAGCCCATCCGGAAGCAGCAGCTTATTATAATAATAACAAATCAAGGATTATAGAGAAACTTATGAAACCGGAACAAATTGTCTTTGATGCAAACTCCGTCAGTTTCATATACACGTCATTCGAACCAGACCAGATTTTCACCGGTACATATACAACTTACGAGATTTACGCAACAATCTACAACAGAGTCTTTTCCTCAGGTATTACGGCTGCGTGCAATTCCAGAAAATTGGAACTCAACTATACTAAGGAGTATATGATGTCCATTCTTGAAAACATGCTGACAGCAAACGACCCCGACAAAGCTGTCTTTGAAGATCTCATTGACAGTTTCGACGGGGTCGGAGTCTATTATAAAGCTGAATAGCCCTATTTTTTAGTCTTTAATCTTTGCCAGCAGGAATTCCCTGTTCATCCTTGCAATATGCGTAACAGAGATGTTCTTAGGACACTCCATCTCGCATGCACGAGTGTTGGTACAAGCTCCGAATCCAAGTTCATCCATCTTTGCAACCATTGCTTTGGCCCTTCTGGCACCCTCTACCCTACCTTGAGGAAGAAGTGCAAGAGAGCTTACCCTTGCAGAGACAAACAGCATTGCTGAACCGTTCTTACAAGTTGCAACACATGCTCCGCAACCTATACATGAAGCAGCATCCATGCTCTCATCTGCCTTCTCTTTTGGTATAAGAATGGCATTTGCATCGGGAACACCACCAGTACTTGCAGATGTGTAACCTCCGGCCTGAAGAATCTGGTCGAAAGCATTCCTGTTCACTACCAGGTCTTTGATTACCGGCATTGCTGCAGATCTCCAAGGTTCTATTGTAATAGTGTCTCCATCTTTAAACTTGCGCATATGGAGCTGGCAGGTTGTGATTTCATTTTCCGGGCCGTGTGCTCTACCGTTAATGTAGAGAGAACACATACCGCAGATACCCTCACGACAATCATGATCAAATGCAACAGGACCACTGCTCTTGCAGCCTTTGTTTACTGCAACAGGATCAATTCCCTCTCTTATAAGCTGGTCATTAAGAATATCCAGCATCTCAAGAAACGAAGAGTCAGGAGATATGTCATTTACCTTATATGTTTCAAAATGACCTTTATCTTTAGCGTTTTTCTGACGCCATACTTTTAATGTTAAATTCATAATGAAAAAGTTTCTTAATCTTTATAGTTCCTGGTTGCAAGTTTTACAAACTCGTATTTTAGATTTTCTTTATGCATGTTTGGCTCTTTATCGTCCCCGGTATATTCCCATGCACCGACATACATATAGTTCTGGTCGTCACGAAGAGTTTCACCGTCAGGTGTCTGCATCTCTTCACGGAAGTGACCGCCGCAGGACTCTTTTCTATTTAAAGCATCAAGGGCCATAAGCTCGCCTATTTCCATAAAATCGGCAACTTTTAAGGCCTTCTCGAGCTCCTGATTGAACTCTGCCTTATCACCCGGAACAAATACATCTTTCCAGAACTCTTTACGAAGGGCTTTTATCTGCTCGATTGCCTTTTTAAGACCCTCTTCATTTCTGGCCATACCTACATACTCCCACATAATGTGGCCCAGCTTCTTGTGATAGTAATCAACCGGCTGTTTGCCTTTTATTGATAGAAGTTTGTCAACTTTCTCCTTAACCTTCTTTTCTGCTTCTGCAAAGGCAGGATCATTGATATCTGTCTTTGGAACCTGAATCTTTGAAGCAAGGAAATCTCCGATTGTGTATGGAAGGATAAAATATCCGTCAGCAAGTCCCTGCATGAGAGCAGAAGCACCTAAACGGTTTCCTCCATGGTCACTGAAGTTAGCCTCTCCAATTGCATAGAGGCCAGGTATTGTTGTCTGGAGATTGTAATCTACCCATATACCACCCATTGTGTAGTGGATTGCAGGGAAAATCATCATTGGCTCCTGGTATGGATTAACGTCTGTTATCTTTTCATACATCTGGAAAAGATTGCCATATCTCTCAGTTATAACATGCTCGCCAAGTCTTTGAATTGCTGTCTTGAAATCAAGGAATACTGCAAGACCGGTTTCATTTACACCATAACCGGCGTCGCATCTCTCTTTGGCAGCCCTTGAAGCAACGTCACGAGGTACAAGGTTACCGAAAGCAGGATACCTGCGCTCGAGATAATAATCTCTATCCTCTTCAGGAATCTGTGATGCTTTTATCTTTTTCTCCCTTAGCTTCTTAACATCTTCCAGTTTCTTAGGGACCCAGATCCTTCCATCGTTTCTGAGCGACTCACTCATAAGTGTCAGCTTACTCTGCTGGTCTCCGTGAACGGGTATACATGTTGGGTGAATCTGTGCAAAGGCAGGGTTTGCGAAAAACGCTCCCTTCTTATAACATTGCCATGCGGCAGATCCATTACTGTTCATAGCGTTGGTAGAAAGGAAGAATACGTTACCGTAACCTCCTGATGCCAAAACAACTGCGTGAGCTCCATGTCTCTCAATCTCTCCTGTCTCGAGGTTTCTTGCAATAATACCCTTAGCCTCGCCGTTGATCATTACAAGATCCAACATCTCATGTCTGTTGTATGATTTAACGGTTCCAAGGTGTATCTGACGGTTCAGCGCGGCATAAGCTCCTAAAAGAAGCTGCTGTCCGGTCTGTCCTCTTGCATAGAATGTCCTACTCACCTGAGCTCCTCCGAATGAACGGTTATCCAACATTCCGCTGTATTCTCTGGCAAAGGGAACTCCCTGAGCCACACATTGATCAATGATAAGATTACTTACCTCTGCAAGACGATATACGTTTGCCTCTCTGCTCCTATAGTCTCCACCTTTTATGGTGTCATAAAAGAGACGATATATAGAGTCGTTGTCATTAGGATAGTTCTTTGCTGCATTGATACCTCCCTGAGCTGCTATTGAGTGGGCTCTTCTGGGTGAATCACTGATGCAGAAAACTTTAACATTGTAACCTAACTCTCCGAGAGCTGCAGCTGCAGAAGCTCCGCCAAGACCGGTTCCAATAACAATAATCTCTAATTTTCTTTTGTTTGCAGGGCTGACAACTTTAATATGTGCCTTATGCTCTGTCCACTTTTCGGACAACGGCCCTTCCGGAATTTTTGAAATTAGTTTTTCGGACATTTTCTACCATTTTAAAAAGTCCACAAAAGTAGACATATTAAAGTAGATAACAAATTATATATCAAAATTTGTACCTTTACGGTCAGTATGGTCAGACGGGTTATTTATCTGAATGACAATTTTTTATTTAATATTTAACAACAACATTAATCCCCTAAGAAATGAAGAGATTACTTTCCACGTTAACCACAATGATTTTTGCCCTTGCACTAAGCGCACAGACAGGAATTATTCCAAAACCTCAAAAAGAGACCATAAGAGAAGGTTACTTCAGACTGGATAAGAGTTGCGTAATTTACTGCAATGAAAAAGGAAATTTCAACACTCAATATATCCAGGAGAGACTCACAAAAGCTACCGGATTTGCTTTTTCAAGAATAAAAAAACAACCAGCAGACAATTTTATAAAACTTGAGGTTAATCCATCTTTAAATATTCCTGAGGAGGGGTATTTGCTGAATGTCGATGAAAAGGGAATAACCATTGAGGCAAAAAACAGCTCAGGAATTTTCTACGGAATTCAGTCTCTCCTGCAACTACTACCCCCGACGGTCTATTCGGGAAGGGTTACCGGCAGGGAGGATTGGAAAGTTCCTTTCGTAAATATCGAGGATTATCCGCGGTTCTCATACAGAGGAATGATGCTTGATGTGTCGCGTACATTCTTTGATTATAATGTTATCATAAAATACATCGACTGGCTCTCTTACCACAAGATCAACAAATTTCACTGGCATCTTGCAGATGATAACGGCTGGAGGATAGAGATAAAAAAATACCCTGAACTTACTTCTAAAGGAGCCTGGAGGGGCCCAGGAGAGGTGCTTTACCCATCTTTCGGTTCAGGAAACAAGAGATACGGCGGTTTTTACACACAGGATCAGATTAAAAAAATTGTTGCATACGCAGCAGAGAGAAATATCGAGATTATTCCTGAAATCGACCTGCCTGGACACAGCAGGGCTGTTACAGCAACATATCCCGACGTATTGTGCAGGAGAACAGATGAAAGCCTAAGTGTTCAGGGAGAGGGTAAAAATGTCTGGTGTGTAAGTAAGGAGCCAAACTATGAGATGCTTGAAAACATTATTAAAGAACTGGTAAGACTTTTCCCTTCAAAATATATACATATCGGAGGGGACGAAGTCAATTATTCGGCATGGAAGAACTGCCCCGATTGTCAGGCACTGATGCAGGAAAAAGGAATGAAGGAGTCGGTTGAGCTTCTCAACTATTTTGTCATAAGAATGGAGAAAATTGTAGAGAAAAACAATCGTCACATGGCAGGCTGGGAAGAGATAATCGAAGGAGGCGACCTTAAACCTGAGACAAGGGTTTATGCCTGGAGGAATGTTCAAAAGGGAGTTGCAGCTGCTACTAAAGGACAGCCTACAATAATGCAGCCCGGTCCTTTCTGCTATCTGGACATGAAACAATCTGAGGTTGAAAGAGGACATAACTGGGCAGGAATTGTCACTATTGAAAAGACATATTCTCTAGATCCTACAGGAGATAAAAGCCTTTCGGACAGCCTATCTTCACTTATTTTGGGTGTTCAGGGCGGCTTATGGGCAGAACTTCTGAACAAACCTGTACGCTTTATGGAATATCAGACATTCCCCAGACTTGCTGCAATTGCAGAGATTGGATGGACAAATCAGGATCTCAGGAATTGGGACGATTTCAAGACCCGATTGGAGAGAAAGCACTACAGCAGGATGTACAACATGGGTATATCCTTCAGGTTGCCGCCCCCTACAATAACATACAAAGACGGTGCACTGCGCAGCGAGCTTCCTTATCCTTGGGCAGTTGTAAGATATACTTCTGACGAGACAACCCCTGATGAATTCTCGCCTGTCTTCAGAGGAGAGATTTATACTGACAATCCTTTTAAATACAGATTTGCAACTTTCTACAAAGATGAAATCATCAGTCAGGCCGTTATGGTAAACAATGTTTCTTACGAGTACCAAAAGCCTTCAGTGAAGATTGAGAGCTCTATGACTTTCCAGCCTAAATTTCCTTCAAGCAACCTGCAGGACTACAATTTTGCCTCTTATGCAAGAACTACCGAAAGGCTTAAAAAGGGAGACTATCTTACCTATATCTTTGATAAACCGGTATTTACAAAAAGAATCACAGTATCAACTGGTATCCCTAATATAGATTTCTATGGCATCACCGAAGGTTATGTGGAGTACTCCTATGACGGAAAGGTCTTCATTAAAGGAGATGAATTCGCCAATGGTATTTCAGTGATTATACCTAAAGAGCCCGTTTCTGCTGTAAGAGTAGTAGTTACAGGTGAAAGTGACGGATTTACCGCTGTCTTTACAGATCTGAAAATAGATTAGTTATTTAGAAAGCTTGATATGCCGGCGTATGTTGCCTTTACAACATCGTCGGCATTTTTATTTGATTCTTGGAGCTCTTGCTGATTGATTCCACTTACTCTCCATCTCTCAATTTTTTCCTTGTAGATAGTAAATATTACACTCTCTCCCTTTTGAATATCTTTCATATAACCGCCATCTTTTGAGTTATATATAAGATTGAAATTCATATACTTCCCACCATTTCCCCTTTTAAGAGAGAAAGTTTTGTACTTAAGGTCAAGAGCTTTATCACAGGCAAATGCATTATTTGATTCAGAGGTCTTTACCATAACCTCAGGCTGGTTTTCACCCCCTTTAACCCACAGAGGAACTGCTATTCCTGCAGGAGGATAACCTAGAACTGTCCACATTGTAGTCATTTCCGGGTTCTCTCCTCTCTTTACACCATGAAAGACAACAGAGGCAGTAGAACTCTTTCTTGGAATAAAATCCTGGTCTACAACCCATCCACTCGCCCTTTCAGGAGAAAAATCCGGTTTTAGCAGATCTATTCCCTGCAAAGAGTGGTAAAATGATCTTGATAGATTATTGAATATCCATTGTGGTGTTATGTCGGCAAATGGAGCTCTTTTTGAAATAATATCTGTTGCATTCTTGTATCTGATGTATCCCATTCCTTCATCCTTTCTTCCTGTATATGAGAAGTTTGTATAAATAAGATACCCCTCCGGTGCTATTCTGGGATCATTTGCATCCACCTTCACGAATTTATGATTATTTACCTCATAGTAGGCAGCACCTCCCTGAGCATCAATTACTCCAAAGTTTGCCTCAACTCTGAGCGGCTTTTTTCTGTTATTAAGGAATTTCTCAAAATCCTCGAGAGTCTGACATTCAGAAAGTGCGTCAAACATAAGGACTCCCTCCATATCCATCTCCTTAACATCGTCATCCTTAAGATTATAGGATGCAGTATTAATTATTGAGAAACCGGCCGAATTGGTACCTGCCCAAACAATGCCAGTATGATCCGGACTATTTACAAGGCCAAGAAAGTCATATTTTTTTCCTTTGAAGAACTGAATTCTGTTATTGTCTTCACCTGTATCTCTGTGCTTCCATAATAGAGGCCTTCCGTCAGGTGTCATTTTTCCTGTTATTATAGCAGATGTACAAGCCATTAAATCAGAAGCTTGAATTAAAATAAGAGCAATAAAAACAATACAAATTTCTATTTTCTTCATTTTGAGATATTTTTAAAAAAGAGTTATTTCGTCTCCTTTTCTGTTTCTAGGAATTTTTAAATGTTCGTATGCAAGATCTGTAACCTCTCTTCCTCTCGGAGTTCTTTGTATGAATCCCTCTTTTATCAGAAAGGGTTCATATACCTCTTCCAAAGTTCCTACATCCTCACTTACAGCTGTTGCTATAGTGCTTATACCCACAGGACCACCCTTGAATTTATCTATTATTGTTGTAAGTATCTTATTGTCCATAAGATCAAGTCCTCTCTTATCAATATTCAGAGCATCAAGAGCATACTTGGTTATTTCAAGGTCAATTTTTCCGTTTCCCTTTACCTGTGCAAAGTCCCTTACCCTTCTCAAAAGAGCATTTGCAATTCTTGGTGTTCCCCTGCTTCTTCCAGCTATCTCACTTGCTGCGTTTTTATCAATCGGAATATTTAGAATTGAGGCACTTCTTATCACTATCTTTAAGAGAATTTCAGTATCGTAATATTCAAGATGCGACTGAATACCAAATCTTGCTCTCAGAGGAGATGTAAGTAGACCGCTCCTTGTAGTAGCTCCTATAAGTGTGAAGGGATTTAAAGTAAGTTGAACGGATCTTGCGCCCGGACCCTTGTCTATCATAAGGTCTATAGTGAAATCCTCCATTGCTGAATATAGATACTCTTCTACTACGGGAGAGAGCCTGTGAATCTCGTCAATAAAGAGAACATCTCCTTTGTCAAGAGATGTCAGAAGGCCTGCAAGATCACCCGGTTTATCCAGAACCGGTCCGGAGGTGATTTTCATTCCAACACCGAGTTCGTTTGCAACAATGTGGGCAAGAGTGGTTTTTCCCAATCCCGGAGGACCATGAAGCAATACATGATCCAAAGATTCTCCCCGGAGCATGGCAGCTCTTACGAAAATCTTAAGATTCTCTATAATTTTCTCCTGTCCCGCAAACTCGGAAAAATCCTGCGGCCTTATCTCACCGTCAAAATCTTTATCTTTGTTTTCTCTCTCTTCGTGAGGATCGAAAGCTGTCATATCTCCTTTCTTTATTAATACAAATATATATTATTCTTTTTATAAAAACTTTTGATTTTTATTATGGGACGTTGATAAGTTGATAACTAAACTTCTTAACATCAACAATGGAGTTATTAACAAATATGAACAGGTAACCAACAATTCCAAAATTTTACAATACAATAAAAGATAAATATTTAAATAATTTTTTGTCGCGTTTTCAACAGCTGTTTATAAGTTCAGGTTTTTTCTTTCAACAAGAGAATCCTGTGGATAAAAAATTGAAAAAACGATGAAAAATTGTGAATAGAAAATTAGGATAATTCAAACCTATTCTTGTATAAAAATTTTTAGGGAATTTTGAAAATAATTTATGAATACTTTTCAACTCATAAATTTTACGTTATTAACAATTGTTAATATTTAATGTTAATAAACTATCTTTGTCCCCGTTTTATGAAAGACACCATAGCAGAAGAGGTAGATTTTATCGGACAAGAGCCTAATAGAGAGCTAATTGAATGGGTACACAGCTCCGGAAAAGGTTCTCTTGTTGCAGAGGGACTTTATTGTTCTGCCAAGGCGTGTGCAATGGCTTCTGCAATGGAAAAGGGTGTGCACATGGTGCTCCTCGACAATAAGGAAGACGCTGCCTATTGTGCCGCAGATTTATCTGCTCTTCTGGATAGTGAAAGTGTATACTTTTTTCCCTCTTCTGTAAACATATCTCTTAAAAACAGACATAAGGACTCCTCTTTCCAGGTTCAGAGAACAGCAGCAATAGGGGCTATCAGTTCGTACAAGAGCGACCGTAAGGGAAAAAGAGTGATCATAGTAGGTTATCCTGAAGCGTTTTCGGAAAAAATAATAAATGAAAAGAAGCTTAAGTCTGCAATTCTTGAGATCTCAGAAGGAGATACCCTCTCTCACGAGTTTATAAAGGAGACCCTTCAGGCATACTCATTTACAAAGGTTGATTTTGTTCAGGAACCCGGAGAGTTTGCTCTCAGAGGGAGCTTGATTGATCTTTTCTCATTTTCTGACAACAGGCCCTACAGGCTGGATTTTTTTGGAGATACAGTAGAAAGCATAAGGGTATTTGACATTGATTCCCAGAGATCTGTGGAAGACAGGAAGAAGATAGCCGTTTTTCCTAATATATATGAAGGTAACGAACTGTCCGAATTGACGGATGTATTCTCTTTTGCTGATAATAAATCTACTCTTTGGTTTACAGATTACGAATACTTTGTAGATAAGACGGAGAAGCTCTATGGTGAAAGTATTGAAGGGTATGAGGGGCTGTTGGTTAAGCCTGAAGAGTTTATGCGTTTATGTGAAAAGCATAAACGTATTTACCTCTCTTCTGTCTCTCAGGCAGTTGGTTATGATGCGAAAATTACATATCGCACCGTGCCTCAACCCACATTCAACAAAAACTTTGAACTTCTAGCCAAGGATATAAGGGACAAACAGGCAAGCGGATACAAGGTATCGATACTGAGTGTTAATCCAACTCAGACAGAGAGGTTGAAAAACATCTTCTCCTCTTCTGTTGAGTCAATGAGTGTGGGGTTTGAGACTAAGTCCTTCTCCCTTCATGAAGGATTTATAGATCACACGGCAAAAATATGCCTCTATACAGATCACCAGATATTTGAAAGGTATCACAGGGTGAAGGCAAACCGCTCGGTTGAAAAGAGTGAGAGGCTTACGATAAACGATCTGAACTCTTATCAGGTAGGAGACTATATTGTACATATCGACCACGGAATAGGCATGTTCGGCGGTCTGGTAAAGACAAATATTAACGGAAAGCAGCAGGAGGCGGTCAAGCTTATATATAAGGACGGGGATGTTATTTTTGTCTCAATTCACGGGCTGCACAGAATTTCAAGATATAAATCTGGGGACTCACAGCCACCAAAGGTTTACAAACTGGGTACGGCGGCATGGCAGAAACTTAAGACCCAGACAAAGTCCAAAGTAAAGGATATTGCAAAAGATCTGATATCGCTCTACGCAAAGAGAAGGGAGGCGAGGGGATTTGCCTATTCAGCCGACTCGTTTATGCAACATGAGCTGGAGGCCTCTTTCTTATATGAAGATACCCCTGACCAGATAAAGGCGACAAAGGCAGTGAAGGAGGATATGGAACAGCCATTCCCAATGGATCGTCTTATTTGCGGCGATGTAGGATTCGGCAAAACGGAAATAGCTGTCAGGGCAGCATTTAAGGCAGTTGCAGACAGCAAACAGGTTGCACTGCTTGTCCCTACAACAATTCTTGCACTTCAGCACTATAAGACATTTTCAAGAAGACTAAAGGATTTCCCTTGTAAAATAGAGTACATAAGCAGGTTAAGGGGAACGAAAGATATATCGGAGATTTCGGGCAAGCTCGAGAAAGGAAAGGTTGATATAATAATAGGCACGCACAGACTTCTCAATAAAGAGATAAAATTCAAAGACCTGGGATTGCTGATTATAGATGAGGAACAGAAATTCGGAGTGGCGGCAAAGGAGAGACTTCGTCAGCTTAAACTTGATGTCGACACGCTTACACTTTCGGCAACTCCTATTCCGAGAACACTTCAGTTTTCTCTCTTAGGGGCAAGGGACCTTTCCATTATAAACACACCTCCGCCAAACAGACTGCCTGTGGAGACTGAAATTGTCAGTTTCGATGAAGATATCATAAGGGATGCAATCAATTATGAAGTAGACAGGGGTGGTCAGGTATTTTTTGTCCACAATAGGGTAGAGGATATAAAGAGTGTTGAGGATATAATAAGAAGGCTTTGTCCTGAAGTAAAGACATGTGTTGGTCACGGACAGATGGAGCCGGGTCAATTGGAAAAAATAGTTCTCGATTTCATGGAGGGGGATTATGATGTATTTGTTGCAACCACAATTGTTGAAAACGGTATAGATATACCGAATGCCAATACAATTATCATAAATCAGGCACAGAATTTCGGGCTGAGCGATCTTCACCAGCTCAGGGGAAGGGTTGGGCGTTCCAACAAGAAAGCTTTCTGCTATCTGATAGTTCCACCTCTTGTATCTATAACTGATGATGCAAGAAGAAGGCTAAAGGCGATTGAGTCGTTTTCCGAACTTGGAAGTGGATTCAATATTGCTATGCAGGACCTTGACATAAGGGGTGCCGGAAATCTTCTGGGAGGAGAACAGAGCGGTTTTATAAGTGATATGGGCTTTGAGACATATCAGAGGGTTCTTGCCGAGGCTTTCAACGAATTGAGGGAGGAGCAGGGGATAACATACAGCAGTACCGGAGGGAAAGCAAAAGCAGGGGAGGAGTATATTACTGACTGTACAATCGATACCGACCTTGAAATCCTTATACCGGACGACTATGTAAGTATTACTGCAGAGAAGATAAGGCTCTATAAAGAGCTCGATGCAGTTTCTGACGAGGCTGATATTCAGAGATTCCTTGAAGAGATGAAAGACAGGTTCGGCCCTGTACCTCTTCCTGTCGAGCAGCTTGCATATACTGTCAGATTGAGAAGGATTGCCGTACAATTGGGTTTTGAAAAGATTATCCTTAAGAATGGAATCATGCTTGCCTACTTTGTAAGCAATCAGTTGTCCTCATATTACAAATCGGAGCGTTTTGCCGGAATCCTCACATTCCTGCAGACACAATCGAAACGTTATCATCTTAAAGAACAGAAAGAGAAATTATATATTTCCGTTGATCCGGTAGATAGTGTGGAAAAGGCGTATAAGATACTTTCTGAGATGAATCTTCTTAAATAAGAAACTTTAAATGAATCTATTAATTGACATAGGAAACAGTAGCATGAAGGCAACCTTTGCAATGGGAGAGGAGTTATCTGAGATTCTCCTTTGCAGAGATGAAAATGTTTCCGGTTTCATCGAAGGTTTGGTAAAGAAAGAGCGTCCTGAAATTATTGCTCTCTCTTCTGTGAGGAGATTGGATGAGGATTTTATTACTCTTCTGGAATCACTGTGTGATAAACTTTTAATAGTAAAAGGCAATTCGGATCTTCCTATAAAAATAGATTATCAGACACCTGAGACTCTTGGAGCCGACAGAATCTGTGCGGCAATCGGGGCTTCGGCAATCTATCCGGGAAAAGATCTGATAATATTTGACTTTGGAACCGCACTCACTATCGACCATTTTTCATCATCGGGAATTTTTTGCGGAGGTAATATCTCTCTGGGGTTAAAAACGAGATTCAGAGCCTTACATGATTATACACAGCTACTTCCTATGGTTGATATTCCGAAAAATTTTGTCAATATCGGACGTTCGACAAAGGCGGCGATAGAGTCTGGCATAATTTTGGGAATGTTATATGAAATAGAAGGATATATGGATCGCTATCCGAAAAATTATTACATTTTTACAGGAGGAGATGCGATTTATTTTGCAGAAAAAACGAAAAGGTCGATATTTGTTGTTTATAATTTAGTATTAATGGGCTTAGCTCATATTGCAAATTACCATGCGAAAACTTAAAGTAACAGGAAAGGGGTTGTTTTTAGTACTTACAATCTTGATTGGTGGAAAAGCAGGTGCTCAGACAACTGACGCACTGGGTACTTATACTCCTTATTCTATATTTGGTGTCGGAGATGTCTCCGGACCCGGAACTGCTTACAATAAGGGCATGGGCGGACTGGGTGTCGGTATTAAGGATGCGAGATATATCAACTACATCAATCCCGCTTCGATTGTAGAGAGAGATTCTATGTCATTCATGGCCGATTTCGGAATGGAACAGAGAAACATCTATCTGTCGGGAAACGGAGCTAAATCTGCATACAACAGCTTTAACATGCACCATGTGCTGATTACCCTCCCTATTTATAAGAGATCAGCATTAATTCTCGGTGCGGCCCCTTACAGCAATGTTGGTTACAAATTCTCAAATAGAGAGACAGACCCGGAGATAATCAATGAGGTGGGTAATGTTCAGTACCAGAGATATGGTACAGGAGGCATAACTCAACTGTTTGCAGGTGCTTCCGTCAAGTTGTTTAAGAGGCTTGCTGTCGGAGCAGAGGGGATTTACTATTTCGGGACAATTGACCGTTATTCAAATATCATTTTTGGATCAAACACTGTCTACAGACAAATAAATACCGGTTATGACTACGTGATAGGTGCCTTTTCCGGTAAACTCGGACTTCAGTATTCTCAGAAAATGTCACAGGATGTGAGTGCTACCATAGGTGCCACATATTCACTAAAGGCCAAACTTACAGGTGATATGACCAGGTATGCTACTGCAACTACCCTCGCAGGCGCCCTCGATACAATTGTTTTTGACAAGTCAAATAATACGCAGATGTCTATTCCTTCAGAATTTGCTGTAGGTTTTTCGATAAGAAAGATGGATAAGTGGATGTTTGGCGCTGACTATACCATGCAGGACTGGACCGGCACAGAGTTCACAGCAACACCGGGAGTAGATTTCAAACCGGGAAAGAGCTCTTCAATTAAAATTGGTGCTGAGTATACCCCAAATTTATATGATGTTCGATACTACTACAAGAGAATTACTTTCAGGGGAGGCCTCTATTATGACCAGTCATATTTGAATGTTCAGGGCAACCAGGTCAACTCAAAGGGTATAACTCTTGGTATGAGTTTGCCGATTTCACGCTGGTACAATTCATTGGGACTGACATTGAACGTTGGCCAAAGAGGAACAAAGTCAAACAAACTTCTTAAGGAGAATTATTTCATGTTTGGTATTAACTTTGCCCTTCATGACATATCATGGTTCC
The DNA here is from genome assembly GCA_028690215.1 of Bacteroidales bacterium. GTDB lineage: Bacteria > Bacteroidota > Bacteroidia > Bacteroidales > UBA932 > Bact-08. Next base: position 49,660 of record JAQVBQ010000007.1, on the reverse strand, counting down.
TTAAGCCTAAATATGACTAGCAATTTAAAATATATTAAAAATCAATAATTATGAAAAAAGCGCGCATTTTATTTGTAATTGCATTTGTACTTCTATCCTCATCCTTAGGCTATTCTCAAGGAAAATATGGTAAGGATAGCGTAGCTTGTATAACAAACCTACAATTTTATCAGGATGCTTACAAGGCCCGTAATTATGAAGAAGCTGCCACCTACTGGAGGCAGGCTCTTAAATTATGCCCTCCAAAAGCAAGTGAGAATATGTTCATACGAGGGGCAGAAATTATGTCTAATCTTATAGATAAAACTACCGACCCAATATTAAGGGCAAGTCGTATAGACACACTGCTTAGCCTTTATGATATAAGGAAGACCAATTTCCCTAGATCAATAACAAGTGCAACAACTTACAAGTTTTACAAGATTGCAGCATATCTCGGTGACAATGATCAGAAGGTAATGGATGCATTCAATGAGACTATTAAGGTTTGCGGAGAGTATACAGACGGTGACGTTCTGGTTACAGGTATGAGTAAGGTATATGAAATGTATACCAAGAAAACAGCTACCGGAGACGATGTTCTTAAGATGTATTCGTTGGTAACTCCAATCATAGAAAATCATATTAAGAACTGTATTGAGCAGGATGATCAGGATAACGCACTTGCTGCTAAACAGAAGATCGACTATATATTTGCAAACAGCGGTGTGGCAAGCTGTGAGAACATTGTTACACTCTTTGGCCCTAAATTCAAAGAGACACCAACCGACAAAGAATTGGTGGGTAGGATTGTGAAACTCCTCAGCGATGCTCAGTGCTATTCAGAGGATCTTTATATCCAGGCTGTTGAAGAGCTCTACAAATTGGACCCTTCATACAAGTCTGCAACAGCCCTTTCAAAGCTGTATGTTATTCGCAACGACTTCCCTACTGCTATCAAATACCTTCAGGAAGCAATAGCAAGTCCTGAGTCAAGTGAGGTTGAAGATGGCTCTTTCCTGATGGATATCTCTACCTATTATGCAAAAATGGATCAGTTCGGAAAAGCTGCAGAAGCTGCAAGAGAGGCTATGCAAAAGAATCCGGCAATGGCAGGACAGGCATATATGATTATTGGTTCTGCCTGGGGTTTGGCTAAGTGCGGTGGCAATGAGATCGAGTCAAGGGCTCACTTCTGGGTCGCTGTCGATTATTTCATCAAGGCAAAAAATGCAGATCCTACACTTGCACAGGACGCTGACAAATATATCAGACAGTTCAGCCAATACTTCCCGCTTCAGGAGGAGGCTTTCATGTATGATATTACTGACGGTAGTTCATATTCTGTAAGTTGTGCCGGTATGAGTGCAACAACAACTGTTAGAACAAGAAAATAACCATGTACTCAGGGAAAAATCCCGTATATAAGGAACTTATAATGGTAGCAGTCATTTCGATGATTGCTACCATCGTTTTATCCTGCAAAGGTGATTTGCCTGCGACCGATGCAATATCCGCAAAAGAGTTTCCGACGCAAGTGATTGACAGAATGTCTTTTCAGCAAACAAGCGGAGGTATTGTAGTGCTAAGGGTATATGCCAAGAAGATGGAACGTTATACTACAGCAACGGATCCTTACGACTTTTTCCCGGAGGGTATAAATGTTAAGGCGTATACTAAGGATGGAGCTCTTGAGACGGAGATAAGGGCAAATTCCGCAAAGCACAAGACTGCAGCCAGCAACGAGGTGTGGGAGGCGTATGGCAACGTTATCATAAATAACTATGTCAAGGGAGAGAGGATGGTTACAGACACTCTGTACTGGAACAGGCTTACAAAGAAAATATATACTCATTGCGTAGTGAAACTAACCTCTCCAGATCTGTTCATGCAGGGAGTCGGTATGGAGTCCGATGATATGGCAAGAAACGCCGTCATTCTCAATCCATATGACAGTTACGCAGTTGTTGCTAAAGACTCTCTTGAGATGCCTTATATTGACTCTGTCAACTTTATAGGCCCATTCAAGCCAAAACCTAAAGTGGTAAATAACCCACCCTCTTTCAAATGATTGTGACAATAATCATATTGCTGGTGTCACTGTTGACTGTATCAATTTTTACAGCTCTTGCCAATGCTTTGCAGCATTACAATATTGTAAGGATTGAGGTCGACAAGAGGCAGGAGTATAAATACGCGGAGGTGGTTGCAAGATTGTCCTCAGACAGGGGAAGGGCAATATCTGCAATGAATATGGGCAAGCAGATATTTCTTCTGATTTTCGGAATATCATTCTATGCATTGACATTTGACTCAATTACCGCTTTATTGGCAGATCTGGTTATAGTTGCGGTTATTTTGCAAATAGTTATTTCTGTAGCGGCAGTATTGCTTGTGGCTGAAATTGTACCTAAGGTTGTAGGATCTGTCAATCCGGACAAGGTTCTAAGGATGTTCTACGGTTTTGCTTCAGTATCATACAAAATTTTCTTCCGGGCAGTAAGGAGTGGGGAGCTTAATGATGAGGAGCCGGTCGGTCAGGATGTAATGATGATACAGAATGCGCTTGACTTTTCTGATGTTGTTCTGAGGGAGTGCATGATTCCGAGGACAGAGGTTTGCGCGGTAGATGAGGAAACCTCTTATGAGGATCTTATGGCCCTTTTTGCCACGACAAACTATTCCAGGATTATTGTTTACAAAGAGAGTATAGATTCGATTACCGGTTATATTCACTCAAAAGATCTTTTCAAGGGAAAAAGACCGGTGTGTGAGCTTATTAGAAAGATCGACTTTTTTGGTGAAGAGACTAAAGCCCAGGATCTCCTTGAAACCCTTATAAAGAACAGAAGCGCAATTGCTGTTGTACTTGACAAATTCGGGGGAACTTCGGGAATTGTCACTCTTGAAGATCTTATTGAAGAGATTTTCGGGGAAATTTCAGATGAACTTGATAGTGATGAGCTTATAGAGAAAAAATTAGAAAATGGTGATTATATTCTTTCCGGCAGATTGGAGGTAAAATATCTGAACAGGGAGTATGACCTGAATATTCCGGAATCAGAAGATTACGAAACTCTTGCGGGGTTTATCACCTTTTTTAACGAGAATATCCCTGCTGAGAGGGATATTTTAAAATATGAAAATATGGTTTTTAAAATATTAAAAAAAGCTTCAAACAGGGTAGAAGTTGTCTCTCTCAGAATAGTTGAAGAATAGAGAGGTTGAAAAAATATTTTTATTATCTTCGCGGTTTACATAGAAATAACTAATAAATTTATATAAAATGGCAGTTCTAGAAAAGATCCGGGTAAAGATGGGTGTCTTTATTACATTGATAATAGCTGTGGCACTACTCTCGTTTATAATCGATCCGGGTACATTACAATCGGCAGTCTCTATGTTCTCTTCCAAGTATGATGTGGGTGAAATGAACGGGAAATCCGTTACCTATCAAGAGTACCAGAAGAGGATCGACTATTTTACAAAAATATTTCAGATGACTTCAGGTTCCTCTACTATGAGCGAGGAGAACCAGGAGTACATCAACCAGAGCGCATGGCAGGACCTTCTGACAGAAAATGTCTTGCTTCCTGTTGTGGATAATGCAGGCGTGAAGGTAGGCGACGACGAGATGGTGGATCTCAGCCAGGGCTCAAGCATCTCTCCAGTCCTTTTAAGAGAGCGCTCTTTCCTGGGTGAAGACGGTCAGTTCGACAGAGGTAAACTGGTTAGTTTCATTAAACAGATACCTCAGGACCCATCAGGAAATCTTTCTGCATATTGGACATATCTTGAGAAAAACATCAAGAATGAGCAGATTTTCACAAAGTATCTCTCTTTGTTGTCAAAGAGTGCGATATACAATCCGGTTGAGTTGAGAAGGACTATTGAGGAGAACAATGTTACTTCAGACGTTTCATTCGTTATGCAGCCATACTCTTTTGCTCCGGACAGCACAATCGCAGTTTCGAAACAGGAGATAAAGGATTATTACAACAAGAATAAGAAACAATTTGAACAAAAAGCAAGCAGGGACATCGAATATGTAGTGTTTGAAGTTGGACCTTCGGAGAGAGACCTCGAACTTGCCAGGACAAGTATCGACAATGTATACCAGGAGTTCACAACAACAGATAACCTTAAGAACTTCCTTGCCAAGAATTCGGACAAGCCTCTTGATACATATTACTACAAATCAGAGGAACTTGCTTCAGTATCTCCGATCCTGGACAGCTTTGCATTCAAATCTCCTACATCATCAGTTCTTCCTGTATTCCTTCAGGGCAATACATATATGGCAGCAAGAGTAAGCAGCGTAAAACAGATGTCCGACTCAGTGTATATTCAACATATTCTGATTCAGGATCCGGACAAGGCCGTTGCGCAGGCAAAGGTTGACTCTTTGATGAAGGTGCTTGCAGCTGGTGGAGATTTCTCGGCACTTGCAGCACAATATTCAGCTGATAAGAATCCTAATGCACTCCCCGGTGACATAGGATGGATGACTCAGCAACGTCTGATTCCCGGATTTGAGTCATGCTTTGATCTAGCTCCAGGAAAACTCACAACATTGGAGACAAACTATGGGTTGCATATCGTTAAGGTAAAAGAGAAAACCAAACCTATTACAAAAGTACAGCTTGCTATCCTTATGAAGGAGGCAGTTGCAGGCAAAGAGACATTCCAGAAGTTCTATTCTACTGCAAATGATTTGGCTACCAAGGCTGATGGTAAAATGGAGAAATTCAATGCTGCTGTCAAAGAGATGAACCTTACTCCTATACCTGCAACAGGTATTGAGGCAGGAGCCAAGACTGTAGCTACCTATAAAAATGCACGCGAGATAAGCCGTTGGGCATATGAGGCAGAGGTTGGAGATGTTTCTCAGATAATAGCGGTTGACAATAAATACTTCTTTGTTGCAGCTCTTACAGCTGCAAATGAGGAGGGTATTCCAGAACTTTCAGCTGTTGAGAATAAAATTGCTGAAATCGTAAGAAAAGAGAAGAGTGATCAGAAGGCTGTTGCTGAGATTGCTGAAAAGATCAAAGGACTTGCAACTATGGATGAGATTGCTACCAAACTTGGGACAACAGTCAGCAAGCAGGCAGGAATTTCGTTCGGTGCACCGGGATCACAGGCATTTGACCCTAAATTCATAGGAGCTGTTGCAGGAGCTGATGTCAATAAGCTGACAGGTCCTATGGGTGGAAATGTGGGAGTGTACATTTTCAATGTTGATGCAAGACAGACAGGAGCATTCTTCACAGAGGACGATGCAAAGGCAAGAAACAGCCAGATATTGAGTTTCAAAATGCAGATGCTGTCACCTATACTCGAGAAATCTGCAATGGTTAAGGATAACAGGGCAAAATTCTTCTAGGATAGCGCCATAGGCAATAAAAGGAAAAGGCTGACCAATTTTGATCAGCCTTTTTATAAATAAATTTGCTTTATAAAATAAACTAGTTTATATTTGCAGCGTGCTGACAGAAAGGGAGGCACTTTTTAAACATCTGTAAGGTTTATAATATAAACCACTTTATTAAAAAGATTAATATTTGACAAAATTTTTAAAACTGGAAAAATTATGGAAGACAAAAATTTGACTCAGAACGAGAGTCTGGAAATTATCAGCAGGATGATAAAGGAAACCCGAAATAATATGGAGAGGGGAGGAGGCAATATCTTTCTGCTCTGGGGCTATGTTTGCCTCGCTGTTTCTCTGGCTGTCTACTGCCTGTTGTCTAATACGGGAGATTACAGGTTTAATTGGCTTTGGTTTGCCATCCCTGTGATTGGTTACCCCGGGATGATCTATATGCTTAAAAAGCGGGAAAAAGGTGCCATTACAATCGTGAGCCGTGTTATATCCAATATCTGGATTGTATTGGGTATAGTTGCAGGCTTGCTCTCTATCTACATGTTTGTTGACTACAAGGCTTACCCGATAATGTTTGTGATGTCACTGCTCATAAATTCCGGAGTGGCAATCAGTGGTTTGGTTATCAGATTCCGTCCGATAGTAATTGCCGGTTTTCTCGGAATTCTGCTCAGTTTCGGCATGTTGATGGTGGCCGGGATAAATCAGATTCTTATCTTTGCCCTGCTTGCTGTTATTATGCTGATTGTTCCGGGTCACATCTTAAACAATGCTAGTCGTAAAGTTAAAGCTGAAAACAATGCCTAAGGATAATGTAAATTCATTCAGGGAACTGGACCCTCTGCTCCATTCGCAGTTAAGGCTTGCAGTTATGTCTCTGCTCATATCTTTAGAGGAGGCAGACTTCGTTTACCTGAGGGAAAAGACAGGGTCAACCGCAGGTAATCTGAGTGTTCAGTTGGATAAACTCTCCCAAGCTAAATACATTGAGGTTGATAAAGGTTACTCAGGAAAGAAACCGCGTACTGTATGCAGGATTACAGACACGGGTCGCAAAGCCTTCGAGGAATATCTTGAAGCACTTAAAACCTATATAGGGTAGCTTAAATTATACATTGAACCGGAAGTGCATTATGTCGCCATCCTGAACGACATACTCCTTGCCTTCCACACCCATCTTGCCGGCCTCCTTGCAGGCTGCCTCAGAGCCGTATTTCACATAATCCTGATACTTGATAACCTCAGCCCTTATGAAGCCCTTCTCGAAGTCGGTATGTATTATTCCGGCTGCCTGCGGTGCTTTTGTCCCCTTCTGGTATGTCCAGGCTTTTACCTCTTGTATGCCTGCAGTAAAATATGTTTCAAGGTTCAGCAGTTTGTATGCAGCCTGAATCAGACGGTTAACTCCGGACTCTTCAAGACCTATTTCATTGAGAAACATCTCTCTCTCTTCGTAGCTTTCCAACTCCGCAATTTCAGATTCAATTTTGGCAGCCACTACAAGCAGTTGCGCATTCTCATCCTTTATCGCCTCTTTTACTTGATCAACATATTTATTGCCGTTTTTAGCCGAGGCTTCGTCAACGTTACATAGGTAGAGAACAGGTTTGTCCGTAAGAAGGAAAAGCTCTTTAGCCAGTTTCTTGTCTTCAGGGTTGTCGAAAACAACTGTGCGGGCCGAGAGTCCTTGTTCAAGGGCGGCTTTGTATTTAACCAGAATCTCGTATAGACGTTTTGCTGTTTTGTCTCCTCCAGTCTGAGCCTGCTTCATAACCTTTCCTATTCTGCTCTCAACAGTGTCAAGATCCTTTATCTGAAGTTCAGTGTCAATTATCTCCTTGTCTCTGACAGGGTTTACACTGCCGTCTACATGCACGACATTTGGGTCGTCAAAGCATCTCAGTACGTGAATTATGGCATCTGTCTCACGAATGTTGGCAAGGAACTGATTGCCGAGTCCCTCTCCTTTACTTGCTCCCTTGACCAAACCGGCTATATCCACAATCTCAACAGTTGCAGGAACAACTCTGTGCGGGTGAACGAGCTTCTCGAGTACTTGAAGTCTCGAGTCGGGGACTATTGTTGAACCGATATTCGGTTCAATGGTACAAAAAGGAAAATTTGCTGCCTGCGCCTTACCGGAGCTGATGCAGTTGAAGAGAGTTGATTTGCCTACATTGGGAAGGCCAACTATTCCGCACTGAAGTGACATTTATCTGATTTTAAATTAACGGGCGAAATTAGTTAAATTTTATCATAATTTCTAGTAACGAATAAAAATATCTTATAATCAGATATTTATGCATTGATTCCATGTGTGAGATTTGCCAGATTGGTAACTTTATACAAAAAGAAAAGTTGCTGTTTGAATGAATTATTTTGTGTTTCTATCTGGTGCTAAATCTGTTTTATGGCACTTTGTTCTTGTGAAGATTTTATTACTCTTAGCCGGGCAACCTACAGAAAGTGTGTCTGAGGAAATAAGTGGCAGGGAGGTTTATAAGGTTGTTTTCTGGAATCTGGAAAACTATTTTGACCCCTTTGACGACCCTGCCACCTCTGATGACGAGTTCACCCCGACAGGCGAGAAACGTTGGAGCTGGAAGAAGTTTGTAAAGAAAAGGAATGATATAGCTAAAGTCATTATCTCGTTGGCAGGGGAGAACTATCCGGCCCTTATAGGATTTGCAGAGGTTGAGAACCGCTTTGTGATTGAGCAGCTGGTGAGATCCTCTCCTCTGGCGATGCTTGATTACTCTGTTATTCACAGGGATTCCCCGGATGAAAGAGGTATTGATGTGGCCCTGCTATACAAGCAATCATTGTTCAGACCCTTGAAGAGTGCCTTCTATTGTGTTTCGAACAGGGATTCGTCTTTAAAAACGAGGCTTATTCTATATGCAAAGGGTGTATTGGAAGATTTGGACACCATTCATGTTTTTGTCAACCATTGGCCCTCAAAACTGGGCGGAGAATCGGTCTCAGGGCCTAAGAGAGAATCTGCAGCCAGGACGCTGAGGAGGGTTTGTGATTCAATACTTGCGGTAAATTCTCGTGCAAACATTATAATTATGGGAGACTTCAATGACACTCCCGAATCGCAGCTTTTTAGAAGTACTGTTATTAACTCTCCAGGGAACCGGCCTCTTGTGAACCTCGCCGCTCTGCTTGACAGAAAAGGGGTGGGGACTATAAAGTATAAGAGTGAGTGGGAGCTTATCGATATGTTCATTATCTCTTTAAATCTTCTTGATGAAAAAGAGCCTCTCTTCTGTCCTGACGGAGCGATGAGAATTTATAAGCCGCAATTTTTACTTGAAGAGGACAGGATTTACCTTGGAAAGAAGCCATTCCGCTGCCTGACCGGGCCAAGATATAACGGCGGTATAAGCGACCATCTGCCGATAGTGCTTTCAATAAACAAAATGTGGCAAAATCCTGTTAAAAAATAAGTAGCTTTGTGCCATGAATGTAACTCCGAAAAAAGCATTGGGACAGCATTTTCTTAAGGATCTTAAGATTGCTTCCCGGATAGTGGAGAGCCTCTCTGTCGATGGTGTGAGTGATTCCGGTAAGAGATGGAACACACTTGAGGTTGGCCCGGGAATGGGTGTTTTGACCCAATTTCTTATTAACAGGAGCGATCTTGATATTAAGGTCGCAGAGATAGACAGAGAGTCTGTGGTCTATCTTGAGAGGAATTTTCCTGAATTGAAGGGTAGGATTATTGAGGGAGATTTTCTAAAAATGGAGCTTGAAGGGATATTTGACGGAGAGTTTCTGGTAATCGGGAATTTCCCGTATAATATCTCATCTCAGATTTTTTTCAGGGTTCTCGAATACAGGGAGAGGATTCCGATGGTGGTCGGCATGCTTCAGAAAGAGGTTGCCGAGAGGCTGGCATCTCCTCCGGGGAACAAGGATTACGGGATACTTTCAGTACTGCTACAGGCCTGGTATGATATTGAATATCTTTTCTCCGTGGATGAGCATGTCTTTAATCCGCCGCCAAAGGTTAAATCGGCAGTAATAAGGTTGAAGAGAAACGGAAGAACCTCACTGGGTTGTGATGAGGATATGTTCAAAAAAGTTGTCAAGACATCTTTCAACCAAAGAAGGAAAACAATACGTAACTCAGTTAAGTCACTGTTTCCATCAACTCCGGGCTTTTCTGCAGAATCTCCTCTGTTTGCAAAACGACCGGAGCAACTCTCTGTTGACGAGTTTGTCGAGCTTACTATAATATTAACTTGTAGTAAAAAATAGACCCTACAATACTTTGTTTTATTTGCAGGTAATCCTTACTTGGAGTTTATCGCATCAACAGGATTGAGGCGTGCTGCGGTGTATGCCGGTATGAAGCCTGCCACAATTCCGATAACCGAAGAGATGATAAGTCCTCTGAATATGTTGTAGCCACTGAGTGCCATAGGAAATGCCTCATTTCCTTTCGTGGCAAGAACCACACCCAGAACCATTATTATTCCTATTACTCCTCCTGCAAGTGCGAGAAAGGCTGCCTCTGCCAGGAATTGTGTAAGTATCATGTACCTTTTGGCGCCGAGGGCTTTCTGAATACCGATAAGATTTGTCCTCTCCCGGACAGATACAAACATTATGTTGGCTATACCGAACCCGCCAATCAGGATTGAAAAGCCGCCTATAATCCAACCGGCAAGATTTATTCCTCCGAATATGCTTTTGGTCTGGTTAAGGAGAAATGTCATCTCGTTGAGAGCAAAGTTGTCTGCCTGGTTTGGCTTGAGTCTCCTGACCGCCCTCATCAGCTGCCTCATCTCTGATATAAACTCATCCCTGTCAGCAGTATCAAATGGCTTTACGCAGATCATGGCATCTGTATTCCTTGCATTTACAAGTGTGCTCATGAAACGGTATGGTACGGTTATGGAGTTGTCGGTATCGAAAATGTTCACAATACTCTCCCCGGCTTTTTTATTTACTCCGATTACCTTGACATTGCTTGACCCAACCTTGATGATTTTGTTGACCGGGTCCTCCCCTTCGAATAGTGCCTCAGCTACAGCATTTCCTATAACAGCAACAGGCGTTGTGGTTTGAGACTCGAATGTTGAGAAATAGCGGCCGTTGTCAATCTCGACATTGGAAATCTTGTCCCAGTCGCTTGTAGGAGCAGTTATGAAGCCGCTGTTGAATGAGTTCCTCTTGTAACGTATGTTTTTTGAGGTGAAGATTACGAATGCGACAGCTTCGGAGTTCTTGCTGTTCTCCTTGATAAACCTGAACTCCTCAAGTTTCGGTGCCGGTCTTTTGCGATACTCCCACCATTTGTACTCTTCTCCTTCAGGGGGAGACCATGGGAACTCCTGAATATAAAGGGTATTTCCACCGAAGCTCTTCAGTCCGTTAGCAACATTGCTTTCGAGGGCATCAATGGCTGTGAAGACAGTCACAATTGAGAATATTCCGATACTTACCCCGAAGAGGGAGAGGAATGTGCGGAATTTGTCTCCTTTGAGTGACCCGTATGCAAAAGATATACTCTCGAATATAAGTTTGAGGATCACCGTAATCTTTCTGTATAATTTTATCATAGCCCCCTTTAATTAAGTTATAACCCTATTTTTTTCTTCAGAGCCCGTAATTTGTCGAATGCATCGAGCGGAGACATGGAGTTGATATCCATTTCACGGAGTTCATCCCTTATACTGACCAATAGTGGATCTTCAAGCTGAAAAAAGGAGAGTTGCACCGGATGTGAGCTGTCTGCAGCATTTGTCTCATCCTTTTTTTCGAGCTGTTTAAGTATCCTTTCGGCCCTCTTTACCACATCCTGCGGCATTCCGGCCATCTTTGCCACATGTATTCCAAAGCTGTGTGCCACACCTCCCGGAAGAAGCTTTCGCAGGAAAATCACTCTGTTATCAACCTCCTTGACTGCTATGTGGTAGTTTTTAACCCGAGGGAACAGATCCTCAAGGTCATTCAGTTCGTGGTAATGTGTTGCAAATAGAGTCTTGGCATGAAACTCCTTGTGTTCATGGATATATTCAACTATAGCCCAGGCAATTGACATGCCGTCATATGTGCTTGTTCCCCTCCCTATCTCATCGAGAAGAACCAGTGAACGGTCCGAAAGATTGTGCAGGATTGTGGCGGTTTCCAGCATCTCAACCATGAATGTCGACTCTCCCCTTGAGATATTGTCCGAGGCACCCACGCGGGTGAAAATCTTATCAATAATGCCTATTTCGGCCGACTCTGCAGGTACGAAGGAACCGGTTTGTGCAAGGAGTACTATAAGGGCAGTCTGCCTTAGAAGAGCACTCTTACCGGCCATGTTTGGTCCAGTGAGGATTATTATCTGTTGGGTGTCGTTGTCAAGATAGAGGTCGTTCGGTATATACTCTTCCCCCGGAGACATTAGTGTCTCAATAACGGGATGCCGGCCGTTCCTGATTGTAATTTTATTATCGAGGGTTACCTGAGGCCTGTGGTAATTGTTGTTTCCGGCAAGCTCGGCAAAACCGGCCAGTACATCAATTTTTGCAATCAGGGCAGCATTTTTTTGCATCACGGGGATGCTTCTCCGTATTTGTTCTATTATACCCAGAAACAGGGAACTCTCCAGGTTCAGGATTTTCTCCTCTGCACCCAAGATCTTCTCTTCATACTCCTTGAGCTCCTGAGTAATGTACCTCTCTGCGCTTACAAGTGTCTGTTTGCGTATCCACTCCGGCGGGACTTTGTCCTTATGTGTATTGCGGACTTCGAGATAGTAGCCGAATACATTGTTGTAGCTTATCTTCAACGAAGAGATGCCGGTTCTCTCAACCTCTCTCTCCTGAATCTTTTCCAATATCTCCTTTCCGTGACGGGCGATGTTCCTGAGAGAGTCAAGCTCTTCGCTTACCCCGTCTGCAATGACATCTCCCTTGCCGATCTGTCCTGCAGGTTCCGCAAGCAACTCTCTCCGGAGTTTTTCGAGAAGATCCTCACATAGGTCAATCTCTGAAGAGATATTTGTGAGTTCTTCTATTCCAAGTTGATTCAAAATCTCTTTTAAGGGTCCGGTGTGTTCCAATCCTCTGCGGAGCTGAACGACCTCTCTCGGAGTGACCTTTCCGGCTGCTGCCTTTGAGATTATTCTCTCCTGATCCCCGATCTCCCTTAACAGTGCTCTTGTTTTCTCCCTGCTTTCACCTTCGGTCAGGAATTTTTCAACTATGTTATGCCTGCGGCTGATTTCGTCTACGCTCTTAACGGGCATGGAGAGCCAGTTCCTGAGCAATCTTGCCCCCATAGGGGAGCTTGTCTTGTCGACGACATCTATCAGGGAGGAGCCGTTTTCTGCAGCGCTGTTGAAAACTTCAAGATTCCGGAATGTAAACCGGTCTATCCAGACAAACTCGCCCTCATCAATTCTTGAAATAGAGCAGATGTGGCTAAGACCCTCATGTCTTGTCAGTTCCAGATAATATAGTATTGCCCCGGCAGCAGTGACGGCCAACGGGAGCTTATCAATTCCAAAACCCTTAAGACTTTTGACTCCGAAATGGTTTTGAAGCTTCTCGTAAGCAGAGTCGGTTACAAAGGCCCATTCGTCCATAGTCGAGACATAGATCTCTTTCCCAAAACGCTCTTCGAATCCTCTCTGATAACTTTTTTGCATAAGAATCTCCTTAGGAGCGAGACTGGCAAGAAGCAGCTCGATATATGGCAGCGGGCCTGAGGCTACTCTGTAGCTGCCGGTAGAGATATCGAGAAATGCAACTCCTGCCTTGTCGTTTTCGAAATATACCGCTGCAAGGTAGTTGTTCTCCCTGTGAGAGAGAAGCTGGTCGTTGTATGCCACTCCGGGTGTCACCAGTTCTGTGATTCCCCGTTTTACTATCTTCTTTGTAAGTTTTGGATCTTCCAGCTGATCGCATATTGCAACCTTATGCCCGGCCCGGACCAATTTAGGAAGATATGTATCTATCGCATGATGTGGAAAGCCTGCCAGCTCAACATGTTGTGCAGAGCCATTTGCCCTTTTTGTAAGCACTATCCCAAGCACTTTAGATGCAGTTATTGCATCCTCTCCGAATGTCTCATAAAAGTCCCCCACTCTGAAAAGAAGAATCGCCTCCGGATATTTGGATTTCACGGAGAAGTATTGCTTCATTAATGGGGTCTCTACTATTTTTTTATCCTCGTTCATCCTTACAAAAATAGATATTATCTTTGTATAATTTCCCTCAAAAAAATCATAAAATGAAAATTATTCCGTCACTTCTGATCGCTCTGACTATCTCATCTGCCGCATTCGGCAAGGAGAAAAAGGAGAGCATGGCTGCTGCTCAGTTACAGCAGATTATGAAAGATAACAATGCAACCGGCCTTGCTGTTGCCGTTGTTAAAAATGGAAAAGTAATATACACGCAATCTTTTGGCAAAAAGAGTATTGAAAACAATACCGATCTGAAAGAGAGCGATATTTTCAGAATTGCATCAATCTCCAAGTCCTTTACAACAACTGCGTTGATGACTCTTGTAGATAAGGGGCTGGTTAATCCGGATCAGGATGTAAGTGAGCTTATTGGCTTCAGGGTTCGTAACCCGAAGTTTCCGGAGATTCCCATTACAGTAAAGATGCTTCTGTCTCATACTTCAAGCCTTCAGGATGCTGCCGGATATTTCTCACTGGATGTTGTCAATCCGGATAAGGGAGAAAACTACATAAAGGCATATCACGACTATGCTCCGGGCACTCAGTACGATTATTGCAATCTGGGTTATAACATTATAGGCACAATTGTGGAGAAGGTCTCAGGTGTAAGGTTTGACAACTATGTAAGAAACAATGTCATTAAACCCTTGGGACTCTATGCAGGATACAATGTAGACTCTCTTGATGCTTCAAGATTTGTAACTCTATACGGGAATGACGACAATGGTGTATGGGGACCGCAGCCGGCAGCATACAGAAGCAGGGCGGAGGACATACAAAACGGCTATGTAATGGGTTACAGCACACCGCTCTTCTCACCTACAGGAGGCATAAAGATTTCAGCCCGCGATCTTGCCCGTTATATGATAATGCACATGAATTACGGCAAGTCCGGAAAGACAAGGATAATATCGGAGAAGAGCTCAAAAATGATGCAGACTCCGATTGTGAAAGTAAATGAGAATATAGGTTACGGCATGGCTCTCGAGAAGGCCACCAACCTGATTGAGGGTGAGGTAATGACCGGTCACACAGGTTCTGCCTATGGTGTTTACAGTGCGATGTTCTTCAACCCTGAAAGTAAATTTGGTATTGTCATGATTACTAACGGTTGTCCTCCTGTATACAAGAACGGCTTTACAGTCATTCAGAGAGACGTGATAAATGCTCTGTACAATATCTTTATCGCAAAATAATCTGCTTTGAAAAAGATCCTGATAATATCGTATTACTGGCCTCCCGCAGGAGGTTCCGGTGTTCAGAGATGGCTGAAATTTGTAAAGTATTTCAGAAAGTACGGGTATGAACCGATTGTCTACACCCCGGAAAACCCGGAGTATATGGCACAGGATCCCGGACTGCTTTCAGAGATACCTTCCGGAACTACGATAATCAGGCGAAAGATTCTGGAGCCCTATAATCTTTATAAGATTCTGACCGGAAAGAGAGGGGAGAGCATCAAGCCAGGCTTTATCGCCCAGGAGGCGAAAGGAGGGAAGGGAAAGTTTACTGAGAAACTATCTCTCTTTATCAGGAGCAATATATTCATCCCGGATCCTAAGTGTTTCTGGATAAGACCATCGATAAGGTTTCTCAACAGATACCTTGCCGAAAATCCGGTGGATGCTATCATAAGTACAGGTCCTCCGCACTCTATGCATATGATTGCCAAGGCTGTGGCAAAAAGAAGGAACATCCGATGGATTGCAGATTTCAGGGATCCATGGACAAAGATGTATACTTTCAAATATATGAATAACACATTTTTGACAACTTTTCTGCATGGAAGAATGGAGAGGAATGTGGTCAGGAGTGCAGATGCAGTTGTGGTTGTAACCAATCTAATGAGAGATGAGTTCCTTGAACTCGGGCCGGGACGAATTGAGGTTATCACAAATGGCTATGATGCCTCAGACTTTGAGAATCTCAGGGAAAAGGTTGAGGATAAGTTCACGATAACCTATACAGGTCTTTTTGTTAAAGACAGGAATCCGTCAGTTTTATGGAGAATTCTTGGTGAGATGATACGGGAGGTTCCCGGATTCAGTGAGGATCTGACAATAAGAATCATTGGTCACACTGACAATTCTGTCTGGCAGGAGATCTCTGCAAATGCTCTTGACAACTATCTGGTCAATATGGATTATATGCCACATAATGAGGTGGTGAAATGGCAACAAAGGGCGAGGGTCTTATTATTGGCAGGGGGACAGGAACCGGAAGCCAAAGGCATCCTTACCGGTAAGTTTTTCGAATACCTGGCTGCACGCCGCCCTATACTGAGTTTTGGCCCTATCGGGGGAGATATGGATGTTGCATTGAAGGAGTGTGAAGCCGGAGCCATGTTTGACTATTCCGATTATGCCGGGGCAAAGGCATGGATTGAGAGAGAGTATGACTTGTACAAGAAAGGAGAAATATATATACCTTCGGGCAAAATTGAAAACTACTCAAGAGAGGGACTTTGCAGAAGAATGTCCGCTTTACTTGACGAGATAATATAAAATTGAAAAGATGAAGAATTTTAAGCAGTACATACCTTATCTGATAGCTGTTGCATCATTCGTGGTATTGGCATATTTTTTCACTCCGCAGGTCTTCAGCGGAAAAGTTGTCAACCAGTCAGACATCGCCTCATGGAGAGGTATGGCAAACGAGATAATTCAGTACAACGAGGCCAATCCGGACAAAGATCCGGCTCTTTGGACCAACTCTATGTTCTCTGGAATGCCGGCAACTTCAATTTCTGTAATTTATGAAGGTGACTTTACGGATTATCTCTACAAAATGTTTTTTGTTGGAGTCAGGCCACCAAGCTATCTTCTGATAAGCATGGCAGGGGCGTTTTTAATGTTTCTTGCCTTTGGTGTGAATATATGGCTGTCATTGATAGGAGCCATAGCGGTAACGCTTTGTGCATATAATCCACAGATTATCCAGGTAGGACACAATTCAAAAATGGTTGCTATCGCCTTTATGCCTTGGGTTATAGCCGCAGTTGCGTACGCATACAGGAAAAAGCCAATTCTGGGAGCAATTTTGTTTGCCTTTGCCCTCAGTTTCCAGATAAAGGCAAACCATCCCCAGATAACCTATTACCTTGCTATAATTATCATAGGTTATGTGATAGCACTCTTTTACAATTCGATTAAAGAGAAGAGCTTTATGAAGTTCTTCAAAACATCGTGTTTCCTTCTTCTTGCCGGTCTGCTCGGTATTGCCTCTAATATCAACCATCTCTGGCCTACATACGAGTACTCGAAGTATACAATGCGCGGGGGCTCTGAGCTTACAGCAAACAAGCAGGGAGATAAGAACGGGGGGCTGGACATCGCCTATGCAACACAGTGGTCATACAGTCCGCAGGAGTTGCCGAACCTTATGATTCCAAACTATAACGGAGGCTCTTCTGCGGGTGAGTTATCCAAGAGTTCAGAGACTTATAAGGTATTCAAGAATGCAGGATATCAGGATGCAGACAATGTTATAAAGCAAATGCCTCTCTACTGGGGACCGCAGCCGTTTACTGCAGGTCCGATGTATATCGGTGCCATATCTATATTCCTCTTCATATTGGGACTGATGCTTGTTCCGGGATCTATGAAATGGTGGATTGCCGGGGTTTCTCTTGTTGCCGTTCTCCTCTCGTGGGGCTCACATTTTCTCTTCTTCACAGAGCTTTTCTTCAAGTATGCACCGCTTTATAACAAGTTCCGCACGGTGTCAATGATACTTGTCATATTGCAGGTTCTTGTCCCTCTTCTTGCGTTTGTGACAGTTGACAGGCTTTTGAAAGGGGAGTATGATCAGAAAAAGGTAAAACAGGGGATAGTTATTTCGCTTGTAATAACCGCAGGATTCTCTCTATTGGTTGCTTTGATGCCTTCGCTTGCCGGTAGTTTCGTTTCCCCATCAGACGGACAGCTTCCTGAGCAGCTTAGGAGCTCTCTTATACAGGACAGAATGTCGCTGTTGAGTGCCGATGCATTCAGATCATTTGCCTTTATAGTACTGGCTGCCGGAGCACTTTGGCTTACAATAGCTAATAAGCTAAAAAGATCGTATTTATATGTAATTCTCGGGCTATTGGTTATAGTTGATCTTTGGGCTGTCGACAAACGATACCTTAACGATTCGCACTTTGTCTCTAATACACAGTTCAAGGATCAGTATGCAAAAAGACCAGTCGATGAGCTGATTCTTCAGGACAAGGATCCTGATTACAGGGTTCTGGATTTAAGTGTCAATACATTCAACGACTCTCATGTTAGCTATCACCATAAGACAATCGGGGGTTACAGCCCGGCAAAACTGCAGAGATATCAGGATCTGATTGATTATTATATAATTCCTGAAATTCAGAAGATAGGTAATGACATTAAGGGTTCAACAACCATTGAGGAGGCAGAGTCAAGACTTGGCAACTATATGGTCCTTAATATGCTTAATACCCGTTATATTGTTGTTAATGGTGCAAACCCTCCTCTTCGTAACAGCGGAGCAATGGGCAATGCGTGGTTTGCAGATACACTTGTCTGGGCAAAAGGTGCCGAAGGAGAGATTTCTATGCTTGGTCAGGTTGATCTGAAGAGAGCTGCCGTGGTAGAGGAGAATTTCAAGGAGCAGTTATCCGGACTTACATTCACTAAGGCGGAGGAGTCTCCTGCCGCAGAGATGGCGGAACAGAGTGATCTTGGAAATGAGATAATCCTTACATCGTATTCACCTAACAGGTTGACATATAAAAGCAGATCCTCTGAAGAGGGGTTGGCTATTTTCAGTGAGGTATATTATCCTGCAGGATGGAGTGCCAAAATAGACGGGCAACAGGCAGAAATATTACGTGCCAACTATGTTCTCAGAGCTCTGAAATTGCCTGCTGGAGAACATGAGATAGAGTTCAACTATATGCCGGAATCGATTGTTAAAGGGGCTATGTATTCTAGTCTGGCATCAGGGCTTCTGATACTGCTTTTAATTCTTGGAATATTTTTTGAGATAAAAGGGAAGAAAAGTATAAAATGATAAGGGCAATAAGGGAATATTTAAGTGTATTCGGGTTACTGAGCCTGATACTTTTTCTCACAATGGCAACACTTGAGAGGAAGAGTATAATGAATGCCATGCCTGCAAGCCCTGTTCAGGAAACAATTTGTACTTATTCTCCTGTTATCGGTCAATCCGGAGTGCGACAGCTCCTTTCAGAGACAACAGCTCCTGTGGTAACTTCTCCGGTTGGTTTCGCAGCAAATCCATGTACTGCAAACTTTCATCAGAAGGTTCTTGGATACTCTCTCTTCAGAGAGCGACATATAGGCAAGTTTAATGGCAGGATAGAACAGCAGTTTCTTGAGTTAATCAATTCAATTTATACTCCTGCCTGCTCGTTTTTCATTTATGGTCTGCGGAAGATAGTCATTTAGTGTTTTTATTGGATTTTAAGTCTGCTGTCTCGTTTTAGCGGGGCAGGGATTGCCTATGCATTTAAAAAACAATAATTCAAAAAAACACATATTATGAACACAAATATAACACATCCGGAAATTGTAAAGGTTTTTGACTCAAAGAGTCTTATTATAACAGCTGTCATTGCAGTTGGTGGAATTGTATCACTCGTCCTCTCATGGTTCGGCATCGCAAGCATTTTGCTTATCATAGCCGTACTTCTGTTTTTTCTAAAATCCAAGACCAATGTTTATAAACCTTCAGGTAGTTTTGTGAAAACAGAATCAATCTATCTGGACAAGGAAGATCTGCCATTTTTACTCTCTTTACTGGAAGGCAAAGAACAAGAGGAGGCGAGAGTAGTAAAATTTGCCCCAACAGGTAGTGCAAGAATAGATTATATCTTTTCTGCCGATAAACAATTTGCTGCTTTTCAGCTTTTTGAATTTATACCTCACAAATACGAGGAGTATTCAAAGATGATAAGCTTTACAGGAGCACAAGCTAAAAAAATGATCAGCTATATTGAAAAGTGTAAAAAGTAGTTTGATTATATCTTTTTCCACACAGGCAGGAAGAAAACAATGCCGATAATAGAGAAGATCAATCCTCCCATTGTTCCTACAGCAAATGAAAACCAGAACTGCTCGTCTTTTCCGTCAAAGAGGAATGGCAGCAGACCGAGGACAGTAGAGATAATGGTCAGCAGTATAGGGATGATCTTGTAGTTATAGGCTTTCACATAAAGGTCCATAGGATTGCGTGCTTTGACAAAAGCCGCACCTGTGGGCCTTTTGAGTATATTATACTGGTTAACGATATATATTCCGGCATTTACAGATATTCCGCATAGCATAATCATGGCAGCAAACCCTCCCTGGTCGAAAGTGAATCCTGTAAAATAGAATGTGAGGAAAAGTCCTATCAAGGAGAGAGGAATCATCAGTATTATCAGGAGTGGTTGTAAGAGAGACTCAAAAAGCATGGAGCAGATGAAGTATATTATTCCAATTACTAAAAACAGAAGAAGGAAGAGTTTACTTTTAGAAAAATCCCATTCATAATCCTCAGTTTCCGCTTTGTAACCGATAGGCAACACCTCTTCGTTCAATCTCTTTATCTCTCTCTTCTTTACTCTTGAGGCAAGCTCGGAAGACCCGATAAAATCGTATGCTACAACGAGCCGATATTGCTGATTCTCCTTGTAAATGTCGTTGCCACTCTTTCTCATCTCTATCTTACCAATCTCAGAGAATTTTACATCCTTTTCATTTCCTATTGAAAGGTGCTCATTATAGAGATTCCACACATCAAATTTATTTAAGTTTGATGAGACAACTTTAATCGGAACCTTTTCGTCTCCCACATCCAGCGAAGCCGTGCCTTGACTGAAAAGTTGGTCTTGCAGGGCCATATATACATCAGCCGGGGTCATTCCGAGAACAGCCATAGTGTTGTAGTTATAATCTATGAAATACTCGTTTCTGGCTATCCTCTCGCCATAAAGCTTACTTCCGCTTATTTCAGGCTCACTTACTCTTTGGTTTTCCGAAAGGCTTTTGACAGAGTTGAGGCAGTATGAGTAAAGCTGATCATAATTATATCCTGTTATAACAATGTTGTTTGACTTGTATGAGCCGGAGCCCACATAGTTGTTGAATCCGTTATCGTCAATCCCGCGTACATCCCAGGTAGCTCCACCAAAATCAATTGCCTTAGCTATTACCTCTTGTTTCAGGAACATAGGAAATTCACTATTCTCATACTCTTTCTTGAAAGTGACCTCTATTGAGGCATTCTTATATGAGCTTATAGTCGTATTGAACATCTTTATCTGAGGAAACTGTGTGAGAAAGTTTTCCATGTTCACCACAATGTCGTTCAACTGTTTGGTCGTGCACCCGTCCGGCAAGCCGGCTTGTATGTATATGGCTTTTTTTGCAGGTTCCCTTCCATAGCCGTAAGTCTTGACATTTTGTGAGAAAAGACGCAACGTTCCTCCGAAGACCTTCTCTGCAATATTTTTTAAATCATTTTGATAGAAAGAGCTACCGATTGTCTTGTTGTAGGCTTTATCAAAAAAACTCTCCTCCTTTTCAATTTTCGAAGGAAGATAGTGTATAGGGAGGCCGAATCCAAATATCAGCAGCAGTATGAAGATCCACCTGTGACCACTGCCGAATGATATATATCGTTTATAAAGGTTGTTGAACCTTACGGTTCGTCTTAATGAGGCTATATTTTGGGATGATCTGACCCCGCCGACAGGGAGCTTGTCCACCAGTGCCGGTACTAGCATCAATGATATGATCAGCGAGACTGTGAGGTTTATTATTATTACTGCCGAGAATTCTACTAAGTTGACTCTGTCTTTTTCCGGCAGGAAGAAGATGACTATCAGCGCACCGATTGTGGTAAGAAGTGCTCCCAGAATCGCTATGAATGCCTTTCTATCCCGGAAATAGCCGTAGTGGGAGATCATAATAATGCTGGAGTCTATAATCATTCCCAGTGAGACCGTTATGCCGGCAAGCGAGTAAATGTGTATCTGGAGTTTGAACAGATAGTAGAATATAAATGCAATGAATATGTTTGCAATGAGTGTGATAATGATGATTGAGAGATATCGGAGGCTCCTTGTTGCCAAGAAAACAAATGCCAGCAGAAAAAGAAAAGAGAGGATAGTCCTTCTTAATATTTTGTTCAACTCCACTTTGAGATCCACCGAAACATCGTATGAGAGAGTCGCTGAGAATTTATCCGGAAACTCTTTTTCGAGCTCTTTCATCCTGGTCTTCACACTATTGCAGAGGTCTATGGTGTTTACCCCCTTTTCTGGTACAATTGAGAGGTTAATTGTATTCAATCCGTTTATGCGATTGTAGACGGAGGGCTCTCTCTCCTTGTAAACAGTGTGGGTAATATCATCTAACCTTATAATGCGGTCGTCTACATTTTTTACCGGTATTTGACCAAAATTACTCCCTTTTGAAGAGGTGGTAAGTATTATTGCCTTACTTTCTATACTACCTATTACATCGTCTGAGCCGGCGTATGTGCTTATCGCATCTGTTATATCTTCGGGAGACACGCCTATTTTTCTCAAATAGTCAGGATTAAACGAGACCTCTATGAAATATGGGGTTGCCCCGTAGAGGTTTGCTTCTGCAATTCCGTCAATCAGCGACAACTGCTTTACAATATGTTCATTGGCGTACTCTTCAATCTGATTGGTCGGTATTCCGGCATTTATAGTGTAAAAAAGGATGGTGCTTGTGTTTTCTCCGTTATATGAGGCGGAAAACTGTGGATAACTTACCCCTTCCGGAAGTTTTGGATATATTCTCCTTATCTGTGATGCTATTTCAAAACGGATAGCATTTATATCTGTCTTTGGCTTCAAAGTTATTGAGATACTTCCTCTCTCCTTGCCGGAAATAGAGCTCACCTCCTTGATGCCGGATATTGCAGAGATCACCCCCTCCAACTTTGAGGTAACCTTAGACTCAATAACCCTTGCTGATGCTCCCTGCCAATTGTAGCTGATAGATATGTCCTTCTGCTCGTAAGTGGGAGTGTACTGAATGCTCAGCAAAGGTGTTATCCCTGCTCCGACTATCACAAGAACAACAAACACAAGAATCACAGAGAATGAGGAGATTTTCATCCTTTACGCTTGTTATAAATGTTGTAATAGAAAACGGGGATGAAGAAGACGCTGACAATGGTTCCCATAACCATTCCTCCTATAAGTGCGAGAGAGAGTGGGTATTGAAGGTCAGATCCTATATCTCCGCGAACCAGGAATGGAGCAATTGCCAAAACTGTAGTCAAACTTGTCATTATTATTGGTTTTAGCCTTCTTGAACCGCCTGTCATAATCGCCCTCAGAAGAGAGTAACCACCCTTCCTCAAACGGTTGATTGTGTCAACCTTGAGTATGGAGTCGTTTATAATAATACCGGCCATGACAACCAGCCCGATCATTGACATAAGGTTTATGCCGGATCCGCATGCCCAGAGTAGTAGCATTGCTGCAAATACATCTACTACAATTTCGGAGAGTATTATGAGTGGTTGTATCAGAGATTCGAATTGAGCCGCCAGTATGAAGAAGAGCAAAAGAAGAGCGACTGTTAGAATTATAGCCAATTCACCTATCATCTCCCTGTTCGAGAAGTAGCTGCCGGAGAATGTTACATCGAAATCCTTATCTCTGTTTGCAATACTTTTTATTGTACTCATGGACTCTTTTACATCCTTGTCCGGAATCGTGAGATTCAGCGGATAGTAGTCACCCAGTGTCCCGGAGATAATACTTTTTAGGTCTCTTATGCGGGTCTCGTGCGTCACTACCGAGAGAGGGATCTCGATTCCGTCTTCGTTTATTACGGTTGTCATAAGCAGATCTGTAGTAGGGTCTGAAGCCTCTCCTACAGTTACCGGTACAGAGTAGCTGCCCTCATTTATCGCAAAAACAGTGTTCTCCATTGTTGCAGTCTTCAGGGCATTATAAACATCGCTGTATGATATCTTGTATATTGACAACATCTCCGGATCTGCCACAAACATTATCTGCTCCTGCCAAAGCACCGGCTCCATATAGAGAGAAGGCAGCGTATCAGAAATCTTTGAAAGGAAATTATTCAGCTTATCCGGGTCGGGGGCACCTCCCTCTTTGGCCATGATCCTTGCTGTAAGATTGTAATCCTTATCGGAGAAGACCAAATTAAAAATATTATCTGTCTGGGACAACCTATATGCTGCATCAGGGTATCTCTCTTTTAGCAAATCTGCAACCCTTTTTTCAATATCCGGAAGACTTGAAGGCTTGTCCGCCTTCAGGTAAAGCAGTGCCTCGGACTGTCCAAGATCAGGTGTATGTGAGAGCAGGAATTGCTGATTTCCCACAAAAGCGCTGCTCTGAACAACATTATTTCCGGCAGCTTTAAGAACCTCAAGTGTTCTCCTGTCGCTCTCCTCTGTTGTTATCGGAAAATTCCAGTCTATAGAGACCATTATGTCGTCGTGAGTGACTGGAGGAAGCTTGGACTTGTCAATCACATTGTATATCACATATGCGCCGGGTATTGTTAAGAGGAATAAAATCCAGGCGATTCTCTGATGTCGGAATGTCCATTTAAGCCCCTTCTCATAAAGGGCAACAATGTCTATCAGTCGTAATTTGCCCAGAATCTTGTTCTCTTTTGACTCTCCCCTTTTCTTGTATAATTGATAGTAATATACGGGTATCACAAGAACAGCAACCAACAGAGAGGAGAGCAACCCTATTGATACTCCGAGAGCCTGGTCGTAAAAAAGAGCTCCGGCTATACCACTCAGAAAGACCAATGGTATGAACACAGAACAGGTTGTCAGGACAGAGCTCAACATAGCGGAGAAGACCTCATTTACACCCTTGACAACCGCCTCCTTCAGAGTGAATCCCCTTTCCCTCAGTTGCGTTATATTGTCTATAACAACTATCGAATTGTCCACCATCATACCGATACCGAGAATCAATCCTGAAAGTGATATTATATTGATGGAGATTCCAACCAGAAAGAAAAAAAGTAAAGCCACTATCAATGAAAGAGGTATTGTTATGGTAACAAGCCATGGGGAGCGGAAATCTTTCATAAAGAGAAATAGTACGATACAGGCGAGTATCGCTCCTATAATAAGGTTGTTCTTAAGATTTCCTATTGAATATGACAGAAGTTCTGTCTGATCTCTTGTAACCTTAAACTCTATACCAGGATACTCCTTCTCAAACTCGGTCAATGATTTATTAATGGCCTTTTTCAGGTCATCCATCTTGGCATCCGACTGTTTGATTATGGCAAGTGAAATGGCTCTTTTCCCATCGCTTCTTACCAGTCCCCGCACCTCTTTTGCCTGCTCGGTAACTGTAGCAAGGTCTTTGAATTTGTATATCCTGCCGTCTATATTAAGCACAATATTTTCAATCTCCTCACGGGTCCGTATTTCAGAGATAAAACGGATGTCCCATCTGTAATGCCCGTCTTTTATAGAGAGGTTTCCCAATTGTAGATTGCTGTTTTCAATAGCATTCTTCAGACTTTTCTCCATAATTCCGAGCGCGCGCATCTTCTCATTTTTCGGAGTAACTATTATTTCAGGCAGGGAAAGCCCACTAATATCGACCAGTGCAATTTCGGGAACCTGTTCCAGCCTTTTGGAGATCACCTCAGAGGCAAAACGGCTTAGCTCAAGAAACTTTTCAGAATAGTCTTCACTGGCAGTCATGTTGATAAAGAAGGCCGGAATATCGGTCGCATTTGCTTTGATAACCTTAGGGCGTTCAATCTCCTTCGGCATGGATGATATTGCCTTGTCTACCTTTTCATTTACTTCGATAAATGTAAAGTCAATATCGGTGCCGTGGTCGAACTCCATGAAAATATCTGCCCCATTGTCTTTGGACTCACAACGTAGCTCTTTAAGATGCTGTGTCTGCATCAGTTGAGAACTCAGTGATTTGACAATTGTCTTGTCAACTTCACGGGCAGAGTATCCCGGGGCGCTTATCTGAACTGTCACCTGTGGAATCTCAACGTCCGGCATCAGTGACACGGGAAGCATTGATACGGCAACCAAACCCAGTACGACAACAGCTATTATCGACATGGTCACTGCTATGGGGCGCTCAATGAGTTTGCCAATCATAACCTACCTCTTTTGTTTCTTTATTTGCACATTTGAACCGTCTGCCAGATTAAGGTTTCCGGAGGTGATGATGATATCTCCCTCGTTAAGCTCCGCATTCTTGTCCATATTTGCTGTTACGGCATGTGATTCAGTGTTGGATATCTCTACTGTCACATATGTCCACATGGCTTTGTTTGTCTTTTTATCAAGCCTGAACAGAACGTCAAAGTCGTCCCTCATTACAACCGCACTCTTTGGTACCACAAGCTTTCCCCGAATAATATCCTCGACAATGACCTTTGTGTTCATCCCCTCTATTAGCTTACCGGAGCTGTTGTTTACCATTGCCAGGACCTTTATCTGCCCCTTTTCGTTCACAAGCGGGTTTATCTGAGTAACAGAGCCGGAATAAAACTTTTCAGGATCTGAGTAAGTGCTGATTTTTATGCTGCTTCCCACTTTGACAAAGGGAACCTCAGACTCAAGAAGTCCGAACTCCACTTCAAATCTTGTGTCGTCAATAAGTGTACATACTATGTCAGAAAAGGCTTCGTGCGGTTTCGCTGTTAGATTTGCAACCTTGCCGGAAAATGGGGCGTATAGTGTTGTGTTTCTAAGGGCCTCTTCGGCCTGTTTGAGATCGCCCTTAGCAGAAGTATAACCTGAACGGATCTTGATGGTTTTCAGCAAATCAGACGGAACAGCCGAGGTATCCTTAGAGTAGCCGTAACCTATCAGTTGGTCATAAAACTCAAGTTCGGCCTTTGACATTGAGAGTCTGGCCTGCTCAAGCTTATACTTTGCATCCTTTTGGTCCAGACGGGCTATGGCTGTGCCGGCCTTAATGCTTTCGCCGTTTTTTACCAGAATTTCAGATATTGTACCTGATGTCAGGAATTTAAGGTCACTCTTTGTGATTGCCTTTAGCTTTCCGTTGCTGATTATCTGCTTGTCGAAATTAACCCTCTTCAGGACCATTGTGTCCACCAAGTTTTTTTCTGAAACATAGTCAGCCTTATCCGTTACAGACTCATCTTCCTTGCTCTTGTTGCCGGAACAGGCAGCGATTATTAGCATTGACAGGAGAAATATTGCTTTTTTGTTCATAGTGGTTTAGTTTTCTGTTAGAAGGTTAAAGTCTGTGGTTATCTCTTTTTTGGTTATGTAGTCGTATAGAGATACTTTTCGTATGGAGTAGAAATATTCCCAATAGTTGCTAAGATCGGAGATATATCTTTTGACTGCAGCGTCTTTCTCCGATTGTGCGGTGTTGAGATCGGTCACTGTAATCGAGCCGTTCTTGAAACGCTCCATGGTAATATCATATCGGAGCTTTGCGATGGAGTCATTGCGGGCGGAGATGCTGCATTGCATATTCTGATTGTTGAATTGCATAACCTGTATCAATATCTCCTGGCGGTATTTAGATTCTTTCTGTTCTATCTGTGTCTTTGCAATCTCTTCCCTTGATTTTGCGAGCTTTATCTTTCCACGGCCAAGACCCCAGTCAAGTATGGGGAGGGAGAGGCTTAAACCGACAATCTCTTGATCCATAGGGTTTCTATAAGATTCTGCAATCTTCTCTCCTTTCTGGTTAACACCTAACTGAGCAAAGATCGATGCATTTAACCCGGTATTAGATTTGGCCTCAGCCACCTCTTGCCTTGCAGAGAGCATATCGAGCTCATTTCTGAGGTTTTCAGATGAGTTCTTGAGTGCCCGATTCAGGACATCCATGTAATCAAGCTGCATCTCAGGCCCCATTCCGGGCATCACGAGCTCTATTGTAACACTTTCGTTATATCCAAGATAGCTTCTTAGTTTGAGCATCTCGGATTCGAAAGTCATCTTGCCGTCGTTTATATCAAGCTGTGCATTATAGAGGCTCATCTTCAGCTGCAACAACTCATTATTTGTGATGGACCCTATTTCGTACCTCTTTTCTGCAATACTGACTGACAATTGGGTTGCAGCAAAATTCTTCTCTGCCATTTCAAGACTCTTTTGAGCTGAGAGGACTGAGAAAAAAAGTCTGGAAGTCTCAACATTAATACTCTCCATGCTCTCAAGGTACTCTCTTTGAACACGCTCATACTCCTTAGGTTGTATTATCTTTTCCCACCTGAAGGTGTTGTATCCGTTTATCGGCTGTTTAAAGACAATGCTAATAGGTGTCGAGTTGTATGTTAGATTGTCATTTGGAGCAAATTGGTCCAGCCTGTTGAGAGACGAGGTCAGGGAGATGGTTCCTCCTGTAAGCCCGATGTTTTGATCAACCGACAGAGAGAGGCTGTTGCTCATATTGTTATTATCAACATAATTGTACTTTCCTGTCTCTGCGTCCTGCAGTTTTGCCAGGTAGCGGTTGTAGCTTCCCAGTGTTGCATTTAGATTGAGCGATGGAAGGAATTTTGCCTTAAATGTACGGTACCTCCAATACCCTGCAAGAAAGTTGTATTTTGCAATCATTGCTGTAGGAGACTGCTCCCTTGCCGTAGCGATTGCTTCGTCCAGAGTCATTCTCAATCTATGTTCGTTGGATTGTACATTTTGTGTCTGAGAAAATCCTGTTATGGATATTACAGACAAAAGTGTAAAAAAGGCAATTCTTACCATCTACTTTTACTATTTGAGTTTAACCAGTATTGCTATCGGGTTGTCGTTCTCGTCAATGTTTTCTGCCATCTTCTTGATGTTTTCCGGGCAGTCGTTATCCTCTGCGTAAGTTATGAATTTTATCGCATCGATATATCCTACCATGTATTTTCCGTCACTGGTTATTGATTTTGGCCAGAATGCAGGTCCGCCCCTGAGGTCATCCTTGAAGCCCCTCATGCCCTCTGAAGGCTCTTTCATGATTACAGTCTCACCCTTTTTCTTGTCGAAATATCCGTAGGCCATGGTCGTTGCCACTGTTCCTGCCCCAGTCGTTACTGGAGATAGATACTTTTTGTACAATCCTCTGAGGTTCAACCAGAGAAAGATCTGATTGTCACTCTCAAGGCCTGTCATGATGTTGTTTATTATTTCTATGTCTTGGTTGAACATTTGCGACTCTGTTTCAGGAGTTGGAGCATACTCTCCAAGGTTGAAAATATAGAGGCTATCTAGCTGATATTGTTCGTTAAGGTTGTAAATTACATTTTCACCGCTGATAGTAGCCCGGGTTTTGTCATGAAACAGATATGTCTGTAATAATTTAGCGCTCACCGTTGTAAACTGCACAACCGAGCCACCAACCATCATACTTCCCCTTTTTACCTTACCTTCAGCTGAGGTTGTATCTCTGTTGAGGATTTTTCCTATAACCTTTGAGTCTTTATCGTATATAAAGGCGAGGGTGCTTTTATCAGGCGGAGGTGTGCCGTCAATCTCTTCCGTTATACCAATCGAACATATGTAATTTCCATCAGTCATGAATGTTGAAACGCCAATTCTACGATTCTCTGTCTCTGCGGGAACTTTTACCCTGTATACGAAATCACCGTCAATGTTATATTCGCAGATATCTCCTGTGGCATCGGAAACAAAGAGCCTTCCTGTGCTGTAATTGTATCCTTCCTTGGTTGGAAAGGCGTACTCCTGCGGGCCTCTGCCGTTGTGATCAATGGTCTTTATAAAGTTGCCCTCTTTGTCGAAGAGTTTGAAAACCTTATTGTTGTCAAATAGAATGAAAGTCTCTTTTTCAAAGAGCATAGGCTTGGATACTCCGATCATCTCGCCCACGACACCGTTTTCAGTTGTCTGAAGCGGAATATAGGTAATATCTTCAGCTATTTCGCTGAGGTTGGCAACCCGTGCATTGGAAAGGGCACCGGCAATGTCAATTACCTTGTTTTCATTTTCTTTGGCCGTGCTGCAAGAAATGAGCATTATGGCGATTATCAGGTAAGCTACGTGCTTGATAATAAAAATTATCGGGCTTTTCATATCGATTGTTATTTATTCTCTTTTAATTTTACAAGGATAGCTACAAGATTGTCGCTCTCATCGAGTTTTTCACCTAATTTCTCAAGCTCATCGGAACAATCATGCTCCTCAACATACATTTTCAAATCTATTGCACTGACATAACCAATCAGCGTCTTGCCGTCATTTGATACAGCTTTGGGAAGGAAAGCCGGGCCTCCTTTAAGATCCTCCTTAAATCCCGGGCTATCCTTCTCAGGCAAATGCAGGATTGTGACCTTGTAACTGTTTTTGTCAAACATGACAATTGCACGTTTATACATTGACTTGGTTTCACTTGAGACCAAAGGATCATTGTTCAGACCCTTTAGATTGACACTTTTAAATATAATCTGATTCTCTGTCTCCAGTAACATGTCGGACACATAAATAAACTTTGAATCCTTAGCCTTTGCCTTTTCACGGTTTGCATTTGTTATTCTGTACTCTCCGAGGTTTATCTTATAGAGGGTGTCAACTGTGTTTTCCGCATTTATAGAGAGAATATAACCGCAAGAGGAGATACTTATGCGGGGCTGATTTTTGAACATGTAAAAGTAAAGGGTGAGTTTTTTTTCTTCACGTATTGTTGAGGCACCTCTAGATGTAACTTTTATCCCAATTATTGGAATTTCAATCTTGGGAATAGGAACCTTTGTAACTATGTTTGACAGGGAATCAAATATAAAGGCACAAAAATCCGGGTTACTCCTGATATTGAAAAAAGTTGCGATGTATCTGTTTTCACCTATTTTTGCGATTTTGACTTGCCCACTGGTGAAAACGCTGTCAGCCGGTGCAAGTACCTTTCTTACAAAATTCCCTTCATCAGAATACTCGATAATAGAAATAGGGGAAACATTCTCAACTATAATATTACCGCTGTTTGGGTCTACTCCATCAAGAAAACCATACAAGAATTCCTGGGGGCCTCTTCCTGTCCTGTCGAATGACCGGAGAAACTTCCCGTTTTTATCAAAGAGTTTGAATACATCACCGGTGCTAGTGTAGAAGGTTTCGTTCTCATAGATGAACGGCTGTCTGGCATTATTCGGTTCGATCACAAGCGAGCTGTCTGTGGTTTCAAAAGGGATATAAGCAATCTCCCCGGCGATTTCGCTTAGGTTTACAACCCGGCCGTCGTTGATGGCGGCGGCGATGTCGATAATGTTACCCGTCGCCCTTGTGTCAGATTTACAGGAGATTAAAAACGTGGAGCTTAATAGAAGAATGGCGCACTGAATCAAGGTAACAGATTTTTTCATAGCATGGATGAATATTACAGTTTAGGGTTACCTGGGGCAGAACAGGAAAAACATCTCAAAATACATGCCGTACATCCTTAATTTTCAGGATTATCTAATATTTGTATAAAATCAGGTAATTTTTTTAACGTGCAACGACAATTATTGGGTTGTCGTTTTCTCCAAGATTTTCAGTGATTTGGGATATTCCGGGGTAATTTTCACCCTCCTCTTCTGCCATCGTAATCAGATTGACAGCATTGAAATATGAAATCAGTTCACCTTTCGATGTTGAAAATACAGGCCAGAAAACCGGCCCCCCCTTTATATCGTCATTCAGGCCGATTCTTCGTTTTACCGGTTGTTTTAAAAGCGAGAGTTGCTCCTTTTCCTTATCATAGATTCCACAAACGGTTGTTGTCATCTCAACAGGACTACTTCCCGGATACGACACCTCTGTATTTCTTTCAAAAGGCTCCGGAGCCAGAGCTCTCAAATCGAATTTTATAAAGATATTCTTATCGGTTTCAAAAATAGCGGAGTACTTAGTAATCACTTTTTTCTCGAAAGCTTTATCAGGCATGATTGACCTTATACTCTCATCCTTGTACTTGCCCAGGTTGAAAATGATATGAGGAGTGAATTTGTATGAACTATCCGGTACAATTCGGTATATTGTGTCGTTGCTTGTCTGTGATGAATAGAAATCCTTGCCGTATCGGTACACATTGTAAGGATCTATTGCGATGACGGAAGCCTGGCTTCCGGCTTTACTCAGTAAATATCCGTTAGCATCTGACCCTGAGCGAAGGACATTGAGACTATCGTCTATTATTGCATAACAATTTTCAGTAGAACCACTATTCTGGAACTTAAAGGAACCTATAAAAAAGTTGTCGTTCCCAAGGGGCATGAAACTGTAAGGATTGCCAGAACCTTCAGGAGTGGCTATCCTCCTTACAAACTCTCCGGTTACTTTATATTCGACTATTTCTGATTCGGAACAGAGTATGAGTAAGTTACCATTAGTCGGGTTGACAGAGATGTTTCTGATTTCACCATACTCTTCGGGTCCCCTGCCGACTCTCTTGATTGAGCGGATAAACTTTCCGTTTTCGTCAAAAATCTTACAGCAGTCGTTAACATCAGAGATGTAAAAATGGCCGTTCTCATAACAGATATCAATAATATCACCGAGCAGGGAGCTGTCTGTGGTCTCAAGCTTAATGTAACGGATATCTTGTAAGTAATTGCTGAGTTTCCCTGTTTTATAATTTCCCACGGCCTCCTCAACGTCTATCAAGATAGGACCGTTATTCCGCTTGTCGGACTTGCAGGAGTATATATTGGTTGTAACCAATATTAGTAGGAGTGTTCTAAAAATATATCTTTTCATGTAAAGGTTAGGTTAGGTATGGCTAATTTACATATAATCGCATTGCTTTTAGTGTTTTATGAAGCAAAGAGCGCCAAGTTTCGATTTTTTGAATGGCATAAGCCTGATAATCAGAAATTAGTGAAAATTTGTGGAGCGCTAAGTTTACATCTAAAAAAGCCTTATCAATCCTATTCCATTCAGTAAAATAAAGGCAATTGCTATCGGAGCCAGGAATTTTATGCCTATTATAATTCCCTTGAACAGGCTTTTTTTGAAAGGAATTGATCCTTGATTGAAAAGCTCGTCCTGAACATCCTCTTGTTTCATCTTCCATCCGACAAAAAGGACGATCAGCAGCCCGCCGGCAGGCAGCATAATGTTTGACGTAGTGTAGTCGAAAAGGTCAAACATGTTTTTACCGAAAAGGGTGATCTCTTTCAGCTCCCCCAGAGAGAGTGAGCAAAGTACGCCAAACAGGCCAATTACAGAAAAAGTAATCATTGTAGCTACTCTGCGGCTCATTTTCAACTCTTCAACAAAATAAGCCACAACAACCTCCAGAAGAGATATTGACGAGGTTATGGCAGCTACAAGTAAAATAACAAAGAATACAAACGATATGGCCTGTCCGAAAGGCATTTGTGCAAAAATCTGCGGCAGGGTGATGAAAACAAGACCCGGTCCCTCTCCCGGAGATATCCCAAATGCAAATACTGCGGGAATAATCGCCAGGCCGGCAAGTATAGCAAAAGTAGTATCTGCTATTGCCGTTGTCAGGGAGATGTTCATCAGATTCTCTTTTTTGTCAACATATGAGCCGTAAGTTATTATACATCCCATTCCCACACTAAGTGAGAAAAATGCCTGACCGAGAGCAGCAAGAACACTGCCGGCAGTAAGTTTCGAAAAATCCGGATTGAAGAGGAAGCTGAGGCCGGCCTGTGCTCCGGGAAGAGTCAGGGACCGGATTGCAAGGATTATGATAAGGACAAAAAGAGCAGGCATAAGTATCTTTGCATACTTTTCAATTCCGTTTTTGATTCCGGCAGATACAATAAAGGCGTTAATGGCCAGATATATAAGCATCATAACGGCCGGCCTTACAGGGGATGTCGTAAAGTTCGAGAATGTCTTTGCGAGAGTGCTGTTATCGTTTACAAGAAATCCTGAGGAGAATGATTTAACAATATACTCAAGGGTCCACCCGCCTACAACCGAATAGAAGCAAGATATCATAAAGGCTGTTGCCACACTTATAACTCCAATCGAAAGCCATCCGGATTTAGGTGCAAGCTTTTTCACGGCACCGATTGCGTTGGACTGTGTACGCCTTCCGATTACGAATTCAGATATCATTATCGGCAGGCACAGCACAATTGCCATAGTAATGTATACAACAATGAATGCGGCTCCTCCGTTGTTTCCCACCAGATAGGGGAATCTCCACAGGTTTCCCAGGCCTATGGCCGATCCGGCTACAGCAACCAGAACACCGAAACGGCTTCCGAAGCCGTCTCTTTTTGAGTTTGTCATAAAATAAGTCTTAAGTTTAAACAAAGATAAAAAAATGTTGGCTTTTACCTATATTTGCCTCATTCAGTAAAAGGACAAATGTGATGGAAAACAGGGTATGTAAGCTTTTTGGAATAGAGTATCCGATAATTCAGGGTGGAATGGTGTGGTGCAGCGGCTGGCGTCTTGCCGCCGCGGTGAGTAATGCCGGTGGACTGGGCCTTATTGGAGCCGGATCAATGCATCCGGACAATCTCAGACATCATATTCAAAGTTGTAGGGCTGCGACCGACAAGCCCTTCGGGGTGAATGTGCCGCTTTTATATCCCCAGATTGAGGATATTATGAAGATTATTGTCGAAGAGAGAGTCCCTATTGTATTCACTTCGGCCGGTTCTCCCAAAAAATGGACTTCTTTCTTGAAAGAGCATGAAATAAAGGTTGCTCATGTGGTTTCAAGTGCAGCATTTGCTGTTAAATGTCAGGAGGCGGGTGTGGATGCTGTTGTTGCTGAGGGATTTGAGGCCGGCGGACATAACGGAAGGGAGGAGACCACAACTTTTTGTCTGATTCCGAATGTGAGGCAGGTAATAGATATACCTTTAATCGCAGCCGGAGGTGTTGCTTCACGTCAAAGTTATGAGGCAGCCTTTGTGTTGGGAGCCGAAGGTGTGCAGATAGGCACACGGTTTGCCCTCTGTGTTGAGAGTTCGGCACATCCTCTGTTCAAAGAGAGATGCAGAGGTTTAAAAGAGGGTGGAACTAAACTGCTACTTAAAAAACTCGCTCCCACAAGACTTGTGGATAACGATTTTTCAAAAGCAGTTGAGATTGCTGAAAACAGGGGAGCATCTGAAGAAGAGCTCCGCGATATATTAGGAAAAGGCCGCGCAAAGAAGGGAATCTTCGAAGGCGACCTTTCCGAGGGGGAACTTGAAATAGGGCAGGCTGCATCTATGGTTTCCAAAGAGGAGTCTGCCGCTGATATTATCAAGGATCTTATAAGTCAATGACAATCAAAACTTCGTAAAACTGACTAAGATTATATTACTTAACTATATGATTTTAATCTTTCATCAATTTTTACGAAGGTATTGATATGCCATTTATTTGTTTATTTTACGAGTGCCTCATACTTTTTTGAGACAACATCCCAGTTGATGATTTGCCAGAACGACTCAATGTAGTCTGGGCGTCTGTTCTGATACTTGAGATAGTATGCATGTTCCCACACATCCATTGCAAGAATCGGTGTCCCCTGCTTCTCGGCTACATCCATCAGAGGACTCTCCTGGTTTGCTGTTGAGGAGACAAAAAGCTCACCTTTACCATCAACGCTCAGCCAAGCCCAACCGCTTCCAAAACGAGTCTTGCCTGCATCGGTAAACTGCTTTTTCAATTCATCCAACGAACCGAACTTTTTGTTGATTGCTTCTAAAAGTTTGGCAGATGGTTTACCACTGTTTGGCTTAATGCTCTCCCAATAGATCACGTGATTGTAAAATCCGCCTCCGTTGTTTTTGACAGCTACAGGGTACTTGCTGATGTTCTTGAATACCTCCAGGATTGTCAGCTTCTCTGCATCTGTTCCTTTGACTGCTGCAAGGAAATTGTCAAAGTATGCCTTCTGGTGTTTACCATAGTGAATCTCGACTGTCTGCTGGTCGATGAATGGTTCGAGTGCGTCTGTTGAATATGGAAGTTGTGGAAATTCGAGTGTGTTTATTGCTTTCATTGATATACTTTTTTTATTGTTAGATATTCCGTTATTGTTCTGAGCTGATGTCAGAAAAGGCACAGCTGTTAAAATCAATAGTGATATTATATTTCTCATAAATCTCTTGTTTATTGTAATAACAGACAAGAGTGATTTTTGTTTATCAGAAAAATGTAATTACTTAACCATTACGTTCAACGACAACAAATTCAAACGGATATTCAAATTTTTCCCCATGCTGAAATGACTCCCTGTAAATCTCCTTCCATTCAGAAAGGTTGATTTTTGGGAAAAAAGTGTCTGCATCTTCGAAGGTGGTGTGAACCAGTGTTGCATAGATTTTTTTGGCCACAGGAATAGCCTGGCGGTATAATTCACCACCACCAATCACAAATATTTCTTCGGCGGCTTCATTTGGCTGTGCCGGCTCTTTGGGTTTTGAGGCAGCCTCAATGGCCTCCTCAAAAGAGGGGTAGAATTCAATCCCCGGAATATGATTTCCGCTGAGGGAACGGCTGACAACAATATTTCTTCTGTTGGGAAGAGGCCTTCCTATAGATTCCCATGTTTTTCTCCCCATGATAATAGTATGGCCTCCTGTGATACTCTTGAAATATCGAAGGTCTTCAGAAATATGCCACAGAAGGCGGTTGTCCCCTCCGATTGCTCTGTTGTCGGCAAAAGCTACAATAATAGAGATGGTTGGTTTTTCAGGTGTCATATTCCATTGGTTTACTGACTATTCTATAAAATGGGTCAGACCGCAATCGGGGCCTTGATTCCGGGATATGGGTCATATCCCTCCAGCTTGAAATCTTCGTATTTGAAACTGAATATATCTTTTATATCCGGGTTGATAATCATTTTCGGGAGCGGCCGGGGGGTGCGTGTAAGTTGCAGCTCCACTTGTTCAAAATGGTTTGTATATATGTGTGTATCACCGAAAGAGTGTATGAACTCCCCCGGCCGCAAGCCGCAAACTTGCGCCACCATCATTGTGAGCAATGCGTACGATGCAATATTGAACGGAACACCTATAAATACATCTGCACTTCTCTGATACAGTTGGCAGCTTAACTTGCCGTCAGAAACGTAAAACTGGAAAAGGGCATGGCAAGGAGGCAGGGCCATCTTGTCAATCTCTGCAGGATTCCATGCCGAGACAATATGTCTCCGGGAATCGGGATTCTTTTTTATCCCCTCAATAAGCAGAGAGATCTGGTCGATGCTTTTTCCGTCCGGGGCCGGCCAGGAGCGCCACTGATGCCCGTATACAGGACCAAGTTCCCCGTCCGGGCCGGCCCACTCATCCCATATACTTACACCATTGTCGTGAAGGTACTTGATATTTGTATCACCCTTCAAAAACCATAATAACTCATGAATAATCGATTTCAGATGCAGTTTTTTTGTTGTAAGCACCGGAAAGCCCTCACTGAGATCAAACCTCATCTGGTAGCCGAATACACTTTTTGTTCCGGTTCCTGTACGGTCACTCTTGAGGTTCCCGTTTGTCATTATGTGTTGTAAAAGAGTAAGATACTGTTTCATTTTCGAAAAATCACATTAAGAGATTCAAATATTCGTGTAAAGACAAATATAAGTACTTTTAGGGTATTTGCCGTCTGATGCGTCTTATTATATGACAGCACGGATTTAAACAGTTACACGATTTTAAACAGTTACGCGATGTTCAGGAAAGCAACTATTGTGATTACGGCTATTTTAATGGTCTCTTTGCTATATGCACGGCCACATTATAAGGATGGTATTTATACAGGTGTCTCAAGATCCTGCTACACACAGGAGCCATATTACGGAATAACTAAAATCACTGTTGAGAGAGGGCTTATTGTGAGTATCAGCTTTATTGTGAGAGACTCTTTAAAACATGAAGATTTCTCTGAAACATATGAAAAATATTTTGCCGGTAATCCTGAATATATAAAACAGTGCAGGAACGACTGGCAGGGAATATGTTCCTATCCGAAGTCTTTGTTGCAACATCAGAATATCTCAAAAGTCGATGCAACTTCAGGAGCAACATGGTCGTATAATCTCTTCAAGGATTCATTCAATCAGGCTGTTGGTAAGATGAAGCATCAGCCCAGATGAGTGTTGGATCAGAATATTTTCTTATATTGATAAAATTTTAACCGACAGACAAACTCTTGATTTATCAAATTTCAAGAGCTGCCTCAGTTGAATATTTAAGCATTTAGTTGATTTAATGCCTCCATTAAGTTGATTTTATGAAAAAGAAAATACTCATAGCCTCTCTTGCCACCCTTCTAGTTATATTGGCAACAATCTCCAGCTGCGCAGGTATAGGTTATATCAAACAAGCTGTCAATGGTCATTTCAAACTTATGAGATCGAGGGTTTCCATAGATAAAATCCTCAATGATCCGGCACAGGATACCCTTCTCAAGCAGAAGCTCCACATGGTCCGGCAGATACATGAGTTTGCGGTCAGGGAGCTCGGCTTGCCGGACAACAAAAGCTATACTCTTTATGCCGAGATTAAAACCGAAGAGCTTGGATGGAATATCTATTGCGCGCCGGAATTCTCGACAAATCCCAGGAAATGGCGTTTTCCGATAGCAGGCAGCACTGTCTACAGAGGATATTTCTCAAAAAAGATGGCAATCAGGTATGCCCGCAAGATGGAGCGAAAGGGTTATGATGTATACATTACACCAATAGTGGCATACTCCACACTGGGTTTTTTCAACGACCCGATTCTCAACACACATCTCAGGATGGACACCATTCGCCTGGCAGGCATGATAATCCACGAAATGGCCCACCAGAGGTATTACAACAAAAAGGATTCGCGCTTCAGCGAGAGCTTTGCTGTAGCCGTGGAGCGGGCCGGCGTTTTACGATGGCTTCAATCAATCAATCGTCCTGACCAGATGTCCAAAGCACAAAAAATGTGGGCCAGACAAGACAGCATCAACAACCTCTATCTGGCTGCCCGCGACACCCTTTCAAAACTCTATGCCACCGCCGTCCCGCCGCAGACCTCCCAGGACAGTGCAGCTCTCCGCCGGCAGAAAGACTCAGTTTTTAACCGCCTCACACTCCAGATCAAAGAGCTTAACCAGAGTTTTGGAATATCCACACCACAAAACAACAGCGAGAAAAATCGGCCTCAAAAAATCCCTGACGAGTTCAGAAAAATGAACAACGCCCGCCTGATCCCCGTCAGCACCTACTACTCCCTCGTCCCCACATTCCTCCGCCAACTCGACAGCCTCAACGGCGATTTCAGGAAGTTTTATATTAGTGGCACTGATTTTTCTAAAGTCCAGAATTACTGATACTTGTCTAATAAAGAAACCATGAATCTCACACTAAATATTTTTATAATAATTTGAAATACAGTTAGATGAAAAAATCTGTGCCACTAAAAATCTCAGCCGCAATACTGATGGCAATAGCACTGGGGTGCACCATATTTTGCAATGGTGTTGTAGAAAGCATTGGATTGATAGTTTTAGCGATATTTCTTGTTATAAACGTAATCATAAATGCTAAGGATTACAGAGACAGATTCTTAAAGAAATAGACATTACAAAAAGATAGTTATATTTTTCCAACAGATAATTGTATCTATATGACTCTTCCAATCAGATCATACAACATGTCCATGATTAAGGGCAAGGATACTAAACCAGAGATGCTTGTCCGGAGGTTCTTGTTTGGAAACGGGTTTAGATATCGTGTCAATCTCAGGGGGCTTCCGGGCAAACCGGATATTGTGCTCAGGAAGTATGGGGTGGTGATCTTTATCAATGGGTGTTTCTGGCATGGACACGAAAATTGCAAGTATTTCAAAATACCTAAGACAAGGTCTGATTGGTGGCAGAATAAAATCGAAAGGAATATTAAAAGAGATGCCAAGGTCAGAGATGAATTGAGACAGATAGGTTGGCGCACAATGGTTGTCTGGGAATGTCAGCTCAAACCCAAGGTTAGAGACAATACACTAAAAGAGCTCGCCTATCTTTTGGGTCTTGCATATCTCGAAAAGCTTCAGAAAAAGATAAAAGAGTGCAATTAATGCGCTTTGCCTCAGATGCCGCTCATAAGTTAGTGTAGAAATAACGAATCAGGGCATTCAGCCGGAGGACGGGGGTAAGGAGTAATTGCAGATATAAAGCTGAAAAAGACCTTGGTTTTTTAGTGATTTCATGAGTGTTTTTCCGAAAAAAAGGCGAGAATGTTTGACGAACGTAGTGAGGAGTTTCACAGCCCCGGAAAAACACGAAATCAAATCACGTAAAGAAAAAACAGCGTCTTTAAAGCTTATAGCTGCAAAGCGACAAAGGATGGACAGCCCTGAGACGTTATTTCTACACAGTATACAAAGCGGCTATCGAGAGTAAATTAAGAAAAAACAGCGTCCTTAAGACTTTTGGCTGCAAAATTATGTGGCACAGATTTTTCTAAAACAGTGAAATATTGACCTTTATATTTTTTGGGCTATAATTCTCATTAGTAGTCATTTGTAAGATTCTGAGCTATAGTCAAATGCAAAAATCTGTGCCACTAATGTAATATTTGCTCAACTTCTTCGTCTAATAATAATGAACATTAATCTGACTTAAAATGAAAAAGATTTTTTACCTCACAGTAGCGCTGATTATAATTGTATTATCATCCTGCTCATTTCCGGGAATGTTCTCAGTAAGACCGGAAGGAGAGTATATATCAAAGGATATAAATCCGGAAAGCTTTTCAAGCGTCTCAGTAGCAAGCGGATTCCAGCTTATTCTTGCACAGGACTCTGTGCAGTCCATGTCAGTCGAGACATACGAGAATATCTTCCAATACCTGGAGATAGAGATAGTGGACAGCACACTTTTTATCTCCACAAAAGACGGAGTTAACTTTTCAGGACAGCCAAATGTGAAAATTCATATCACAACACCGGTTTTAGACGAGTTGTCCTTATCAGGCGGCAGCAGGGCAGAATTTGTCAATGAGTGGAAAGGAGAAGAGTTTGAAGCATCTCTCAGTGGCGGAAGCCGGATTTTTGGCATGATAAATTTAAAGTCATTTGAATTGGAGCTCTCAGGAGGATCCAGATCAGAGTTAAATGGAGTAGTTGAAAAATTCTCACTAAATGCCTCCGGTGGAAGTAAAAGCAGACACCTTGATTTACTGACAAGAAATTGCGAAGCCCTTGTTTCAGGCGGGACCTCTCTTGAGATATCTGTATCAGACACTCTTGACGTTAATTGCTCCGGCGGGTCAAGGGTTAAATATAAAGGCACTCCTGTCATCTCGTCACAGATTTCAGGAGGTTCAGAAATGGAGAAAGTTGATTAGAAAATAACGGGATTTATTTCCAGTTTGTGTCGTAATAATTGTAGAAACGTGTCATAAATTCCTCTTTACCGGAAAGTCCAAGACTGGAAACAACATCTGTCCCTCCAGTCTGGACAAGTTTTTTAAGACCGGAGTAACCAAACTGTTTGACGACAAAATCCACCATTATCCAACCAAGGTCATAGTAGTCATATACGTTATCAGTATTGACATATATACCCATCTCGTCATAGGTGGGTTTCCTTGAGTAGCATGCAATTGCCCGTCCCATCTCATAGTTTATAGTTGACTTCATTGTGAGGATCTTGGCAGAAGAGAGCTCCCCGTCATTTGACAAAAACTCTGCAAAACCTTCGCTGAGCCATGCCGGTAAATAATTTGGATAGATTTGGAATTGAACAACGTGCGCAAATTCATGTTTCATGAGATGTTCGCCACTACCCATCTGAATTGCGTTCGGGGATATCATCCTGAAGGCAGAAAATCCCAGACCGCCACCTTTAGACCAAGAGTTTACATCACAAGTGGCACCTCCCCACTCAAAGTGGTAACATCTTTCAGGCATCAGCAGGAATGATATCTTACAACTGAATTCTATGTCGAATTTTGTTTTGAGATTTGTTAGAAATGCCTCAAGAATGTTTGAATATGAAGGGAAAAGGGAGTTGTCAAAATCCGAATAATAATATTCCACAAGATCTGTCTCCTTCTTTAGGCGGATGAGTTTGTTGGTCCCATTCATGTAACATCCGTTCAGATAACAACTCCAACACCAGTTCAGAGTCTCTTTTGTATAGATATTACCTGCGACTCTTAGTGTCAACGAGCCATCCTGCTCTACTCTCATACCTTGTCTCATATCAATGAGTCCGATGAA
The DNA here is from genome assembly GCA_028690215.1 of Bacteroidales bacterium. Lineage (GTDB taxonomy): Bacteria > Bacteroidota > Bacteroidia > Bacteroidales > UBA932 > Bact-08. The sequence goes on along the minus strand of JAQVBQ010000007.1, from coordinate 7,971 downwards.
GGTGCAGTACCATTCAAAAAATGTTGCAGTGATTCCTATTCCGTAATTATCTCTGAAAAATTGTTTATTGTTGTATTCCTCAATCGATGGATTTCTTCCAAGAGTGGTAATCACGTTTCGTACTTTTTCCAGAGAGGGTCTGATTTTGGCTTGATATGCTCCAAACCCGCACTTCATCCAGTACGGGATATTACTTGTTTTATAGTAGAATTGAAGGAAAGACTGGGCTATATAAAACAATGCACCCTGCTGGCCGGAAGTGAATACAGCCATCTGTTCTGTAGTTGTAGGCTCTGTTATATAAAGCTTGCCGCTTCCATCGAAATAACCGATTTCCCAAGAATCCGTTCCTGCGGGTTTCCCTGAATTGAAAGTCTCCGGATTGACTGTTACCACATCCGGAGCTGTGAAGGTATTTCCAAGAAGAGAATAAAACCTTTCATCCTTTTTTATGGCAGAAGCATTAATGGTAGGGATTCCGCTGAAAGTACGGAAGTTGTAACTGTCTGATTTGCCGGGATTGCTGCTAGACGAGGAGGTAAGTGTCTGGCTGACACTTAGCGTGTAGTCTGTATTTGTTTTTAACGGACTGGTCAGAGTGACAGAAAACTCTTTGTTATTTGCACTTTTAACAGCAGAAATACCTACAGAAATCCCGCTGTTTTTCTCTTTTAGTGTGATATTGACAAGTATCTGGTAATCTTTAATTTCATCTGAAAATGCGATAGACAGACCGGGTAAAACAGATACATCTTTTTGACCGTCAAGTGAATTTCCTCCACTAGTGGCGGTTACATTACGAAGGAGCACTACTTCATTTTCTTCTTTTGGCGGTTTGTCCCCGCCGCTTTTCTGGCATGATAAGAGAGATATTGTTACCAAAATGGTAATAAGGATCTTGATGTACCTTGTCGACATAATTAATTACACTAAGTTTATACAAATATATAATTATTTTAATTTCATAAAATAAGAGGTGATTCAAATTTGCAGGATTTTGCGTTTGTCGTTAATTATCTTTAAAATTGTACTGTCTCCTGCTGACTCGATACAATACGACATTAATGCAGACACAACGGCGCTTCTATGAAAATCTGAACAGTGAAGAATTGCTCAAGGCTATTGCTGAGGGCAATGAGGAAGCCTATTCCTCTCTTTTCACCATGTATTATGCGCAGCTTTTCTCATATGCATGCAGGATAATGAATGACAGGAACGAAGCTGAAGAGTGCGTCCAGTCTACATTCTGCCATATCTGGGATATACACGGAAAACTCGAGATCAGAGACTCTCTGAAGTCCTATCTTTTCAGATCGGTATATAATAATTGCATTACAAGGCTCCGGCAGAGGAAGGCATTGGCCAAGTATGAAGAGTCTGGACTGCTGGATCTCTATTTTACCAGGGTGGTACAAAATCCACAGGCAGAGATGAGATTAATCGACTCTGAGACAAGAAGGGAGATATTGCGAACCATTGCATCTCTTCCTGAAAGATGCCGTGAGATCTTTGTGAAGTGTAAGATTGAGGGAAAGTCTTATGCGGAAGTTGCTGAAAATATGGATATTTCCGTCAAGACAGTCGAGAATCAGATGACTATCGCATACAAGAAACTTCGGGAGAAGCTAAGCTGGTTGCTCCTCATGTATCTTTAAAAATTTTCAAAAAACAAGAATCGTTTGGGGGTTTGACTCAGATTTATCGTCTTAGTATAAATATCAAGAGTCATGAGTGATCATCAGGATGAAAAAACGGACCGTCTTTTATCCAGAATCCTTAACGGAAGTGCAAGTTCCGGGGATATTGAATGCTTTGCAGAGTGGATAAAGGATCTTTCAAACGAAAGATATTTCGAGCAATACAAGGAGATGTGGCATGTCGCCAATGAAGTTGAGGTGAGTAAAGAGCACCTTGAAAGTTCATTGTCGGTATTTCTGGGCTATATAAGAAAGAGAAGAAGAGAGAGGCTCGTCAGGAGAAGGGTTCTGTATTCATTGTCTGCTGCTGCAACTGTCATCTTGTTTTTTGGACTCTTTATATTTAATGACAAGTATGGTCTGCTGAATTTTGGCGGAGAGGATTCTTTTGAAGATCTGGCATTTTGCAAGGATTCAATAAAGGTAGAGCTTTCAGACGGAAGAGTTGTAAACCCGATAAACAACACTATCCCCGGTTTTAGTGTCAATCCGGTGAATAATAGAGAGATATCATACGCTGAAAATGAACAATCCAAACAGACAAAGAGGGATAGTGTCAGATACAACTCTGTTACAATTCCTGCTGGTGAGAGGTTTGCGGTTGTCTTGTCCGACGGGACAAAAGTATATCTAAATTCAAACTCATACATAAGATATCCGGTAAATTTCAGCGGGGACACTAGGGATGTGACTCTTGTCGGGAGGGCATATTTTGATGTTGCAAAGTCTAAAATTCCCTTCATAGTCAACACTTCAGACATGAAGGTAGAGGTTCTTGGCACATCATTCGATGTCGAATCCAGAAAAAACGGAAAGAGTACCTCAGTGATTCTTGTAGAGGGCTCTGTTAAAGTTTTGGCCGATGGTCAAAGCAGGATTATTAGTCCGGATGAGAAACTCTCTATAGACCGATTTAAAAGAAACATATCTGTTACAAATGTAGATGCCAAAACACTTACATTGTGGAAAGACGGGGTTCTTGTCCTTAAAGACAACACTTTTGATGAAATGATCGAGTCTCTATGCTCGTGGTATGGTGTCGAAATAGTCGACAACTCCACTGTCCCGGAAACCGAAAGATTTAACGGGCGTTTTGACAGAGAAAACATTGCAACTGCTGTAGAGACCATTGCCTTGAGTGCAAAAGTCGGTTATAGGATAGAGGATGGGAAATTAATTATAGAAGATTTAAAAAAATAAAGAATGAGAAAATAAAAGCGGGAGTAACTAAGGCCTGGTAAACTTTATTCCCTCCCGCTCAACTGATCGATACCTTAATATAAACCAGTTATTTATTTATGCAAAACTATGAAAACTTTTTCACTACGGCAATTCATTTTGCTGTCGCTCTTTCTGACGTTCATGTTTCCTCCGCTTGCACAAGGAATTCCTCAGCAGGAAAGGATAACAATTAAACTAAAAAACGTAAAGATTGTAGAGTTCTTCCAGGAGATTGAAAAAATCACTGCTTACAAATTCTTTTACAAAACCTCTCAGGTAGAGGCTCTTCCATTAATTTCGGTGGAGACAAAGGATCTTCCGCTTACATCTGTCCTTGATCTGGTTTTTGCCAAGGCGGGGCTGACCTACACCTTAAATGACAACCAGATTGTCGTCCAACAGAAGGAGGGTGTAAAGCCGGCAAAAGCAAAGAAGAAGGTCTCGGGCACCATTACTTTTGCACAGGACGGAACACCGATACCTTATGCAAACATACAGGTAAAAGGTGTCCAAGGCCAGGGTGCCACTACTGATGTCTCCGGGAAATTTGCAATAGACGATCTTCCTGAAAATGCAGTTCTGGTTGTCTCATATATAGGCTATACACCCCAAGAGATTGCAGTAAGTGACAAGAATGTTGTTGATGTGGCGCTTACTGAAGATGTTGCAAAGCTCCAGGAGGTGTTTGTAACAGGTTACTACACACAGAAGAGGGAAAGCTTTACCGGCTCGGCCGTTTCGGTATCGGGTGAAGATCTGAGAAGAATAGGAACACAGAATCTTCTTGCCAATATTCAGGTTATAGACCCTTCATTCAGGCAGGTGGTCAACAATACTGCGGGATCTGACCCAAACGCCCTTCCTGAATTTCAGGTACGAGGTGCTACAGCAATCGGCACAGGGGCAGCATCTTCGACAGATGCCCTTGACAGGCGTACATTGAGTTCAACCAACCCGAACCTTCCTACATTTATTCTTGACGGATACCAGGTCTCGATAGAAAAAGTGTATGACCTTGATATAAACAGAGTTGAATCGATCACATTGTTGAAGGATGCTGCTGCAACAGCCATATATGGTTCAAGAGCATCCAACGGAGTACTCGTTATAAAGACAAAAGATCCTAAAGAGGGACAACTATCTGTTGCATATAATTTTGAAACAACAGTCTCAACTCCTGACCTTTCAGTGTATAAATTGCTCAATGCAAAAGAAAAGCTTGATTATGAAATACTTGCGGGGCTATATGAGCCAACTGTGAACATTTCTGAAGATGAGCAGATTGCCAACTATACTAAAAAAAGGGAGTATCTGGCAGCAGGTGTCAATACAGACTGGATTGCCAGACCTGTAAGAAATTCCTTCGGCCAGAAGCACTCTATGTACATTGAGGGAGGTTCAAAGTCCATCCGTTATGGCATGGATCTGAGATATCAGACAGCAGACGGAGTTATGAAAGGCTCCGGCCGTGACAGGTTAGGAATCGGCATGAACCTCTCATACAACTATAATGAAAAACTGCTTTTCAAAAATTACCTTTCGGTAGAGAGTGTAAAATCCAGAAACTCACCTTACGGCAGTTTCTCTACATATGTTCAGCAAAACCCGTATTATCCCATTGTAGATCAGAATGGTAACTATATAAGGGAGATGGAGATATGGCAGCATCAGCAGACTAACGGGGCTGTTACCGAGTCAACCGTTCTTAATCCGCTTTATGATGCAAGACTTAACAGTTTTGACAGATCTGAATATGCAAACATAACAGATCAGTTCTCTCTCGAGTGGAATATATTACCAGGCATGCGTTTCCGCTCATCACTGAGCTTCTCTTCAATAAGGTCGACATCAGATGCATTCACCTCCCCGCTTGACAATGACTACTATGCATATGCTACAGAGGATTATATCAAGAGAGGAAGCTATATGTACACAACAGGAAATACAAACAACCTTGACGGTCAGGCCGTGTTGACATACAGCAAAGGATTCAACCAACATTTCATAAACTTTGCCTTGGGCTCGAATATTACCACCAGCACCACAGACAACAGAGGTATCAGAGCAATGGGATTCACAAATGACAGATTTACCCAGCTAGGTTTTGCCAATGCATACCAGACCAGCGATTCTCCTGTAAGTCAGGTTGTAAAAAGCAGGCTGTTTGGTGCTTTTTCGAGCATAAACTACTCATACGCAAACAAATATCTGTTAGACCTCTCCCTGAGGGTTGACGGTTCGTCGAAGTTCGGATCGGAAAACAAATACGCTCCATTCTGGTCGGCCGGTATCGGATGGAATATGCACAAGGAGAAATTCATGGAGAACACAATCTTCAGTGAGTTCAAGTTAAGAGCCACTACAGGTTTTCTTGGAGAGGTCTCGTTTGACCCCTATATGTCAAAGACTATTTACGAATACTATACAGAAAACTGGTATTCGACAGGTGTCGGTGCAGGATATCTGGGTTATGGAAACGAGCTTCTCAAATGGCAAAGGACCCAGACCACCGATATGGGTATAGATCTTGGGCTTTTGGAAAACAGAATCTGGATTTCAGGACGCTACTATTATAAGAGGACAAAGGATCTTCTGGCTGATATAAACACAGCACCATCTCTCGGTTTCTCAAGCTACAAATCAAATCTCGGAGAACTTGAAAATAAAGGTGTGGAGGTGAATTTCAGGGTGGACCTCCTGAGAAACAACAAGAACTGGAGGGTAAACCTCAATGGTAACCTTTCACACAACAAAAACAAGATACTCAACATCTCGGAGGCTTTGAAAGCTTACAACCAGGAGTTGATTTCAGGCGATGAAAGCGATTACACCAGGCCTATACCTCAATATGTAGAGGGACAATCTCTTTCAATGATATATGCGGTCAGGTCGCTAGGCATAGACACACAGACCGGTAAAGAGGTATATGTTAAGAGAGATGGCTCCAAGACATATACATACAGCGCATCTGACATGGTCCCAATAGCAGAGGCCGCTCCAAAAGCAGAGGGTTTTATCGGAGCAACTGTCTCCTACAAGCGTTTTATATTGACAGCCAACATGCATTATAAGTTCGGAGGCTATATGTTTAACCAGACACTTGTTGACAGAGTCGAAAATGCCGACCCGCGTTATAATGTTGACAGAAGGGCTTTGGAGCAGAGGTGGCAGGAACCGGGTGATGTCGCATTCTTCAAATCAATCACCAGCACATCGCTTACAAGGGCAACATCCCGTTTCGTTCAGAAAGATAACGAGATGGGGTTGACCTCTCTTAACCTTACTTATGAACTCCCAAAAGCAACAGCAAAGAAGCTGTATATGGAAAACCTCCGTTTCGGCGTGAACATGGGTGAGACATGGAAATGGTCCTCTGTGGATATAGAGAGAGGAATTGACTACCCGTTCTCAAGGACAATGACATTTTCAATAACTGCACAATTTTAAACATTAGACATTATGAAAAATTATATATCAATATTTTGCATAGGCGTGTTGATGTTGACCTCCTGCAGCAAATGGCTTGACGTCAGACCTGAATCGGAAGTCGACATGGAGACACTTCTCCAGACAGAGACCGGTTTTCAGGAGGCTCTCAATGGAGTTTATACAAACTGCAACACAAACTCTATGTACGGAGAGCTGACCTGTGGTTTTCCGGACTATCTGGCCGGCTTATATTCACAGAACACATTGAGTGGAATGTCAAACAATGAATACAAGCCATTCTTTACCTATGACTATGATGATGAGGATGTTATAAACAAGTGCGATATGGTCTGGGGTTCAATGTACAAAGCCATAGCACTTTGCAATATTATACTGGAGAAGATCGATGCAAAGCAGAAAATATTCACCGGTAATAATTATGCTATTATAAAAGGAGAGGCGCTTGCACTAAGAGGCTACCTCTATTTTGACCTTCTCAGGCTATTCGGACCATCTTACGCAAGTAACCCTAATGCTAAGGCAATTCCTTATATAACAGAGTTTTCACTTAAAGGAGCACCACAATCCACCGTTACAGAAATTCTCGATAAGATCCTTACCGACCTTAATGCCGCAAAAGCGTTACTCAAAGGAGTGGACCCGATTCTGACCGAAGAATACGTTGTCGGCTATCCTTACGTAAAGGGGGACGAGACAACAGAGCTGACAAATGAGGCCACAGAGCAGGATATCTTCAGTAACTCGAGAAGAGACAGGCTTAACTACTATGCAGTGTGCGGAGAGCTTGCCAGAGTCTACCTCTACAAGAACGACAAGGTGAATGCACTTTTAAATGCAAAAGAGGTTATTGACTCTCAGAAATTCCCATGGGCAACAATTGAGAGGGTTACAACCAGCGATCAGCTGTACAGAGACAGAATCTTCTATACTGAGCTTGTCTTCGGATTATATGCCCCTCCATTGGAGGACAATCTGACCGCAAAATTTGAAAATGGGCAACAAGGGCTCTTCGCAGATATGGTCTATTTCAACAATGCCTTTGAGACAGGTTCGGGCGGACCGGGCGGTACCGACATAAGATATGCAAATATGTATACTCAATATTCGGGATCAAGCATGTTGGTATATAAATATCACTGTGATACAGAGGATAATATGTACGAGCTTCGTCTCCCGGCAATGCGTCTCAGTGAGATGTACTACATTGCTGCAGAGAGTATTTTTGATACGAACCCGGTTCAGGCATGGGAATATTTCAACACCGTGCGTTTCCAGAGAGGCATACCCGCAGCTCTTTCAGGCGACAAGAGTTTATTTATGTCTGAGCTAGTAAAGGAGTACAGAAAAGAGTTCTTTGCAGAGGGTCAGCTCTTCTATATGTTTAAAAGATTGAACCTACCTATAGCAGCAATAAACGGAACCACCACACCTGCAAGTGACAGGGTCTTTATGCTTCCACTTCCTGATGCTGAGATCCAATATGGAAAAATAACCCAATAAAAGAGAGAAGCCATGAAAAATAGCATACTTACAAGTTTTCTCATTATACTTTTGCTTGGCTCATGTCAGAAAGCAGAGGAGATGAAGTTTGTCGGAGAGACCT
>JAQVBQ010000116.1 GCA_028690215.1 Bacteroidales bacterium | reverse complement strand
TTCGCGGACTTGGCTTGAGCATCAACCTGGATTAATTAGTAGTATTTGAAAATTTGAATCAGAACAATATGTCTGTCAAGAAAGAGATAAAGGTTAAGAGTAATTTCAATCAAATTACTATCGGTTTAGCATCACCTGAGGAGATCCTTGAAAAGTCCTCAGGAGAGGTGCTAAAACCCGAAACTGTAAACTATCGTACATACAAACCGGAGAGGGATGGTCTTTTCTGCGAAAGGATATTCGGTCCTTACAAGGATTATGAGTGTCATTGCGGTAAATACAAGAGAATCCGCTATCGCGGTATCATTTGCGACCGTTGCGGTGTAGAGGTTACAGAGAAGAAGGTACGTCGCGAGAGGATGGGTCACATTACCCTCACCGTTCCTGTAGCACATATCTGGTACTTCCGCTCTACTCCAAACAAGATAGGTTATCTTCTGGGTATACCATCCAAGAAACTGGAAGGTATCATTTACTACGAACGTTATATCGTAGTTCAACCTGGTATTAAAGAGAAAGACGGTGTCAAGCCTAATGACCTGCTTACAGAGGACGAGTATCTGGCAATTCTGGATACACTTCCTAAGGAGAATCAGATGCTTGATGATGACGATCCCAACAAGTTCGTTGCAGGTATGGGAGCAGAGGTTATTTACAAGATGCTAACCCGTCTGAACCTCGATGATCTTTCATACGAGCTTCGTCACAAAACCGAATCGGAGACCTCACAACAGAGAAAGGCTGAGGCTCTCAAGAGACTCGGTGTTGTTGAAGCTTTCCGTGAATCTAAAGAGATAAACAATCCTGAGTGGATGATTCTTAAGGTGATTCCAGTGATACCACCGGAACTCAGACCTCTCGTTCCACTGGACGGAGGCCGCTTTGCAACAAGCGACCTTAATGATCTTTACCGCAGGGTTATTATACGAAACAATCGTCTGAAAAGACTCATCGAGATCAAGGCTCCTGAGGTTATCCTCCGAAATGAGAAGAGGATGCTCCAAGAGGCAGTTGACTCGCTTTTCGACAACTCAAGGAAATCAAACGCAGTCAAGACAGAAGCAAACCGTACACTAAAATCACTTTCAGACAGTCTGAAAGGTAAACAGGGTCGTTTCCGTCAGAATCTCCTCGGTAAGAGGGTTGACTACTCTGCCCGTTCTGTAATTGTCGTAGGGCCTGAACTTAAGATGCATGAGTGCGGACTTCCTAAAGATATGGCTGCCGAGCTTTACAAACCATTCATTATCAGAAAGCTTATTGAAAGAGGCATTGTAAAGACCGTAAAATCTGCCAAAAAGATCGTAGATAGAAAAGACCCGGTTATCTGGGATATTCTTGAAAATGTGATGAAGGGACACCCAGTGCTCCTTAACCGTGCCCCTACCCTTCACAGATTGGGTATTCAGGCTTTCCAGCCTAAACTTATTGAAGGTAAGGCTATTCAACTCCACCCTCTTGCATGTACCGCTTTCAACGCGGACTTTGACGGTGACCAGATGGCTGTTCACCTCCCGCTTGGAAATGCTGCAATACTTGAGGCACAACTTCTTATGTTAGGTTCTCACAATATTCTTAACCCTGCAAACGGTGCACCTATTACCGTTCCTTCACAGGACATGGTGCTTGGTCTATATTATATGACCAAGAAACGTCCTAATGCAAAAGGTGAGGGTATGAGATTCTACGGACCTGAGGAGGTTATTATAGGACATAATGAGGGCAGACTGGATTTGCACTCTGAGATTGAGGTAAGACTTCCTAAGAATTTCTGTGATCTCAGTCAGGGCTACGAACTTAAAAAGACTACTGCAGGACGCATCCTGTTCAACCAGGTGGTTCCGAAAGAGGTTGGATACATCAATGAGGTGCTCACCAAGAAATCCCTGAGGGATATTATCAGCAACGTGCTCAAAGTAGCCGGTGTTGCCAGAACTTCACAATTCCTGGATGATATAAAGGGTATCGGTTACACTATGGCGTTCAAGGGTGGCTTGTCGTTTAACCTTGCTGACGTTCTTGTACCTAAGGAGAAAGAATCCCTTATCGAGGATGGTTACAAGCAGGTGGAGAACATCATGTCTTCATTCAACATGGGTCTTATAACCAATAACGAAAGGTATAATCAGATTATTGACATCTGGACAAGGACAAACTCGAAACTCACCAACATTGTTGAGAGCCAGATTGCTCTTGACCAACAAGGTTTCAACCCTGTATATATGATGCTCCATTCCGGTGCCCGTGGTTCTAAGGACCAGATCCGCCAGCTTACAGGTATGCGCGGTTTGATGGCTAAACCACAGAAATCGGGTGCTACCAGTGCGGAGATCATCGAGAACCCTATTCTTTCCAACTTCAAGGAAGGTCTTTCGGTTCTTGAGTACTTCATTTCCACACACGGTGCCAGAAAGGGTCTTGCAGATACAGCGCTGAAGACTGCAGATGCAGGTTATCTTACCCGCCGTCTTGTCGATGTATCGCACGATGTGATAATCAATGAGCCCGACTGCGGCACTCTCCGCGGACTTGTAGCGACTGCCATCAAGAACAAGGACGAGATTGTTGAGTCTCTTTATGAAAGAATTATGGGTCGTACATCTGTCCATGACATCTACAATCCTTTGACAGGAGAGAAGATTGTCGAGGCCGGTGAGATGATTACAGAAGATATTGCAGAGCTTATCCAGTCTCTTCCTATTGAATCGGTTGAGATTCGTTCCGTTCTAACTTGCGAATCACGTAAAGGTGTCTGCGCAAAATGTTACGGAAGAAATCTTTCGACCGGACGTATGGTTGAAAAAGGTGAAGTTGTCGGAGTCATTGCTGCACAGTCAATCGGTGAGCCTGGTACTCAGCTTACTCTCCGTACATTCCACGTCGGTGGTACTGCATCAAGCGTTGCTTCAGAAAATGAAATTGTAACCCGTTACGAGGGTCGTCTTGAATTCGAGGAGCTTCGTACTATCACAACTGTCGGGGAAGATGGCGCATCACGTGAGATCGTTATCGGTCGTACAGCTGAGATGAGGATAGTTGAGGTGAATACAGGAATAACTCTTTCTAACCACAATATTCCTTATGGAGCTACTTTGTACTTCAAGGATGGTGATATTGTCAAGAAGGGTGACAAGATTTGCGAATGGGATGCCTATAATGCGGTTACAATTGCTGAAACTGCAGGTAAGGCTGTGTTTGACAGTATGATCGAAGGTGTTACATATCGTGAGGAAGCTGCTGATGAGTACTCTCTCCACAAGGAGAAAGTTGTTATCGAGTCCCGCGATAAATCCAAGAACCCTACCATCAAGATCATGGATGGCCAGACTGAGCTTAGACAGTACAACCTTCCTGTAGGTGCACATATAATGGTTGAAAACGGCAAGAGGGTAAAAATCGGAGATATACTTGTGAAGATTCCAAGGGCCATCGGTAAAACCGGTGATATCACCGGAGGTCTTCCTCGTGTAACCGAACTCTTTGAGGCTCGTAATCCTTCTAACCCTGCTATTGTTACAGAGATCAACGGCGAGGTTCTTATGGGTAAGATCAAGAGAGGTAACCGTGAGATTATTGTCAAATCAAAGACTGGCGAAGAGAAACGTTATTCAGTTCCACTCTCTAAACAGATTCTTGTTCAGGAGAATGACTATGTACGTGCCGGTATGGCGCTTTCTGACGGAGCAATTTCTCCAACAGACATTCTTGCAATCCAGGGTCCTACAAAGGTTCAGGAGTATATCGTGAACGAAGTTCAGGATGTATACCGCAGCCAGGGTGTGAAGATTAACGACAAACACTTCGAGATTATAGTACGTCAGATGATGCGTAAGCTTGAGATTGTTGATCCGGGTGACACTCGTTTCCTTCCGGAACAACTAGTCGACAAGTGGGAGTTCATACACGAAAATGACGATATCTATGACAAGAAGGTCGTTCTTGATGCCGGGGACTCTACTACATTGAAGGCAGGTCAGATTGTGACAGTACGCAGACTTCGTGACGAAAACTCAATCCTTAAGCGTAAAGATCTTAAGCTTGTAGATGCTCGTGACGCAATGCCTGCGACATCAAATCAGATTCTTCAGGGTATCACCCGTGCAGCCCTTCGTACAAACAGCTTCATGTCTGCAGCATCATTCCAGGAAACAACCAAAGTACTGAGTGAGGCAGCAATACATGGCAAGAAGGACTCTTTGGAAGGTCTGAAGGAGAATGTTATCTGCGGACATCTTATCCCGGCCGGTACAGGTCAGAGAGAGTTCGAAAAGAT
>JAQVBQ010000115.1:2226-4297 GCA_028690215.1 Bacteroidales bacterium | reverse complement strand
TCTTTATCCTTTATTTCTATTGTTACTGTGCCTGTTCCCTGTATTTTTATTATTGGATATGATTTTCTGTTACCGCTATTGTAGCCGCTGATAGTCACACCGCTACCAATTACGCCGCTATAAATAGTCGGGCTTATCTCATAAAAATAAGGGTCATGCGCTATAAATTTAAGCTCTGTTAATCCTGATAGATTTATTCTGTTTAAGGTATTAAAACCACCTGTATCAAGTCGAGCTTTAAGTTTTATTCTGTCATCTTTAAAGTAAAAGTCTACTGCTTCCTCTGTGTCAAGCCATTCTACAATGTCTCTTACGCTATATGTCTTTAAGTCATTAAATACAACAGGTATAACAAAGGGTCTAGGGTCAAGATACTCGTCAAAAACTGTCGTTCCATCTTGCCCTATTGCCCTGTCTGTTATGTAGTTTTTGTTGGGTAGGGTCATTAAGTCTGTATAACCGCTTGACCCACCCACTATTGCATCAAAACTGCTTAAATAGCGACCGTTAAAGAAGAAGTCAGTAATGTCAACTTGATCTAAGTTGTACATTAGCTACCCCCTATATTCCAAGTTTCTGTAATTCGTTACGCATCATACGAGACAAATTATCATTGCTGTTGTTTATATCAAAAGGCGTATTATTGTAAATTTCTTGTACTATTTTTACAAGTTCGCCGTTATAAGTTGTGCCGCCGCTACCGCCAAGTCTCTCAAAACTGTTAGTCATTTTTGGTAAAATGTCATATACCATGTAGTCGAAAGCATTGGTCTGTCGCTCTGTCAAGATACGTTCTTTGTCCTCTACTACAGCTATACCGCTACCACTTGGGTTAGACATAGACATTACAGGAATACCGCCAGTGTTAAAAGCGGGTACTTTAATAGTGTCACCGACCCGTAGGTTTCTAGCGGGCTTTGTAGGGTTAAGATTTTCAAGCTCTTTGTAGCGTAAAGAGTTGCCTAAAAGCCTTCCCGCTATGCCCCAATAAGTATCGCCCTTTTTAATTGTATAGGTTCTTTGAGCAGGGGCGGCAGGAGTTGTAGCAGGTGGCCTACTTACCGTAGGGGCTGTATATGTTGGCGTAGAAACAACTGGTGCTGCAACACTGGGAGAACTCGGCTTATAGGATGTAGCAACTGACGCCGTGCCAACTTTTATAGTCTGGATGCTTGCCATTGCCGCTTGTACCTGTTTTTTGATTTCAGAACCCATTGAAGAGCCAAGCATTTGACCTATGCCCGCAAATTGTGGGTCGTAGGCTTTTAGCAAATTGACTATTTCAGTCATGTTTTGAGACATAATTAATTTGTTGGCATTGGCGTAAACCTGAGCATCTTCGAGCTGTTTGGCGTAAAAGTTTTGAGCGTTAGCAATTCTTGTGTTGTACGACTCTTGCTCTGTTTCTTTTCGCTCTGTAACCTTTTCTATCTCTTTGTCAATCGCCGCTATCGCAAGCTCTCGCCTTAAATCGTCTACCTCTTTTTGTAGCTCGGCTGTACGCTTTGTTCCAAAAACAGTTTCATCTAATTTAGACAGCTCAAGTTTTCGCTCTAACTCTTTTAGATTTTTCTTTTCCTGTTCTTCGGTACTTTGTAGAGCTTTCTTTTCGGCGTTTAATTGCTCTATACGTTCATCAAAAGCTTTTAGTCTTGCGTCACGCTCTTTTTCAATCGCCGCTATAGCCGCATCTCTCTGAGCTTCAACTTGCCTTCTTAGTGCCGTTACAACCCTGTCCTGTAATGATTCAACATTGGATACAGCGTCATCATATGTCTTCTGAATAATGCCTGTGTATTCAGTCTGCATAGAGATTAAGCTTTCGTAATGTTGCATTACAGCTTTTTCAGTATCGCTAAGAGTGTTTTGTCCTCGACTGCTAAGAGACTCATAAGTAGCTGTTAAAGAGTTTATCTCTTTGTTTATTCTGGCTAAAGCTTCATGGGCAGATATAGCTCCCTTTTCATAAGCGTTAGATATGTAGTATCGAATAAGCTCAAACCGGTCTTCTGTGTTTGCTACTAATTGCCTATACGCTTCATCTGCCGCCTTTTCAGCATCTGATGTAGCA
>JAQVBQ010000115.1:0-2126 GCA_028690215.1 Bacteroidales bacterium | reverse complement strand
GCCGCTAAATCTTCTGCTAAATCTTCTGTTGCAGATGATGCATGAGCTGTGGCTCTGTTTAACCCTTCCATTCTATTTTCCATAGCAGAAACCCTACGAATTTCAGCTTCTGAAACAAGTTCTGTAGTACCAGAAAGAGCTTTTAATCTAATATTTTCTTCTATAATTTTATTATTTTTTTCTATCTCTTCGGATAAAAGTTTTTGAGCCGCTTCTAAATCTTTAAGTTCCTTTTTAGACAAGTGATTTGTTTCAAGATTTAATTGCAACTCCTTGTTTATATCTTCGAGAATTGTCTTAAAGTCGTTTCCTCTGGTACGTGCTTCTGGCGTGTTTATACCATAAAGTATATTAGACGCCCTTGATGCTTTTTTTATTATTTCGTTAGTAAAAGCTGTTATAGGGTCTAAATAAATTGCATAATCATCAAAACCAGAGAAGAAAGCCTCTGCCGTTTGAACAGCTGTTTGGTTTGCTATGATTAACTGATTAGCCTGTTCTACACTCAATAATCTTAAAGCTTCTATGTTTTCTTCTACAGCAGTAGTATTATTTTCAAAAGCACCCGTAGTTGTATCAATAAATTCCGGTAATTTTTCTTGCTCTCCCTTGACTAAATTTATTGCTTCGGCAGACTCTTCATATTTGGTTTTTAATAAATCTGCCACTTCTGCTAATCTATTGTCTTCATCTATTGTTCTGTTTTTTGTTTGTGACAAAGCACCATATTCGGCGGCAAGCGAATCTATTTCGTTTTTTAACTCTCTGTATGAGTTTGCTGAACTAATGGCTGTTTCCGCAATCTGTTCAAGTTCCCTGTTGGCTTTTTTAGAGGCTTGTATAAATTGTGTAATAGCTATAACTGCAACAGTGGCCACTATAGAGCCAAGTGCTGACCACGCAGCGGCGTTACCCTTTATATGTGTTACACCGGCTTTTAAGCTCTTAGAAAAACCAATATTTTCTTTTTTAGCATCTAAAAAGGCCGATGCAGCACCTAACAAAGCATCTTTTAAGTTTCCTAGTGGTTTTTTTAAAGAAACCCAAGCCTTGTGTAAAACGCCCGTTTGTTTTGTAGCAGACATTACGCCTAGTGTTAGCGCCAAATTAGCAAGACCAAAGTCATTAATAAGATTAATTAGACCTGAACCCATAGATACAAAATCTTTTGCAAAATCTGTATCTATCGTGTCTTGCCACATTTTTGTAACATTAACCCTAAACTCATCAACCTTGGCCGACATAGAATCAAGATAGGTTTCATTTTCCTGTATAGCCGAACCAGTAGAGCCAACAGCTTCTGTCATCTGTTTTTCTACCATTGTCCAGTTGTCCATAATAGCCAAGAAAACATCCATTTGTCTCTTGTTTGCTAAGTCATTTGCCAGTTGTTGCCGCTGAACTGTATTTAGAGTTCCCCATTTACCCGCAAGCTCTGTAAGAACATCCATAGTGTCTCTAAGCTCACCATTCATGGTAGTAGAAATATTAGCAACTTCATTTAGTGATTTACCAGCTTTGCCCCATGTCTCTTCATCAACCTCTGCCTCTGCATCATTAATCTGTCTAATGTTAGCAACGATTGTACGAATAGCACGACCAATTTCTGAACCTTCTCTTTGAGTAACGGCTGTGGCTGTACCAATGATACTAATAAACTCGTCAAAACTAAAGCCCGCTGTGTCAGCAACGTTAGCAGACATTCTAACAGCGTCAGACATTTTCTCAACTGTCGTAGCATTATTATTAGAGACCTCATTCATTGCGTCTATAGCGTGAGTTAGCGAGTTTATATTGCCCTCGAACTTAAAGCCCGCATTTGTAGCTACAATGGTCTGGTTAGCCATCTCTGCTGTAACGTCACCTACGTTTTGTAATAACAACGAAAGCTCTGATAATTCATTAAGCGCTTGTCCTCTGAAACCAGCTCTGGCAAATGTTTCATAGGCACTTAAAAAATCTTGAACAGTCCTACCGTATTCACCGACAACTTCTGACGCCGCTCTTGCAAGTGCGTTAGCTTCTGCCGCTGTCATCTCGGCTACTTTTCTAATACCAACCAATGTATCGTCAATTTCTTTAAGTGTTGTCAAGCCATCTTTAAAGGCTTTCCATACACCATAAAC
>JAQVBQ010000114.1 GCA_028690215.1 Bacteroidales bacterium | reverse complement strand
TAATGTCCTCGGCTTCTTTTAGGCGTTCTCCTACTTGTTGTCGTGCCCAGTAGATATCTACATTGTCTTTAAACACAATTGTAGTTACCGACAAGCCCAAACGTGAGATGGAGCGAAGCTCAATAATATTGGGGATATTGGCAACAGCTACTTCAATAGGTGCTGTAATTGAACTCTCGACTTCCTGAACCGCCAACGATGGGGCAAGGGAAATAACCTGCACCTGGTTGTTGGTTATGTCCGGGGTTGCATCAATAGGCAACTGAGTGAGCGAATACGTTCCCCAGCCAATTAATGCAACTACAAATAAGCCTATAATAAACTTATTCTTTATTGAAAAATGAATGATACGTTCTATCATAATTTATCTATTTATTTATTTTAAATGTACTGTGAAGACATGATGAACCCTGCCAATGATTCCTATTATGATAATCAAACAGGCAATAGTAATGAAAAACCATTTTATTACTTGTTTTAGCCGGATTTTATTTTTCTTCACAGGTTATTTATTTTTTGATTTATAATACTGATTAAATGTTTTTCGGTTTTGGAAATAAACAATCTCAGGTTCGCCCCGATTTTTTAATCCAATCAAAGCATCTGCTTTGCAAATAGTGTCCCCTGAAAAAGGATCTGGGATGAATGCATTTTTCTGAAAGTGATTAACAAAACAATCATAGCAGTCTTGACTACAAAAGAAATAGTTTTTCCCGTTATAACTAAGTTTTATACTTTTATGAAAAATTAGTTTATCGCCATCCATACAAACAAGTTCTGGTGGAACTTCCTTGCCATATAATGCATATTTACGGTAGACGTATTTTGTATCATGCCCAAAAACGATGAATATATTGTAAAAAATTGCCAAAACGAAAAATAAGCCAAAGATGATCAGTAACGTTCGTTTAAATTTCTTATCGTCAATAACCTGACTCTCCCGTAATTCTTTTTTTGTCAGTTTTCTTTTACTCATTTGAGCTAAGTTTTAAACATAAACAATAATCTGACAATTCTGTCAGAGGAAATAAAATAATAAGTAAGAAGGGATTAAACTGAGGCAGGAGGGGCTCTAAAGGATAGATCTGCGGTAAAATATTGTTTTAGGATAACAATATCTTTAATTGGCGAAGTGTTCAATAAAACTCTGTTGTAGAATTTTACCAGATTATGTGCTGTAATGTAAAACAACAGGGTATTAGACGCAGTATTTGAGTCAACAGTGATTGTGTTGACTTTTTTGAAAACGATATTGTTTAGAGCGTGACAATGCTTATTTGCCTCAGTCGGAGACTCACCCCTAGTTTGCGTTGTACAGGAATTGTTATTATTCTGGTCACTATAGGAATCGAGATGATGATGATGAGGGATAATAGAATGAAATAATATAACCAACCAAGTCAGTAATAATAACACAAATCTACTTTTTTCTCCTACTTTGCTCATAAAAAACTTACTGCAACTATTAAAACAACAGCAAAGATAATAAAAAGTTTATGCAACTAAGTTGCAAATTAATGGTTGCAGTCTGCACAAACTCCTTTTACAACCATATTTATGGTTCCTAGGCTAAAATTAACTGGTAGGTTTATGGTAGGAATGGGATTGTCATTTAGACAAAATGTATGTTGACATTTTGTACAAAAAAAATGTATATGTAAGTCTTCCGGGTGACATTGGCATGACTCTTTACAAAGAGCGTATTTAATAGCACCAGTACCATCATCAATACTATGAATGAGTTTCCTTTCCTCAAATGTTTTGAGAGTACGATACAAGGTGACTTTATCTGATTTATGAAAGTTGTGTTCCAAATCAGATAAGCTAATTGCCATTTTTTGTTCAGATAGAATGCCCAAGACCAATTCACGCATGGCAGTTGGTTTGATATTTCGACTTATCAGCTTGTCGTCTGTATTTTTCATAGGGTTGGCCTAGTTTTAGTTCAAAATTTGGGAAAGTAGACATAAAAAAACAACTCTTGCCGGTCCAAATTGGCCACCCCAAAAAGACGATAATTTTCTTGCCAAAAAGCAGACATTTTTTATAAGTTGCTAACTCAACAAATATACAAAATTTTCTAAAAAAATAACATTACAATGAGACCTATTGTGAGTAATCATATTTATGATCATAGTGATATATCAAATTTTCTGGACATATCACATATTTTGACGTTAATCCAACCTAACAGGAACATGTTTCCAAAAGTTCACCTTCCACTTTCTTTTAAATAATAAGTATTTAAATCTTGGTTCACTCGTACTCTGGTAGGTGGAGAATTGGTTTCGCTCGGAGTATAGCTTGTTACTGTAATTATCGGATACTCGATATCAAAATCTGTTTCACTACCCCATGCTGTTCCGGATTCTAACAGAGTATTCAATGAAGATGAGATACTGATTGACTTTGTTCCGTAAGTTGGTGTTGGCTCACTGAAACCTGATGCAGGACTGTATGCCCAGTTAATAGTGTAAGAAATAGACCCTGAGATATTGCTGCCTCCGGTTGCTTTCACATATACATCATCATTCATAGGCTCGTTCAAATACCAATAATTTTCAATGCCACCTTTGTACCCAAGCTTAGCAACCCTATAGAAGTAGAAATATAAATCCACTACCTTGTAAACAGTCACATTACAATTCGAAGTATAACCTCCATCGTTTGTTCTGACAGTGATAGTAGCTGTACCGGCAGAAATTGCGACTACTTTTCCATTAGCATCTACTGTTGCAATACTGGAATTTGAAGTTGACCATGTCACTGTTTTGTTGGAAGCATTTGAAGGATTAACAGTTGCAGAAAGTGTTGCGTTCTGTCCCTCGTCCAAAGACAAGTTCTCCGGACTTATACTAACTCCGGTCACAGCTATTGTTGCAGGATTTATTGTCACAGAGCAAGCTGCAGTTTTTCCGCCATCGACGGTAGTAACAGTTATTGTGCAAGAACCAACACCTAATGGTGACACTACACCACTGCTATTGACATTAGCTACAAAACTGTTTGATGAACTCCAAATCACACTTTTGTTTGTCGCATTTGAAGGATTAACGGTCGCAGTTAAACTTCCAACAGATCCGCCGGCAGTTAATGTCATTGAAAATTTATCTAAGCTCACACCTGTTACATAAACAACAGGATCAATTACCGTCACATTGCAGGTTCTTGTAATTCCATTTGCAATTGCAGTTATAGTTGCCGTTCCGGTCGAGTTACCTGTTACCATACCGCCACTAACAGAAGCTATCAAAGCATTTGAAGTATTCCAAGAGGGATAAGGGCTCGGAGAACCGCTTGAGGTTATACTAAATGATTCTCCAATGTAGATTGTTTTGTTTGCAGGGGTTATAGTAAATGTTTTATTACTAACTGTCAAATTGCAAGTTGCAGTATATCCGCCATCCACAGTTAAAGCAGTTATAGTAACTGTTCCTGCAGCTAAAGCCATAACTGTTCCATTATTCACAGTTGCTACAGAAGGATTTGAAGAGGACCAGGTCACAGACATATTATCTGCATTACCCGGACTGACGGTTGCATTTAAGTTACCTGTCTCGCCAACATAGAGGCTCATATTTGCAGGGCTCAAATTAACTCCTGTCACATAAACTGTAGGATCAACATATTGGAAAATCGCAGTATAAACCATATCTTGAATAACGGAGCTCATAGAGGGACTCCAACCTGTAAAAATATAATTAGCTGCAGGGTAAGCATTCAATGACGGAGTAGAACCATAAACATATTGCCCTCCGCCAGATACAGTTCCCCCATCTGACGGAGAAGCCGCAACGCTAATATTGTATTTTACATCCGTGAGGTTTGAAGCATCTATTCTCCACGAAACTTCGTTTATTCCGGTTCCGGCAAATCGTATATTCAGCTGATACCATGTATTTCGTTCAACGTCAAAATTATTGGAGATGTTTTTGCCTAAATAGAATCTATACTTTAATGTTCCGCTCTTTGCAGGTGTGCTGTAATTTGCAGTGATCTCCACATAAGAACAGTAAGGTTGTGCCGCACCGGGATTTTTATCTTTCTCATCACCGGCAGAGCCGATATTTCCCTGCATATTTTCAAACAGGAATAATGGAGTAGCTGAACTATGAGCCGATGGTTCTAAATTGTCTGTTAAATTATTTCCCGAAACACCGATATATGAAGTGGAACTTATAGTATTTGTAACAAGATACTTACATTGAGTGGCAACATTCTTTAACTCAATTTTGGTGATATTTATATTTGTCCCTCCGCTTAAAGAGGATTTATCAAATACCACAGTCACTTTAGAAATCAATCTACTCATTGTTATTGATACACCTCCTCCTTT
>JAQVBQ010000113.1 GCA_028690215.1 Bacteroidales bacterium | reverse complement strand
TTCGCGGACTTGGCTTGAGCATCAACCTGGATTAATTAGTAGTATTTGAAAATTTGAATCAGAACAATATGTCTGTCAAGAAAGAGATAAAGGTTAAGAGTAATTTCAATCAAATTACTATCGGTTTGGCATCACCTGAGGAGATCCTTGAAAAGTCCTCAGGTGAGGTGCTCAAACCCGAAACTGTAAACTATCGTACATACAAACCGGAGAGGGATGGTCTTTTCTGCGAGAGGATATTCGGTCCTTATAAGGATTATGAGTGTCATTGCGGTAAATATAAGAGAATCCGTTACCGTGGTATTATTTGCGACCGTTGTGGTGTAGAGGTTACAGAGAAGAAGGTGCGTCGCGAGAGGATGGGTCACATCACTCTTACCGTTCCTGTAGCACATATCTGGTACTTCCGTTCTACTCCCAACAAGATAGGTTATCTTCTGGGTATACCATCAAAGAAACTTGAGGGTATCATTTACTACGAACGTTATATCGTAGTTCAACCGGGTATTAAGGAGAGAGACGGAGTCAAGGCAAATGACCTGCTTACAGAGGACGAGTATCTTGCAATTCTGGATACACTTCCTAAGGAGAACCAGATGCTTGATGATGAAGATCCTAACAAGTTCATTGCGGGTATGGGAGCAGAGGTTATTTACAAGATGCTCACCCGTCTGAACCTCGATGACCTATCATACGAACTTCGTCACAAAACCGAATCGGAAACCTCTCAACAGAGAAAAGCTGAGGCTCTAAAGAGACTCGGCGTTGTTGAAGCATTCCGTGAATCAAAAGATATTAACAATCCTGAATGGATGATTCTTAAGGTGATTCCTGTGATACCACCGGAATTAAGACCTCTTGTTCCTCTGGACGGAGGCCGCTTTGCAACAAGTGACCTGAATGACCTTTACCGCAGGGTTATTATACGTAACAACCGTCTGAAAAGACTTATCGAGATCAAAGCTCCTGAAGTTATCCTCCGTAACGAGAAGAGGATGCTGCAAGAGGCTGTTGACTCGCTTTTCGACAACTCAAGGAAATCAAACGCAGTCAAGACTGAGGCAAACCGTACACTCAAATCACTTTCAGACAGTCTGAAAGGTAAACAGGGTCGTTTCCGTCAGAACCTCCTCGGTAAGAGGGTTGACTACTCTGCACGTTCAGTAATTGTCGTAGGACCTGAACTGAAGATGCACGAGTGCGGACTTCCTAAAGATATGGCTGCTGAGCTTTACAAACCATTCATTATCAGAAAGCTTATTGAAAGAGGTATTGTAAAGACCGTTAAATCGGCCAAGAAGATTGTTGATAGGAAAGACCCGGTTATCTGGGATATTCTTGAAAATGCGATGAAGGGACACCCAGTGCTCCTTAACCGTGCCCCTACCCTCCACAGATTGGGTATACAGGCTTTCCAGCCGAAACTTATTGAAGGTAAAGCTATTCAACTCCACCCTCTTGCTTGTACCGCTTTCAACGCGGACTTTGACGGTGACCAGATGGCTGTTCACCTCCCGCTTGGAAATGCTGCAATACTTGAGGCACAGCTTCTTATGTTGGGCTCTCACAATATCCTTAACCCTGCAAACGGTGCACCTATTACCGTTCCTTCTCAGGACATGGTGCTTGGTCTTTACTATATGACCAAAAAACGTCCGGGTGCAAAGGGAGAAGGTATGAGATTCTATGGACCAGAGGAGGTTATTATAGGACATAACGAAGCCAGGCTTGATCTGCATGCCGAGATTGAGGTAAGACTTCCTAAGAATTTCTGTGATCTCAGTCAGGGTTACGAACTTAAAAAGACTACCTGCGGACGCATCTTGTTCAACCAAGTGGTTCCGAAAGAGGTTGGTTATATAAATGAGGTGCTTACCAAGAAATCCCTTAGGGATATCATCAGCAACGTGCTTAAAGTAGCCGGTGTTGCCAGAACTTCACAGTTCCTTGATGATATAAAGGGTATTGGTTACACTATGGCGTTCAAGGGAGGCTTGTCGTTTAACCTTGCTGACGTTCTTGTACCTAAGGAGAAAGAGTCTCTTATCGAGGATGGTTACAAGCAGGTTGAGAACATCATGTCTTCATTCAACATGGGTCTTATAACCAATAATGAAAGGTATAACCAGATTATTGACATCTGGACAAGAACAAATTCTAAACTCACCAACATTGTTGAGAGTCAGATTGCTCTTGACCAACAAGGTTTCAACCCTGTGTATATGATGCTTCACTCAGGTGCCCGTGGTTCTAAGGACCAGATCCGCCAGCTTACCGGTATGCGCGGTTTGATGGCTAAACCTCAGAAATCGGGTGCTACAAGTGCGGAGATTATCGAGAATCCTATTCTTTCCAACTTTAAGGAGGGTCTTTCGGTTCTTGAGTACTTCATCTCTACACACGGTGCCAGAAAGGGTCTTGCCGATACAGCGCTGAAGACAGCGGATGCTGGTTATCTGACACGCCGTCTTGTCGATGTATCGCACGATGTAATTATTAATGAGCCGGACTGCGGCACTCTTCGTGGACTTGTGGCAACTGCCATCAAGAACAAGGATGAGGTAGTTGAGTCTCTTTATGAAAGAATTATGGGTCGTACATCTGTCCATGACATCTACAATCCTTTGACAGGAGAAAAGATTATCGAGGCAGGTGAGATGATCACTGAAGATATTGCAGAACTGATTCAGTCTCTTCCTATTGAATCTGTTGAGATCCGTTCCGTTCTCACTTGCGAATCACGTAAAGGTGTCTGCGCAAAATGTTACGGAAGGAATCTTGCAACAGGACGAATGGTTGAGAAGGGCGAGGTTGTCGGTGTAATTGCTGCACAGTCAATCGGTGAGCCTGGTACTCAGCTTACTCTCCGTACATTCCACGTCGGTGGTACTGCATCAAGTGTTGCATCTGAAAATGAGATTATCACTCGTTATGAGGGTCGTCTTGAGTTCGAAGAGCTTCGTACTATCACAACCCTCGGAGAAGATGGCGCACCTCGTGAGATTGTTATTGGACGTACTGCTGAGATGAGGATAGTTGAGGTGAATACAGGAATCACTCTTTCTAACCACAATATTCCTTACGGAGCTACTTTGTACTTCAAGGAGGGTGATATTGTCAAGAAGGGTGACAAGATATGCGAATGGGATGCATACAATGCTGTTACAATCGCTGAAAATGCCGGTAAGGCTGTGTTTGACAGTATGATCGAGGGTGTTACATATCGTGAGGAGGCTGCTGATGAGTACTCTCTCCACAAGGAGAAGGTTATTATCGAGTCCCGCGATAAATCAAAGAACCCGACCATCAAGATCATGGATGGCCAGACAGAACTTAGACAGTACAACCTTCCTGTAGGTGCTCACATAATGGTTGAAAACGGCAAGAAGGTAAAAATCGGAGATATACTTGTGAAGATTCCTAGGGCCATCGGTAAAACCGGTGACATCACCGGAGGTCTTCCTCGTGTAACCGAACTCTTCGAGGCTCGTAATCCTTCGAACCCTGCTATTGTGACTGAGATCAACGGTGAGGTTCTTATGGGTAAGATCAAGAGAGGTAACCGTGAGATTATTGTCAAATCAAAGACTGGCGAAGAGAAACGTTATTCAGTTCCTCTCTCTAAACAGATTCTTGTTCAGGAGAACGACTATGTACGTGCTGGTATGCCACTTTCTGACGGAGCAATTTCTCCTACCGACATTCTTGCAATTCAGGGTCCTACCAAGGTTCAGGAGTATATCGTGAATGAAGTTCAGGATGTATACCGTAGCCAGGGTGTGAAGATTAACGACAAACACTTCGAGATTATAGTACGTCAGATGATGCGCAAGCTTGAGATTGTTGATCCGGGTGACACTCGTTTCCTTCCGGAGCAACTCGTCGACAAGTGGGAGTTCATCCATGAAAATGACGATATCTATGACAAGAAGGTCGTTCTCGATGCCGGCGACTCTACTACATTGAAGGCAGGTCAGATTGTGACTGTACGCAGACTTCGTGACGAAAACTCAATCCTTAAGCGTAAAGACCTTAAGCTTGTAGATGCTCGTGATGCAATGCCTGCAACATCAAATCAGATCCTTCAGGGTATCACCCGCGCAGCCCTCCGTACAAACAGTTTCATGTCAGCAGCATCATTCCAGGAAACTACAAAAGTACTGAGTGAGGCGGCAATACACGGCAAGAAGGACTCTTTGGAAGGTCTGAAAGAGAACGTTATCTGCGGACATCTTATCCCGGCCGGTACAGGTCAGAGAGAGTTCGAAAAGATAATTGTCTCTCCTATGGACGACTACCAGAGACTTGTAAAGAGCAAGAAGGAGTAATCCTGAATAATAAGAA
>JAQVBQ010000036.1 GCA_028690215.1 Bacteroidales bacterium | reverse complement strand
GGAAATAGTGTGGTGGTAGTTGTGAACCTTAAATAGAAGAAATATATTGGTCTAAATTATATTTTCTATTGAACATGAATAGATGAGCGTTTGCAGACATAAAGTTGCAAAAGACCTTGGTTTTTTATGTTCTCTGTAGACGCTTACAAGTTAATTGAGATATGCAGAATCAGGGAAATTTTCAGCCGGAGCGAACGAAGTTTTTAGATTTACACCATAATTTTCAATATGAGGATATGGTGTATTTTTGTTTTTATAACAAGTTAACCGGAAAGAGAAAGTGAACTAAGAACGAAGTCAGTTTATTAACAGAACTATCAGTCGCAATAGACTTTCTCTTTCTTATATTGAAAAGCACAAATTAGAATCTTAAGCTTCCAGACTTATTAAAAGCATCTGTCGTTTCAATATTCGGTTAACCTCTAAAATCAAAATTATGAATAAAAAATGGTTTATTGGGATTGATATCTCAAAATTGTCATTGGATGTAGCTATTTATTCCGATGATGGGGATCAGCATGAAAATCACATTAAAATAACCAATGACATTCCTGGTTTTAAGAATTTATTGGTATGGCTTAAGGAGAAAAAGGTTGATTATAAGCAATCTCTTTTCTGCATGGAACATACAGGGTTATATGGTCAGGATATTCAATATTTTCTTTCCAGTAAAGGGATTACATATTGCATGGAATCCCCACTGCAAATTAAGCGGTCCCTTGGGCTTGTGAGAGGAAAGAATGATAAGGTAGATGCCCAACGGATTGCCTGGTATGCCTATACATTCAGGGATAGGATCAAGGCCAGTCATTTACCACCGGAAGCACTCAGTATCCTACGGAGGTTGCTTGTGGAGAGAAAACACTATATAAAACAAATCGTCTCCTACAGGCAACAAAAAGCAGATGTAATTAGCCATGAGACAAAGCAGACATCAAAAAGAAAGACAAAGATGCTGAAATATCTTGATGACATGCTTTTGCAAGTAGAGTCACAAATGATGGAAATAATCACCTCTGACAGTTTAATCAACAATAACTATAATCTTTTATTGTCTATACCTGGCATTGGGATCATAAATGCAATAACAACAATAGTCAACACCCAAAATTTCACCGCCTTCTCGAATGCAAGACAATACGCCTGTTATATTGGAATAGCCCCCTTTGAGCATACCTCCGGTACAAGCATTAATGGCCGGACACGTGTCTCCAGATTAGGCAATAAACAGGCAAAAGTAGAATTAACCCAGGCTGCCAGAAGTGCAGTGATGCATGATCCAGGAATGAAATCTTACTTCCAGAGAAAATACAACGAGAAGGGAGCGACGAGGGATGCTTATGGTATTGTTCTAAATGCAGTCAAATTTAAATTGATACTTAGAATTTTTGCTGTAGTAAAAAGGGGCTCACAATATGTAAAACTGACATATGCTTGATATAACTCACATTAGTTGACCTATTCCTTAAACTTAGTGCTAATGTTGTGTGTTGGATTAAACGCAAATTAGATTACTAGACATCAGAGGTCCATAAAAAGCTTTAGCAAATCCAAGTCACGTTAGCTAAGGGGGGGGATGTTCTCCTATGTGCAGTTAAATGGTTTATTTGTTTAAATTTATGTTTATGGTAAGGAATTTTTCTTGCTATAATACTTTATATTTCAACATATCAGAGATATCAGATGTTGGATCTTCAAATAAAAATAAAAATTATATTTGGAAAAGTCTTAGAATACGAGTGAGGATGGACTTCCCTGATTCTGCATATCTCGAATATATAAAGCGTCCACAGAGAACAAATCCAGAAAAAACCAGAGTCTTTAAAACTTATGGCTGCAATTCGACTGCAGAACAAAAAAGCCGCCTGATTACTCAGACAGCTTTTCACTATTTCACTTGTCACTATTCACTGTTTTTGGGCATTCATGCGGTAAATACCGTCCAGAACCCTTCTTGTAGCACCAATATTTTTAGAAATATAATCCAGACAGATGTGGCCGTTATCTTTACGAAGCTTTGAGTCGTTAAGGTAGCGACTGCACCACATTTCAAACTCTTCCTGGTTTGTGATGCTTTTAGCACCGCCTTTCTCGACCAGATCAACAGCCTCTTTGAAGCGAGTATGTTTAGGGCCGAAAATCACAGGCACTCCATAAGTTGCAGCTTCGAGTATGTTGTGTATACCTGTGCCGAAACCTCCGCCTATATATGCAAATTCACTGTATCGGTATACAGATGATAGAATTCCGATGGTATCTATAATCATTATCTGTGCAGCCTCAAGTCTTGACCTCAGCTCCGGATCTATCTCCTGATCTGCCACCTCCGTATATCTCACGACCTTGTAACCTTGAAAGAGCTCCAGAAGATTCTCTATATGCTTCTTATCAACCTCGTGCGGCGCAATTACAAGCTTGTTTGAGGGCAGTTTGCCCAGCGCAGCGGATATTATCTTCTCGTCAACCGGCCAAGTGCTTCCTGCAACCCAACATGAATGGCCTTCGGCAAATATTTCAATCTGAGGTATATCACGTCCGGCTGCGGCTACAGCCTGAACTCTGTCAAAGCGTGTGTCTCCGCTCACTGTAACATTTTCAATCCCGATTCCTCCGAGAAGCTTTTTGGACAACTCATCCTGCACAAATATGTGGGAAAAGCATCTGAGCATCTTTCTGAAAATATTACCGTACCAACTGAAGAATCTCTGACCGGGCATAAAAATTGCCGAAACAACATAAGTTGGTATGTTCCGGCGTTTAAGCTCATACAGGTAGTTAAACCAGTACTCATACTTTATGAAAAGGGCCATTGACGGTTGGACTGTGTCCAGAAATGCAACTGCATTCCTTTTAATATCGATAGGCAAATAGTAAACCCAATCTGCCTTGCTGTAATTTTTTCTTAGTTCATAACCAGAAGGTGAAAAAAAGGTCAGCAGTATCTTTTTATCCGGATTCTCTCTTTTATACTGCTCTATCAAAGGCCTACCCTGCTCAAATTCACCGACTGACGCGCAATGAACCCAGACTATATCTGATGAGTGGTCTATCTCAGAGCTGATCCTATCAATCAGCCCCTTCCTGCCTGAAGTGAAGAGATATGCTTTATGGTTCACTCTGCCTAACAGCGTCATAGAGGCATAGAGGAACTGCAGCGATAGGTTATATAAAAGATTCAAAATTCCTGTGACGTTACAAATTAGGCGCGAATATAGTCAAAATTGAGTACATTTGTCACGATGCAACCGATAAGATATAAAAAATGAAAGCAGCCCTTGAACTTATAGGAAAATATGTACTTCTGATGAAGATGGTTTTCAGCAGACCTGAAAAGGCCAGGATTTTCTGGAAACAGTTCTTTATTGACGCAGAGAGACTGGTACTGGATTCAATTCCTATTGTTGCCGTCATCTCTATCTTCATTGGAGGAGTAATAGTTATCCAGACAGCGTATAATATTGAAAACCCATTTATACCTAAAATGTATGTAGGCTATATGGCAAGGGAGAGCCTTGTACTCGAGTTCTGCTCGACTATGATAGCTCTTATTCTTGCAGGAAAGGTAGGGTCCAATATCTCCTCGGAGATTGGCAGTATGAGGATTACAGAGCAGATAGACGCAATGGAGATGATGGGGATCAACTCCTCAAGCTATCTTATACTTCCCAAACTTGCAGCCACTTCGTTTTTCAACCCTTTGCTGATGCTTATGAGCTTTATGCTTGGCCTTGTCGGTGGCGGATTGATAGTCATTATCACGGGTGTGGTTACTTTCAGTGATTATACAACCGGTCTCCAATATGCATTCAGGGGATACTACATATTTTACAGCATGGTCAAGATGGCCATATTCAGCTTTATAATCACCAGTGTGTCTGCATTTTATGGGTATTATGCATCGGGAGGATCTCTCGGAGTGGGCAAATCCAGCACAAAAGCCATTGTGGTCAGCAGCGTATCAATTCTTGTTGCCAACCTTATTATTACACAACTTATGCTAAACTAATACAGGTATGATCCGCACAGTCAATCTATCAAAAAAGTTCGGAGACCTGAATGTCCTGAATAACATCTCAATCGATTTTAAACCCGGAAATTGCTCTCTTATTATAGGTGCCAGCGGCTCGGGCAAGACTGTCCTGCTGAAATCAATTGTCGGACTGCATGAGCCTGATGAGGGTGAGGTATGGTACAATGACACTTTGTACAACAAATTGGATTTCAATAAAAAGAAAGAGATACGCAAAGAGATAGGCATGCTTTTCCAGGGAGGAGCTCTGTTCGATTTTGCCACTGTTGAGGAAAACGTAATGTTTCCGATGAACTTTTTCACTCAGTGGAGCCGTGAGGAGAAGTTGGAAAGGGTCAACTTCTGCCTGCAAAGGGTAAACCTTATAAATGTAAATAAATTATATCCCAACGAAATAAGCGGGGGTATGCAGAAACGTGTCGGTATTGCAAGGGCTATTGCCCTGAACCCTAAATATCTTTTCTGTGACGAACCCAATTCGGGTCTCGACCCTACAACCGCAATCCTGATTGACCAGTTAATCTACGAGATAACAAAGGAGTACAATATCACTACAATCGTCAATACTCATGACATGAACTCTGTCATGGAAATTGGAGACCAGGTCGGCTTTATACATAAAGGGCATCTTGTATGGGAGGGGGATAAAAACAATATCCTCTCATCCGACAACAAAGATCTTAACAACTTTGTATTTGCCTCAAATATGGCTAAACGGATGAGGGATATGATGTCTGAGAACTAGCTCTTATTATTTTTTCGCCTGTTGAGGTTTATTCTGTTCTCCCTGCTTTACCGGATTACCGTTTGCATCAACCACAGGTGTAGCTGGTTTTGCTGTTGACACTTGCTTACCATCCACCACAGGAATCACGCTAAGAATCTTTACATCCGATACAGGTCTGTCGTTCCTGTCGGTTGGCATTGTTGCAATCTGATCAATAATATTTATACCGCTGATTGTCTCACCGAATATTGTGTACTGGCCGTCAAGCTGACTGCATGAACCTGCATCCTGTACAAGATAGAATTGTGATCCTGAAGACTCTCTGTTTGGATTGCCGGCATCGCCTCTGCGCGCTGCCGCCATTGCTCCCTTTTTGTGCTTGAATTTAGGGTTGATCTCAGCCTGAATGGTATATCCTGGTCCGCCTGTACCAAATCTGGCAGCGTTTAGAGTATCCTTGGTAAGCGGATCGCCTGCCTGAATCATAAAACCATTTATAACCCTGTGAAACAAAATATTGTCATAGAAACGCTCTGATGCAAGTTTCACAAAATTATCCCTGTGTCTAGGAGTCTCCTTATATAATTTAATTCTGATTGTACCTACATTTGTGTTTATGTCAAATACCGGCTCCTCTCCAAGTGTAGCCGGATCGAATGCTAATGTTGTTGCCATCTTAACTGTATCCTTTTTTTGTGTTTGTTCATCTTGTTGTTGGCTGCTTTTGTTTCCTTTGCAGGAAAAAAGCATTAAAGATGTGATTATTAATAAATTAACGATGTTTGATTTCATGATTTGTCAAGATATTATTATGTGATTTTTTATACCTTTGTAATTCTTGACAAAAGTACCTCAATTGAAAAAACTATGCAAATCAAAAAAATTGCCATTCTGTTTTTGTTTGTTGTATCTGTCCTGCAGTTGAATGCCCAGGGTGTCGGCCTTGTGCTAAGCGGTGGAGGGGCAAAGGGCCTTTCTCATGTCGGAGCCATAAAGGCGCTGGAAGAGAACAATATCCCTATCGACTACATAACAGGAACATCAATGGGGGCAATTGTCGGGGCGTTGTACTCAATAGGGCTTACACCTGACGAGATGATAAGACTGTTCAAGTCAAAAGAGTTCGAATCATGGTACAATGGAGAGCAGGAGCCTCTTTTTGCCACCTATATGTACAGAAGGGATGCAACCCCGGAGATGTTTAAGGTTACAGCAAATCTAAGCAACGATAAAAAACTCTCAATTAATCTCCCGTCAAGTTTTGTAGCCCCATATCCGATGGATCTTGCCGTGATGCAACTCTTTGCCTCACCCGCGGCAGCCGCAGGATATGATTTTGACAAACTCATGGTACCGTACAGGTGTGTTGCATCAGATGTGGCACGCAAGGCTCCGGTCTCATTCAGAAAAGGAGATCTTGGATCTGCCGTGAGAGCATCCATGACATTCCCCTTCTTTTTCCAGCCTATCGTGATTGATTCTGTTCTCTACTTTGACGGCGGACTATACAATAACTTTCCCTGGGATATTATGATCAAGGATTTCAAACCGGACTATATGATTGGTGTGAAATGTGCATCACAATTTGCCTCCGTACCTAAGCCTGACGATATTGTCTCCCAGATAGAGACGATGCTAATGGTAGAGACCAATTACAACATCCCTGAAGAGAAGGGTATTCTGCTGGATATGAGATTTGCCAATATAAGCCTTCTTGACTTCGAAAAAATAGACCAGCTTGTACAGACCGGATATTTCAATATGATGAAGCTTATTCCTGAAATAAAAAAGCATGTCAGAGAAAGACGCAGCGACGAGGAGCTTCTTAAGAAAAGGCTTGATTTCAGAACCAGGTGTACGCCTTTGAATTTTGAGAAGGTTATCATAAAGGATTCATTGAAATTTTCGTCAAAGGATTTCATAGACAAGACCTTTAGGGAAAATAGGACCAGATATTTTGACTTTGAACAGCTTAAGAGGGGATACTACAGGGTAATTGCCAGTGGCAATGTCAAGAATTTCTTCCCTGTGGCAAAGCTGGGCAAGGACTCGGTATATAATGTACACCTTCAGGTATCTGAAGCTCCTCCAATAAAAATTGCAATCGGAGGAAATATCTCTTCATCATCCCTGAATCAGGGGTATCTGGGGTTGGAATACAGAAAGTTTTCAAGCATGCCGTGGAAAGCTGCTGCAGATATAAATCTTGGAAGGTTCTACAGCGGGTTCAGCGGTTATTTCCGCCAGGATGTCTCCATAAGACCTTTTGCCTTTTATGAGTTTCAGCTCGTAACTCACCGTTTTGACTACTTCGGTGGTACTCAGACAAACTTTTTCTCAAACAGGGTTCCTACCAGCAATGTGCAGGAGGGAGAGGTCTTTGCGACAGCAAGTATAGCCACTCCGATCAATCTGTACGAAAACATTCTGGCAAAACTCTCTCTGACTGTCGGGAGAAATGTTTATGAATATTACCAGACAGATCGCTTTACATCATACGACATAGCAGACGAGACAAATCTCTCCTATTTTTCTCCGTCATTTTATATTGAAAAGAACACGACAAACAACCGGATCTATCCGACTGAGGGGAGTACATACAAGATGTCCCTGAGATTAACACATCTGAAGGAGGATTACCGGCCCGGCAGCACATCTCTGGATGCTCTTCCCATTTCCAACAAGGTACATAACTCTGTTAGCTTCAGGAACTATTTCGAATCTTACACACCGATTACAAAGAAATTCACACTCGGCTGGATAGCCGATGTTACAATTTCAAACAGGACTGCAATGGGTGACAGAATCTCAAGTCTGTTATACCTGCCTGCCTTCCAGCCTACACCTCACAGTAAGACTTTACTTCTGAGCAGTAACAGGTCACAGTCATTTATCGGTCTGGCTGTCATGCCGATATTCCGGTTTACGAAGAGTCTCTCTGTTCATTTGATGGGTGCATATTTTCAGCCATACAAACTTCTTGAGAAGACGACAGACGGATCTACTCGCTTCTCGGACCTCTTCCCGAGTGGTAATTTTTCTGCCGAGATTGCCGGTGTATGGCAATCACCTGTCGGGCCTGTGACTTTGTCTGCATCATATTACGACAAGTCTGATGTTAAATGGTTCCCGCAACTGAATATAGGGTTCCTGATATTTAAACCTAAAGCGTTGGCTTATTAGCTATGAGTAAAAATCCCCTGAAACAACTTGCCGGCGAGACTGTAGTGTACGGCATGAGCTCAATACTGGCAAGATTCATAAATTTTATATTTGTCCCGATTTACACCCGGGTACTCTCCACATCAGAATATGGACTGGCTACAGAGGTGCTTGCCTATATTGCAATCCTGCAGGTTGTATTCACATTGGGACTCGAGACCGGCTGCTTCAGATATGCAAATAAACACGACCGGCCTCATGAGGTGTTTTCAAATGCGCTTATGACTGTCGGTATACTCTCGGTAATACTGTTACTGGGATTATCCCTCGGCTCGGATCAGATTTCCAGGCTAATGGGATATAACGGTTTCCAGAATGTAATCATATATGTTGGAGCTATTCTTGCAATAGACAACTTCACAGCCATACTTTTCGCCAAACTCAGGTTCCTCCACAAAGCATTCAAATTTGCCCTGTTAAAGACAATCAAGATACTCTCAGAGACTGTATTCAATCTTATACTCTTCTTCTTTGTACCATCCTATCTTGCAAAGCATCCGGGAAGCTTCCTCCTTGAGTTCATTTCACCGACACCTGACTTCTCTTATATAATATTTGCAATCTTTTTGAGTTGCATAATCCTGCTGATCATCATGATGCCGGATATATTGAAAATCCGCCTGAAACTGAACATGAGTTTATGGAAACAGATGATGCTCTATTCGTTGCCGTTAATGATTGCCGGATTGCCGGGAGTGCTCAATGATTTCATTGACAGACCAATGTTCAGGCTCTTCTCACCTGAAGGAACTGTGTGGTCATCTGAGCTCGGAGTCTTTCAAGCCGGAGCGAAACTGGCAACTCTTATGATGTTGTTCATACAGATGTTCCGTTTTGCAGCAGAGCCATTCTTCTTCTCAAAAGGGGAATCCGAGGATGTGAAGAAAAAGCAGTACGCAGATGTCATGGAGCATTTCACCGCATTTTCAATGTTGATATTTCTCGGGCTCATGCTCTATATGGGAATCATCGGATTGATAATTGGAAAAAATTTCCGTGAGGGTATAGATATCGTTCCCATTATGGTCATGGCATATGTGATCCTTGGTATGAACTTCAATGTATCGATGTGGTACAAACTTTCGGGAAAGACCAATTATGGAATATTGATCACTGCTGCCGGGCTGCTTGTAACCCTTGTGCTGAATATCTTCCTGATGCCTCTCTATTCATACCATGCGGCGGCCTGGGGACATCTTGCCAGCTATACAGTCATGATGCTGATAAGTATAAAGCTCGGCAACAAGTATTACCCGATTCCTTACAGATGGGGCAAGGTATTCGGATTTATAGTGGTTGGCCTTATTATATACGGCATTACTCTGATTCTCCCGCCAATGCACATCATATTAAAATATGGCATTCATACAGCCTTGATATTGTTATATATACTATATTACCTTAAAATTGAAAAGATATCTATATGGAAGTTAAAATTATAAATACATCACCTTACGAATTACCCTCATATGCAACCGAGCATTCTGCCGGTATGGATATGCGGGCAAACATCACCGAGAGCATCACGCTTCAGCCGTTGAAAAGAGCAATGGTCCCGACAGGAGTGTTCATCGAACTTCCTCATGGCTATGAAGCTCAGATAAGACCAAGAAGTGGTCTTGCAGCCAAGCACGGAATAAGCATCGTTAACAGCCCCGGGACAATTGATGCGGATTACAGAGGTGAGATTAAGATAATTTTAGTCAACCTTTCAGATCAGGATTTTGTTCTTAATCCGGGTGAAAGAATCGCTCAGATGGTTGTGGCAAAGTATGAGAGAGTGGAGTGGGTCGAGACAGACCAACTTGCAGGTTCAGAGAGAGGTGAGGGCGGTTTTGGCTCTACCGGCAAACATTAACACATTGAATATGAGCATCGAAAATTTATATAAAGTATTCAGGCAGAGCAGCGGAGTTTGTACAGACAGCAGGGCCATACAATCCGGTTCGCTTTTCTTTGCCCTTAAAGGAGAGACTTTTGACGGTAATCTGTTTGCACTGAAAGCGGTGGAAAGCGGCGCATCTTATGCTGTGGTCGATGACTCCTCACTTCCCTCGGATGAGAGGCTGATTCTCGTGGATGATGTGCTCTCAACACTTCAGCAACTTGCAAGACATCACAGGCGCGAACTGGGTCTGCCAATCATAGGTATCACCGGGACCAACGGAAAAACAACCACCAAAGAGCTTATCAGCAGAGTACTGATGGCAGAGTACCGTACAAGCTTTACACAGGGCAATTTGAACAACCATATAGGAGTTCCTCTGACACTGCTGAAAATGGACGAAAATACGCAGATAGGAGTTGTCGAGATGGGGGCAAGTGCTCCGGGAGAGATTGCTGCCCTTGCGTCAATTTGTGAGCCTGACTATGGTATAGTTACAAATGTGGGAAAGGCTCATCTTCTGGGTTTCGGATCTTTTGAAGGTGTTATCAGGACAAAGGGAGAGCTGTATGACTATCTGAAAAAGAATGACGGTACTGTCGTATATAATATCGATAACCCGGATCTATGTTCAATGATTGAAGAGAGAGAACCTATAAAGAGTATTCCTTATGGCATGCAATACGAGGATGCCTCTCTGTTGCCCGTTAGCTCTGACAATCCTTATATGAGAATCAGACTTGAATCGGGAGAGGTGATTGAGACCCAACTCGTAGGTTCGTATAATGCAGATAATGTAATGGCAGCCCTTGCTATAGGAAAGCTATTCTTTACCGAGGCAAATGCCTCTTATGAGGCTATCCGCAGCTATAAACCGACAAACAACCGTTCTCAGCTTGTAAACGGAAACTATAACAAGATTATAATAGATGCATATAATGCCAATCCAACAAGCATGCGGGCAGCTCTGAGCAACTTTGCAGTTATGGACAAGGATCTTTCCGCAATGGTTATAGGAGATATGCTTGAACTTGGCGAGGAGTCTCAGAATGAACACAAGAGAATTCTTGAGGTTATTAGCAGTATGAATGCCGATATACTGTTCTTTGTGGGAAAAGAGTACAGAGAGGCCGCCGGCTCATTCAGCAGCATAATGTCAAAGGCTCATTTCTTTGACACCTCTGCCGAACTGAAAGAGTATCTGGTCTCAAATCCGCTGAAAGACCATACTGTACTTGTAAAAGGATCCAGAGGCACCTGTGTTGAGAAGGTAGTGGAGGCGTTATGATATGTCGGCTCCTATGCTGAAATATGTGAGTTTTCTTAACGAGACGAAGAATCTCAGGACAATACTACCTCTATAGACTCCTGAAATCCTTGTTCTTCCTGATTTTACTCCTTTCACTCTAACCTTGCTTCTTTCCAAAGATGGGAGGATTTTCCAGAAATCCATATGTGCCTTGAAAACGGATTTCAGATAGCTGAAACGGAACTGTAAAAGATACACTGCAGCAGAAGCCCCGTCCATTAACATTCTTGTCAACATGACCGGCGTCAGGCTTGCCACTGGCAGGTTTTTGTATAGCATTATCAGATTGTTTCTGAAATTGAGATAGAGTTTGTGAGGAGAGTTGTTCGGCAGAGTTCCCCCTCCTACATGATAGACCACTGATTGCGGTACTACCCATACCTGATTTCCCATAAGCTTTGCCCTCCAGCAGAGATCTATCTCTTCCATGTGGGCAAAGAACCGTTCATCCAGCCCTCCCAGCTCTCTATAAAGTGACGATCTTATCATCATCGCGGCTCCGGAGGCCCAGAATATCTCTATGCTGTCATCGTACTGACCTTTGTCCTCCTCTATGTTGGACAGAATCCTGCCCCTGCAGAAAGGATAGCCGAGATAATCTATAAAACCGCCGGCGGCTCCTGCATATTCGAACATGTTGCGATTGTATGCAGAGCAGATTTTTGGCATGCATATTCCTGTCTGTCTGTTATTCTGCATGTGCTCCAACATTGGTTCAAGCCACCCCTTGGTAACCTCCACATCAGAATTCAGCAACATGAAATACTCTGCATCCACCTGAGCGAGGGCCTTGTTGTATCCTCCAGTAAAACCATGGTTTTTGTCAAATTCTATAAGCCTCACCTTAGGATGATGCTCCTTGAGATAGGCTACAGAAGAGTCTGTGGAGCCGTTATCGGCAACCACAATGATAGTATCATCCCTCTTTGACCGGGATTCTACATTTGGCAGGAAACGTTCAAGAAAAGACCTTCCGTTCCAGTTTAGTATTACAATTGCTAATAACGCCATCAGATTTCAAATCTCATACCCATCTCGAACCTGTACTGCAAAGGTTGAGCCGTTCTTATGCTTGACGGTTGTTTTCCCTTAAAATAGTATGTCATTGATGGATCTATGTAGATTCCGAAATCTTTGTTGAGTTTCCACTCTAGGCCGAGACCGCCGCCGGCTGACAGCTGTACACCCGGAATAGATTCTGAATAGTACTTCTTGATTCCGTCGGTGTTCTCCCGGTATGATGCTACTACACCCTTCTCTAACATTGCTCCGGCAGTAACATAGATTTTTACCGATTTGTTCTCAAAAAGACTGTAGTAACCATTTAAAGGTATTCCAATATAGTGAAGTGCCTGATTTATGTCTCTGCTATAGCTTTGTGATATCTCCTGATAGTTTGAGGCCAGAAGTGTATATATCAATCCTGTGCCGACTGAGAATTTCTTATCTATATCTGTCTGGAGTTGAGCTCCGAAAGAGACCGGCATAGCGTAACGCCTGTCAGAAACATATTGACTCTGTACTGACTCTTTAAGACTCGATGGAATGAAGTCAATCTGATAACCAAGAGAGACAGATATGAGATTTATCGATTTTTTATAGAGTGATGATGAAAGGTTTGTTGAAAGAGCATATCTGTATTTTCTCTCACCCAGCCAATCTCTGAAGCTCTTTTTCTCCTTCTCAGGCTCAAAATCATAATAATCATACGGCCTGCTGTCATTCGGCTGCTTGTTTGCCTGAACCGGTCTATTGGCCGGTTTATCCTCGGCTATCTGATGTTGTACCTCTTCTTCCGGTTGTTCTGCAGGAATAACGGTCTCAGCAATCTTTTGAGGTTCTGTCTTGATAGTCCTTATCTTTGGCGCTCCGGCCTCTTTGACAGGTGTTTCGCTACTCTTGTCAATGTTTTCTACCTGAGGCTTGCTCTTTTCTGAAAGAAGCGGAGTGGCCGGTATGTTGTCAGTCTGTTCAGGCAGGTCACGTCCTATGAATAAGAGAAGCAACAATGATGCGGCAACTGCAGAAACGGCATATACACCTCTTCTGAAGTAGACCACTCTTGCTCTTTTCCTATCGAGAGCAGAACTGATCTTTTCCCAGGAGTCGAATGGAGGAATCTCATGATGCGATTCCATCATCTCCTTTACCTTCTTATCAAAATCAATATCCTGCATAATCAATATCTCTCTTTTAACCTCTCTTGCAGCCAGATCCTTGCCCGGCTGAGCTGCGACCTTGAACTGCCTTCGGAAATATCCATCTCCTTCGCTATCTCCTGATGTGAATATCCCTCAATCACATACATATTGAAGACAGTCCTAAACCCGGCAGGCATAGTAGCTATCAGCCTGAGCAGCTCTTTTGATGAGATGTTATCCAGAGCTGTGTGCTCACTTGTAACTTCTCTCTCAACAACGACCAGTTCCTCTGTAAATTTGAGAACATCTGCCTTTCTTAATGACATTAGGGCTGTGTTCACAAATATTCTCCTCATCCACCCCTCAAACGAACCGGTACTGTTATAGCTGCCAATCTTGTCAAACACCGTAATAAAGCCATCGTGAAGGGTATCCCAGGCACGCTCTTTGTTCCCAACATATCTTGTACAAAGAGTGAGCATCCTGGGCGCGTATTTCTCATAGAGGACCTTTTGTGCTTTTCTGTCCTGCCTTAAGCAGCCCTTAAGCAGCTCTGTCTCATCCGTAAAATCCTTCGAAGTGGCGTTCATTCACTCGCAATTATAAGATGCAAAATAGTAATAATTCGTTGCACAGCAAATAAAAATTTATTAAAACACTATCTTTGCAAAAAACACTAATTATTTGATATAAAATGGGCAATGTTATAAATTTCAGACACATCACAGGGGCTTTTTCTATATCTGCCATCCTTCTTCTATCGGTTACAATTTCTCTTTCTGCCCAGGAGAAGATTGCCGGAGAGGAGGGAGTTTATATGGAGGGTTTGAAAGAGTACAATGTCGGAAGTACAGACAAAGCTCTGTCAATTTTCTCATCTCTTGCCCATAAGGGAAGCAAGAATGATGCGGTATACTATTATCTTAGCAACATATATTCATCCAGAAACAAACCGGATAGTGCCCTGGTGATGATGGAGAGGGCTGTAAAACTTGATCCGGGAAATTCCTGGTACAGGACACAGCTTGCATCTTTGTATATGAATAATGAACAAACCGGAGATGCAATAAAGGTATATGAGTCTTTACGAAAGGAAAACCCACAGCAGGTTGAACTTTATGACGGGCTTATTGACATCTATGTCAAGGAGAAAAAGCTTGACCAGGCACTTGATGTCCTTGAGGATATCGAGAAATATTCAGGCAAAAGTGAGGCATCATGCCTTACAAGATACAATCTCTTTATCTTTCAGAATAAAAGAGACGAGGCAATCAGATATCTGACCGATTTTGACAAGGAGAACGGCACACCTAGGACTGCAACAATTCTAGGCGACTATTACACTTCCGTACAGAATGACTCTCTCGCAATGGAATATTATACAAAAGCAATATCCATAGAGCCCTCTTATGTACCTGCAATTTTCGGGCAGGCGGAGCTTCACAGGATCAAGAGCCGTTTCGGACCATATTTCAGGAGTATGATTCCTCTTATGGCAAATCCGGTTGTTACAGCTGAAATGAAGGTAGATTATCTGTCACAGATAATTTCCAACCAGAGGTTTGTTGAGACATTCCTTCCCCAGGTTGACACTCTGGTGAGCAATATGTACTATGCCCATCCGGGAGACAGTAGCGCGACCTATCTTTATGCCCGATACATGGCTCAGACGGGGCGTGTAGAAGAGGCTTCAAAGGCATTGGAGGGAAATCTTGAATATTTCGGAGAATCCCGTGCCGCACACAGAGAGTACCTATCATTACTATATTATACTGAGGAGTGGGATAAGATTATCTCCCACATAGAGAAGTATCCGCTGATGTTTGCCTATGACCCCGGACTTCTTGAGATAAAAGGTCTTGCATACGTCCAAAAGGATATGATTCCTGAAGCTATATCAGTATTTAAAAATGTCCTTTATATTGCTAAAGGCGATAGTGCCATGGAGGTCCGGGCTCTCTCTGTTCTGGGAGACCTGAGCTATCAGGCAGGTAATCGCAAGGATGCCTACAAATATTACAGGAAAACCATCAGCAAGGCACCGACATACAGCCCTGTGCTCAACAATTATGCATACTACCTCAGTCTTGAGGGCAAACAACTTGACAAGGCGTATAAGATGAGTAAGAAAACCGTGGATTCGGAACCGGACAATCCGACATACCTTGACACATTTGCATGGATACTCCATCTGATGGGAAAAGATCTTGAGGCAAAAGCCATAATTAAACATGCTCTGGTTTACGGAGGAAACGAGAGTGCCGCTATTCTTGACCACTATGCAGAAATCCTTTTTAAACTTAACGAACAGGATCTCGCTTTTATATATTGGGAGCAGGCAGATAAGATTGATCCAACTCTAGGAATAGCCGAGAAGGTAAAGCAAATCAAGGAGGGTAAAAGAAAATGAGAAAATTTGCTGTACTGGTTCTCTCACTCTTTCTCTCCACACTTCTTTTTTCTCAGAATGTCAGCGAACAGACAGCAAGAAAACAGAAGATTGAGGAGGAGATTTCATATCTCGACAAACAACTGGCTGCAACAAAGTCCAGGAAACAATCAAACACGAAGGAGCTGAACTATATTCAGAGAAAGATTTCCAATAGGAAGAAGCTGCTAAAGGAGATTGAAAATGAGATTAAGAATATTGACAATGAGGTTTCAAAAAAGGAGCAGCAGATAGCAGAACTCGACAGAAGCCTTGAATCTCTCAAAAGATCCTATTCTGAACTGGTTTACAATGCATATAAGAACAGGGACCAGACGGTCTGGCTTATGTATGTGCTTGCAAGCAAGAATATCGAGCAGGGATACAGGAGATGGAGCTACATAAAGGACTACACCTCTGCTCTCAAGGAGATGGCAGATGAGATAAGAGGTAAGAGTGTACGGATTGCTGAAGAGAAATACCAGCTGGCTAAAATAAAGAGCAACTCCCTTACAAACCAGGCTAAAAAAGAGCTTGAGGTGAAGAGACTCTCGACTGACGAGAACAGGGCCAGACAGGTTATCTCCCAACTTTCCAGAAAGGAAAAGGAGATGGTTAAGCAACTCAATGTAAAAAGAAGAGAGGTGGAGAAGCTGAACAGGGAGATTGAACGTATTCTTACCGCTGCCGTCAAGGAGAAAGAGCGCCCTGACTATAAGGCAACCTCCGTTGACATTGCACTTTCCGAGGAGTTCGGGAACAACAGAGGAAAGTTGCCGTGGCCTGTAAAGAGGGGAGCAATCGTAGAGCAGTTCGGACAGCACAATCATCCTGTCTTCAAGAATGTAAAGCTTCCTTTCAACAATGGAGTAAACATATCCACCGATGCCGGCGCGGATGCCTTGTGTGTATTTGACGGAGTGGTGAAACAGGTGCTTATGATGCCGGGGTACAATCAATGTATTTTGGTGCAGCACGGAGACTATTTCACATTCTACACAAAACTGGAAAAAATATATGTCAAGAGTGGCCAGAAAGTCAAGACAGGAGAGGCCCTGGGCTCTTTGACCGTGTCAGACAATGAGTCTATTATCCATTTTCAACTATGGAAAGGGACTGTCAAACAAAATCCTGAAAACTGGATCAGATAAGGAACTAATACTTAAAACTGCTGCCGCCTATGAACTCCCTAATAACGGAAGTGGGCGGAATCAGTGATATCTCGCAAGGCTGCATCTCCTGGATATATGAGAGGAACTTGAGCAATCTTATACTCTCTGTTGATGCAGGTGAATTAGGATGTATCCTTCTAAGAAGTGGCTCTGCATAATACTTTAGCACAGGAAGTTCATATATGAGGGCCGAGTTGAACATTACATCGGCGTTTTCCTGATATGGGAATATATTTCTTATCTCACCCCTCCTGACACTCGGCCACCTGAGAATTGTCTCCTCCGGTGAAACTCCCCGGTAATTGCCATCCCTGACAATTCTCCTTATGAGACGGTTGTCAGAGGTTGAGATGTTGTTGTTCTCGTCCAACGAAAGAGAAGTCAAGGCAGATGCATATATCCTGAAATATTTATCTGGGTCTATTCCCTTTGTCAACGCGGGATTCAGGGCATGTATCCCCTCCATTATAAGTATGTCCTTCTCCCCCATTTTCAGGGTGTCGCCGTTTATAATCCTTTTTCCCTCGGCAAAATTGAATTTGGGAAGAGCGATTGTCTCTCCGTTGAAAAGTTGGTTCATCTGAAGGCTGAGAAAGTCGACATCCAGTGCGTGGAAACTTTCAAAATCGTAATGGCCATGCTCATCCTTCGGTGTTTTTTCTCGGTCAACGAAATAGTTGTCCATCTCGATGATTATAGGATTCAATCCCAAAACCTTACACTGAAGTGCGACTCTCTTTGATGTGGTTGTCTTACCGCTGCTAGACGGTCCTGCTATCAGAACCAGCTTCACATCTCCCCTTCTCTGATATATCTGATCTGCTATTGCCGCATATTTGCGCTCATGGAGACCTTCGGCAATTTGGATCATATCGCGGGATTTGTTGTCCAGAATTGTATTGTTAAGGTTACCGACACCCCTTACACCAAGGATTGAACACCACTCTGAATGCTCTTTGAAGACATCAAACAACTTGTATTGATATGGGCTCTTTTTGATTTCGTATGGTGATGTGATGGTCGGGATATTTAAGAGGAAACCTCGGCTGAATGATTCAAAGACAAATGTCTTCAGAACTCCTGTACTCTCTGTCAAAGGGCCATAGAAGTGGTCGGCATATCCGTCAAGATAGTATACGGTTGTAAAGAACTTCCCTCTTGATTCGTGGAGTACCGCCTTCTCCTCCCTGTGATTGTCCCTGAACAGCTTAACAGCCTCTTCGGTATGTACTTTTTCCCTTGTAAACGGCAGATCGGCTTTTATGAGCTCCTTCATCGTCTCTCTTATGGTATCAATCTCATCTTCAGAAAGGGAAATTAACTTTGGAGATTCGCCTTCCTCCTGCTCAATTTCCCTCAGTTCACAATACATGCCGTTTTGCATATTGTAATCTACAATAAGAGAGTATTGAGGATATAACTTGGCAATAGCCCTCTGAAGGACAAAGATCAGGGAGCGGCTGTAGCATCGCTGCCCGTCTCGGTCTGTATAGTCTATGAATTTAACCTGATGCGGCATGTAAATGGGAAATGTGAGCTCCTTGAGCTGATTATCGACAATTGCAGCCAAAAAGGGCCATTTACCTGTTATCTCAGTTTTCTTGAGCAACTGGCTGAGCATTGTACCAGGCTCGCATTGAATGCTTTTCTGAATATTCTCGCAAAAGATCTCTACCATGATAATTCTCCTTTATAGATTGATATATGATCCGGTGACTGAGTGTGAATCTGAACTCAACTCCTCTGGTGTTCCCTGTGCAACTATTCTGCCACCATTGCGGCCACCTTCCGGTCCCATGTCGAATATATAGTCACAAAGTCTCAGCACGTCCAGATTGTGCTCTATTATAAGAACTGTATTTCCCTGATCAACAAGTTTCTGTAAAACTCCCATCAGAACCCGCACATCCTCAAAGTGAAGACCGGTAGTAGGCTCATCAAGAATATAAATTGTC
Source organism: Bacteroidales bacterium (assembly GCA_028690215.1). GTDB lineage: Bacteria > Bacteroidota > Bacteroidia > Bacteroidales > UBA932 > Bact-08. The sequence continues at coordinate 2,104 of JAQVBQ010000036.1, read as the reverse complement.
GATCCTGTAGCTCTCTTTGAAAGTTCTGTCGCAAGCTTCACACGCTGGCTCTCTCCACCACTGAGAGTTGTAGAAGCCTGTCCTAGTCTGACATAACCGAGACCGACATCCTCCAGGGCCTTGAGCTTATGTATCATTGAAGGTATGTGCTCAAAAAATTCAACAGCCTGTGAAATAGGCATCTCAAGAACATCGTTTATAGACAAACCCTTATATCTGACAGCAAGAGTATCAGGCTGGTATCTCTTGCCGTTGCATACTCTGCAATGGACATGTACTGCAGGAAGGAAATTCATCTCTATAACCTGAAGTCCTGCCCCCTTACACTCTTCACAACGCCCACCCTTTACATTGAAGGAAAAGCGTCCTATCTTGAATCCTCTTGCCTTTGCATCAGGTGTCTGTGCAAATAACTTCCTTATCTCAAGAAAGAGATTGGTATATGTGGCGGGGTTGCTTCTGGGACTTCTTCCGATAGGTGACTGGTCAACTTCTACAATTTTATCCACATTTTCGATGCCGCGTATATCTTTGTAAGGCAATATATTGTAAAGCGATCTATTTATTTTGTTGCTCAGAATTGGCATCAATGTCTCGTTAATTAATGAGGACTTGCCGCTTCCGCTCACTCCGCTTATCCCCACAAGTGCTCCTAGGGGTATTTTTATATCCACATTTTTAAGATTATTGCCTGTCGCCCCTATGAGTTCTATGAATTTTCCGTTTCCCTTTCTTCTTACAGATGGTATCTCTATACTCCTCATACCTCTCAGATACTCAAGACTGAGACTTTTACTCTCTATAATCTGTTCAGGGCTCATTGTATAAATCTCCTCGGGAGAGCCCGAGAAAAGTACGCGACCTCCTCTCTCCCCCGCCCCGGGGCCCAGATCGACAAGATAGTCGGCACTCATGATCATCTCTTGGTCATGCTCCACAACCATCAGGGAATTTCCCTCGTCTCTGAGTCTTTTCAGAGAGTCAATAAGCTTAATGTTGTCCCTCTGATGCAGCCCGATACTAGGTTCGTCAAGTATATACAAAACATTTACCAACTTTGAGCCAATCTGTGTAGCCAGTCTTATTCTCTGGCTCTCTCCACCGCTGAGGGACTTTGTAGATCTGTCTAGTGACAGGTATTCAAGACCCACATCAATCAAAAAACCGATGCGGGACTGTAACTCCTTGATGATATCACGGGCCACTAATGCAGCCCTTCCTGTAAGTTTCTCCTGCAATGAGGAGACCCATTCGGCAAGCTGATCTATATCCATTGCAGAGACTTGAGCTATGTTCAGACCATCTATCTTGAAACAAAGTGCCTCCTCTTTCAGTCTTGTGCCTTTACACTCCGGACAGGGACCCTCCTCCACAAACCTCTCCTTCCTCTCAAGAAGATCGTCACTGTCACCATCATTCTGCTCAATTTTTGATATAACCCCCTGGAAGGTAGTCATATTGGTGTAGGATGTTCCCTTTGCCACTCTGAAGAGCTCGTCTGAACCATAAAGTATGGTATTGAGTGCATCTTCCGGAATCTCTCTTATTGGAGAGTGCAACGAGAATTCATATTTCCTTGCTATTCCCTCCAACTGTGCAAAAAGCATATTGTCTCTCATCGGCCCGAGAGGTACGATCCCGCCCTTTGCTATTGAAATGCTGTCATTGGGAATTATCTTGCTCATATCCGCCTTTGCGATTACCCCTAACCCCTTGCAGTGGGGACATGCCCCCTGAGGAGAGTTAAAAGAGAATGTATGCGGGGCGGGTTCGGGATAAGAGATGCCTGTCAGAGGGCACATCAGGTTTTTGCTGAAATGTCTTGTTTCTGTATCCTCTGCCTCCTGGACCGCAAGTGACCCTTTTCCCAAGTTTAGAGCTGTAATTACTGACTCCCGGATTCTCTTCTCATCTCCCTCCTTTGGGACAAGCTTGTCTACGACAAGTTCTATGAAGTGTCCCTTATATCTGTCCAAGGGCTTCACCTTTGCAAGCTCATGTACAACCCCGTCTATCCTTACCTGACTATAGCCCTTTCTGATGAGTTGCTCGAACAACTCTTTATAATGGCCTTTACGTCCTTTGACAAGCGGAGCAAGAAGGA
>JAQVBQ010000112.1 GCA_028690215.1 Bacteroidales bacterium | reverse complement strand
TGTTATTTTTTTGCAAACCTACAAAAAAAATAGAACTTTGCTTTATGAAATCAATATTAGGAATAGGCAACGCCTTAACAGACATTCTGGCACTTTTGGACACTGATAACCTATTGGAAATTTACCATTTGCCAAAAGGGAGCATGCAACATGTAGATAGAGAGATAGGAGAGAAGATCTGGCAAAACCTAAGGGCAATGGGAGTTCAGCTTGTTGCAGGAGGATCTGCGGCAAATACAATCGCCGGCACAGCTATCTTAGGAATGCCCTCAGCCTTTATAGGCAAGATAGGTGATGACGAGATCGGATCACTTTTCAAATCAGATCAGGCAAGAAACGGCATCAAGTCAACTCTTCTTAAAGGCAAGGCCGCTTCGGGAAGGGCCATGGTGTTCATTACTCCGCCGAATTCAGAGAGGACTTTTGCTGTCTATCTTGGAGCAGCCATAGAGTTGGTGCCCGAAGATCTTACAATAGAGATGTTCCAGGGGCATGATTATTTTCATATTGAAGGGTACCTTGTTCAGAACCAAGATCTTGTCCGCAGGGCTGTTGAATTGGCTAAAGAAGCGGGCATGACTATATCTCTTGATATGGCAAGTTACAATGTGGTTGAGAGCAACGATGCTTTCCTGCATGACATTATTGAGGAGTATGTAGATATTGTTTTTGCAAACGAGACAGAGGCAGAGGCCTTTGCAAAAAAACCACCGCGTGAGGCTCTTGAAGTTATCGCCTCAATGTGTGATATTGCTGTTGTCAAGATTGGTAAAGATGGCTCAATGGTCATGAGCGGGGATGAGTACCACTATATAGAGGCATGGCCTGCCGCAACACTCGATGTTACCGGAGCCGGAGACCTATATGCAGCAGGATTTCTCTTTGCTCATTCACACGGGCTTTCGTTGAAAGATTGCGGGGATGTCGGGTCAATTGTTGCAGCCAAAGTGGTTGAGGTGATTGGGCCAAAGATTGACGTACCGCGCTGGAAGCTGGCAAAACAGGAGATAAGGGAACTCACCGGTCTGCTTAAACAGTAAAGTAGAGGTATTCTCTATTTAAAGAGGCCGTGAAGCTGAGCTTCAATACGGTCGATAACAATGCTCAGGTCTTCCGGGCGGTCCTCGAATTTATTCTCGTCAACATCTATTATCAGGACCTTTCCGTCTTTGTAACCCTCTATCCACTTTTCATAACGGTCGTTAAGGCCTGAGAGATAGTCAATCCTGATGCTACTTTCGTATTCACGGCCCCTCTTGTGGATTTGGGATACAAGATTAGGAATGGAAGATCTTAAATAGATCAGCAGGTCCGGTGCTTTGACAAGAGATAGCATAAGATCGAAAAGAGTGTTGTAATTCTCGAAATCCCTTGAACTCATCAAACCCATTGCGTGAAGATTGGAGGCAAAAATGCGTGCATCTTCATATATGGTCCTATCCTGAACTACATTGTCAAGACTCTTCTGTATCTCAACTATCCCCTTGAATCGCTCTTTGAGGAAGTATATCTGAAGGTTGAAAGACCATCTCTGCATATCGTTATAGAAATCGGCAAGATATGGATTTTCATCTACATCCTCATACTTTGCATCCCAATTGTAATGTTTTGACAGTAATCTTGTTAGCGTGGTTTTACCACTGCCGATATTCCCGGCTATAGCTATATGCATTTTTTTATAATTTTGATGAAGAGTTCTAGTCTTAATCCGAGACAAAATTACAAAAAAACTTTTAGTATTTTTGCACCATGTTAGATACACTGCAGCACAAGGGTAGAAGAAAGAAACTTCTGGAAAATCTTTCAAAAAGGTATGATTTTGACGGCAATGTTTTAGAGGCGATGGGCAAAGTGCCGAGGCATATGTTTATCGAACCGGGACTTGATCATCTGGCATACCTGGACAAACCATTGCCAATAGGAGCCAGACAGACGATATCACAACCATATACAGTGGCGATACAGAGTCATCTTCTCAATCTTTCACGGTTTGACAAGGTGCTGGAGATTGGCACAGGGTGTGGTTATCAGACAGCAGTGTTGGCCGAGATGGGACTTCGGGTTTATAGTATTGAACGTCAGCGCTCACTTTTCCTGCTTGCCCAAAAAAACCTTGAATCTCTGGGTTATACATCGCCACTGCTATTTTTCGGAGACGGATTTGCTGGCCTCCCGAAATTCGCACCTTTCAAGGGAATTTTACTTACTTGTGGAGCACCGGATGTCCCCTCTGCACTTCTGAAGCAGTTGGCAATAGGAGGAAGAATGGTAATCCCTGTCGGTGACGGAGTGCAAAGGATGTTGGTTATAGAGAGATTGGGAGAAGAAGATTTCAAAACTACTGAACACGGGGAGTTTAAATTTGTTCCTATGTTGACAGGAGTTGAAAATAAATGAAAAACAGTTATGATAAAGACCAAGACATTTTATTTTAATGATCTTAGAGAGTGTACCTACGTTGTCTGGGATGAGACCGGAGAGTGTGTTATAATCGATCCCGGCTGCCAGAGCGACAGTGAACGTGAGAGACTAAAAAAATTCATAGAGACAAACAATCTGAAGCCGGTCAAGCTTCTCAACACACACGGCCATTTTGACCATGTGATGGGTAATGCTTTTGTGGTAAAGACATGGGGAGTTAAGACATATATAAATCCTCAGGATAAACCTCAGCTGGAGAGAGCATTCTCTTATGGTGAGATGTTCGGATACAGCATTGAACAACCACCTGCAGACACCATAGATGTCTGCGATGGTGACAAGATTGAGTTCGGGAGTTCGTACCTTAAAGTGATTACAACACCTGGTCATACTAGAGGAGGTGTCTGCTACTATACTGAAGAGCCGGAGAATAAAATTGTATTTGCCGGAGACTCTCTTTTCGCAGGCAGCATCGGGAGGACGGATCTTCCCGGCGGAGATTACGATGATTTGATGAACTCTCTCCTTAAAAAGATTGTGGAGCTTGGAGCAGACTACAAGGTTCTTTCGGGCCACGGCCCGGAAACGACAATCAGCCATGAGCTTTCCACAAATCCCTTCCTACGTTACGAATAAGATAACATATATGTACCATGAGCTTCCTTTATTTTAAATTATTGTTTCTTATACCGGCACTATCATTTTGTACCGGAGGAGGAGTCAAGTCCGGCCAAATGGTCCAGAATGGTGAACAGGCTGCAGTTATACCCGAATTACCATCCAAGATATCTTTTGCAGGAGAGGAGACCCCTCTCAAATATTTCGATGTCAGGGAGTCTTTGCAGCGGGAGATGACTGTGATCACATACTGGCACTCATCAATGCTCCTCATATTCCAGAACAACAACCGTTATAAAGGAGAGGTAATGAAGATACTCAAAGAGGAGGGGGTGCCGGAGGATTTTTACTATTTATGTATTGCAGAAAGCGGCCTGCAACCGGTTTCATCATATGCAGGAGCCTGTGGTTACTGGCAGTTTCTGGCTGCCACGGCAAAGGAGTACGGGCTGGTGGTTAATGATGAGGTAGACGAGAGGTACAATATCGAGAAGTCGACAAGAGCGGCTGCGGCCTATTTCAAAAAGGCCTATGCTGAACTAGGTTCGTGGACTCTTGCCGCAGCCTCCTACAACATTGGTCTTGCGAATGTAAAGTACAGGAAAAAGATACAGTTTCAGAATAATTATTATGATATGCAGTTCCCTGAGGAGACTGGGAGGTATGTATTCAGGGCACTTGCATTCAAGACAATAATGAATGACCCTGAGAAGTATGGGTTTAAGCTCGACAAGGAGCAACTATATCCCGAGTTTGAGTATAAAGAGGTTACCGTGAACACTCCAATAGAAAATTGGTCTGCTTTTGCGGCAAAACACAGGACAAACTTCAAGCTTCTCAAGATGTATAACCAATGGATAAGGGCAAATAACCTTATAAACAAGAACAGGAACACATTTATTGTGAGAATTCCAAAAGAGGGTACAAGATGAGTAGCAATATTGAGGTTACAGGTGCAAGAGTACATAACCTCAAGAACATAGATGTCACAATTCCGCGAAACAAGCTTGTTGTCATTTCAGGCCTGAGCGGTAGTGGGAAGTCTTCTCTGGCCTTTGACACGATTTATGCCGAGGGTCAGCGACGCTATATGGAGACACTCTCTGCCTACGCAAGGCAGTACATGGGTGTGCTTGAGCGGCCGGATGTCGAGAACATCACCGGACTGAGCCCTATTATTGCGATCGAACAGAAGACAACCGGCAGGAATCCCAGGTCTACAGTGGGAACAATAACTGAAATCTATGACTTCTTAAGACTTTTGTATGCAAGGGCAGCTACAGCCTACTCTCCAGCCACAGGCCTGGAGATGGTCAGATACACAGATGAGCAGATAGTCTCACTGATACTGGAAAAGTATTCCGGAAAGAGGATTTTCCTTCTTGCTCCGCTTGTCAAAGGACGTAAAGGCCATTATAAAGAGTTGTTCGAGCAACTCATCAGAAAGGGCTATAGTCAGGTAAGGATAGACGGGGTTGTACATGAGCTTGCAAAGGTGAAGCC
>JAQVBQ010000035.1 GCA_028690215.1 Bacteroidales bacterium | reverse complement strand
CCGGCTAGCTTCAAAGCCTCGTAATGGCGCACATTCGTTACTAAAGTAGCACTTGATGTAAAATCTCTATTTTGTTGACTTTCTAATAGTATTGATTTAAAATCATCTAATCCATACTTGGTTTTTGCAGAAAATGGTATAGTCCGGTCAATCTTCAAATTCTCTTCGTGTGCCAATTTTAAAACGGAATTTATCTTTTCAGATACCTTTTGCTTTGTGAAAAGATCGCATTTGTTCAGAAGTACTACTATAAATTGTCCCTCTTTAACCCTATCAGAGAGCTCTTTAATTCCGGTAACAAATGTTTCTTCGCGTTCTGCATCCAGCATGAGGACAACGACTGAAGCACTCTGTATCTTCTCGTAGGTTCTTTCAATCCCGGCAATCTCAATAAGCTCTTTTGTCCTCCTTATACCCGCTGTATCGATAAATCTGAAGGCCTGACCCGAAATATTGACCACATCCTCTATAAAATCCCTTGTAGTACCGTGAATCTCTGATACAATGGCCCTTTCCTCTCCTAGGATGGCATTGAGGAGAGTGCTTTTACCAGTATTTGTTGCACCCACAATTACCACAGGTACACCATTTTTAATGACATTACCTAACTTAAATGATTCGATAAGAGTATTTATATGAGTGATAGACTTATTTAAAAGATTATACAATTGAGATCTGTCGGCAAATTCCACATCTTCATCGCTGAAATCGAGTTCAAGCTCCATCAGAGATACCAAATCCAAAAGGGAGGTTCTCATTTTTCTGAGCTCATCGGAGAAGCCGCCACGCATCTGTTGTAATGCAACTCTGTGTGCAGATTTGGTTTCTGAGGCAATAAGGTCTGCAATAGCCTCTGTCTGTGCAAGATCCATCTTGCCGTTAAAGAATGCTCTTTGAGAAAATTCTCCCGGCTTTGCCAATCTTGCACCTTGAGACACCAGAGTCATAAGTATCTCATTTTGTATATATAACGATCCGTGACAAGCTATCTCGACAGACTCCTCACCGGTAAAAGAACCGGAACCTCTGAAGATTGATACAAGCACTTCATCCAGAACCTCGCCATTACTGTAGAATGTACCGAAACGTAGACGGTGGCTTGGGGTTTCGCTGACTTTGGAACCTTTTGCAGGTTTGAAAACCTTTGACAATACCTCGATTGATATTGGCCCGCTCATTCTGATAACAGCGATTGCTCCGACACCGGCAGGAGTCGAGAGGGCACATATAGTATCCTGGTAATAAAGTTTATCCTCCATATCAGCCATAATTTGAACTATTAAGATTTCAACTCAAGTTTCACAACATTCTCGAGATGGTGTGTATGTGGGAACATGTCAACAGGCTGGACCCTGGTGATTTTATAAAACTCGCACATCAGCGCTATATCTCGTGCCTGAGTAGCAGGGTTGCAGCTGACATATACTATTTTAGCAGGTCTTGCTTCAACAATCACTTTAGCCACATCCGGATGTATTCCGGCTCTTGGGGGGTCCAGAATAATTACATCAGGGCGACCGTTCTGCTCAATAAAGCTCTTGTTTAGCATATCCTTCATATCTCCGGCATAGAATGAACAATTAGAAATATTATTCTCAGAAGCATTGACGAAAGCATCCTCAATAGCCTCAGGAACATACTCCACACCTACAACCTTCGCTGCTTTAGATGCTAAAAACAAAGCAATAGTGCCGGTTCCCGTATATAGGTCATAGACAACTTCATCTCCCTTGAGGTCGGCAAAATCACGCACCACGGAATAGAGTCGGTATGCCTGTTCTGAGTTTGTCTGGAAAAATGATTTGGGGCCGATTTTAAACCTCAGGTTTTCCATCTTCTCATAAATAGCCTCATTACCTTTGAATGCAACAACGGCAAGGTCGGTTATTGTATCATTTTTCTTGCTGTTTATTACATAGTTGAGTGATGTTATCTCAGGGAATTGTTCAGCTACCGAATTCATCAGCTTTTCTATAATCTCTGGCTCGTCAGATGAGAAAACTATTATCAGCATAACCTCATTTGTAGTTGTTGTCCTGACAACCATGTTTCGCAACAGGCCGGTCTGTTCCCTCAGATTAAAGAAGGAGATGTCGTTCTTTATTGCATAATCCTTAATGAAAAGCCTGATCTTGTTCGAAGGTTCCTCTTGTAAATAGCACTTTTTGACATCCAACACCTTATCGAACATACCCATAATATGGAAACCAAGGCCCAATTTCTCCTGATCTGAGAGGTTTTCTGCCTCATTAAGGCTCTCGACCCACCTTTTGTCAGAAAAGGTAAATTCAAGCTTATTTCTGTAATATTGTTGCTTTTGTGAGCCTAAAATCGGGGATATTTCAGGCAAATCGAGCTTGCCAATGCGCACAAGCTGGTCTTCTACTTGTTGTTGCTTGAATTCCAGCTGTTTATGATAGGGTAGTGGCTGCCATTTACACCCTCCGCAAACTCCATAATGTGAACAAAATGGATCTATCCTCATTGACGAAGGCTTAACCATCCTGACAACGGTTCCCTCCATAAAACTTTTCCTTTTGCCGGTGACAAGAACGTCAACTATATCGCCGGGTATTGCAAATGGAACAAATAAAACCTTGCCGTTTACATGGGCAATTGATTTTCCCTCTGCTGCAATGTTTTCTATCTCAACAGACTCCAGAATCACTCTTTCTCTTTTTCTCATACATGAACTTTTGAGCCGCGAAATTAACTTTTTTTAATAACTTCGCTTGGTGTAAAATTACGAATTTATATTCACTTAATGTGTTTTCTATATAAATCCCGGAATCCGATAATCATTTTAACACAATTTATATTATGTTAAATAGGAAATCGCTGACACTGTTCAGCCCCGTTTTTATGGCTACCCCATTCCTGTATGGGCAGCAACAGAGGCCAAACATAATCTACATAATGGCTGACGACCATGCTGCTGCAGCCGTCAGCGCTTATGGAAGCAGACTCTCTGAAGTTTTGCCAACTCCCAACATCGACAGATTGTATCACGAAGGTATCCGGTTCGATAATTGCTTTGCGACAAATTCAATTTCAACCCCGAGCCGTGCATGTATTCTTACCGGCCAATACAGCCATATCAATAATGTATACACTCTATCCGACAAACTGGACAAATCCAGACCTACTCTTGCCACAATTCTCCAACAAAACGGCTATTCTACTGCCGTTATAGGTAAATGGCACCTTGTAACCGAACCTCAGGGATTTGACTACTACTCTTGTCTGGTCGGACAAGGCACATATTACAACCCCAAGTTTATTGAGAAAGATCGGACAGACTCTCTGGAATTTGAAGAGTCAAAGGGCAAAGTTTATAACGGATATTGCACTGATTTAGTGGTGAATAAAACCATTGACTGGATTAATAACCGAAGAGATAAGTCTAAGCCCTTCTTCATTATGTGTCATTTCAAGGCACCCCACAGACCATGGCAACCTGCAGAGAGATTCAAGCATATACTTGATTCTGTGACGATCCCTGAGCCGGAGAATCTTTTAGACAGATATGAGACGCGAGGTAAATATACAGACACTCTGGAAATGAGCCTCGAAAACATGGTAGAAAGTGATCTTAAAACCCCTATTCCTTCCGGCATGCCGAGGGATGCTCACCGTAAATGGGCATATCAGCTCTATATGAGAGACTATCTGGGATGTATAGCCGGGATTGATGACAATGTAGGCAAGCTGCTCTCCTATCTTAAGGAAAACGGTCTTGACAGCAACACAATTGTCATTTACACCTCAGATCAGGGCTTCTTCCTTGGTGAGCACGGATGGTTTGACAAAAGGCTTATGCAGGAGGAGTCCATCCGCATGCCATTGCTTATAAGATACCCAAAAGAGGTAAAGCCCGGCTCCGATGAGGGCAAATTTGTGCTTAATTTAGATTTTGCCCCTACCCTTCTAGATTATGCAGGCATCAAGGTCCCTGAATGGATGCAAGGTGAAAGTTTCAGAAAAATCGCCGCAGGCAAGGAAAACCTTCGTTGGAGGAATGCCGTCTATTATAGATATTGGATGCATAATGATTTCTGGCACAGATCTGTAGCCAATCTTGGAATAAGAACGGACAGATACAAACTTATATTCTACTATGGTGCACCTCTAGGTAAAAAAGGTGCAAGAGAACCATCCTTGGTACCTGAATGGGAACTTTACGATTTAAAGAATGACCCCGCAGAAATGAACAATTTGTATAATAATCCATTGTATAAGATAGAAATTCAGAAATTAAAGAAAAAGCTGCTTAAGCTTAGGAAAAAATATAATGACAATGATCCGGATTCACCGGATATGAAGAGGATAATGAATGAATACTACTGGAAATAGTGCTGCCAACCTCCCTCCCTTACCGGAAAGAATGCGTCCTGAGAGTCTTGACGACTATGTGGGGCAAGAGCATTTAATTGGTAAAGGATGCGTTCTCCGAAAAATGATAGAGTCGGGAAACATATCATCCTTTATACTCTGGGGACCTCCGGGCGTTGGTAAGACAACTCTGGCAAAGATAATTGCAAAACAGCTTGACAGACCCTTTCATATACTATCTGCAGTAACTTCGGGAGTTAAAGATGTCCGGGAAATAATTGAGAAATCCAGGTCCAATTCTCTCTTCAATAAATCAAGACCAATACTTTTCATAGATGAGATACACCGCTTCAGCAAAAGTCAGCAAGATGCGCTTTTAGGAGCAGTTGAGGATGGAACTTTCATTTTGATAGGTGCCACGACAGAGAACCCCTCTTTTGAAGTTATAAGCCCTCTCCTATCCAGATGTCAGGTGTATGTACTAAAGTCTCTGGACAAGAATTCTCTGGATATTTTATTGGAAAAGGCCATCAAAAACGATGCTGTATTGAAGAATATCAAGATAGATATTGTAGAAAGAGAGGCTCTTTACAGGTATTCCGGAGGCGATGCCAGAAAATTACTTAACATACTGGAAATCATTGTTAAAACAAACGAGGGAAACAATGTGGTTACCATAGATAACAATGTTGTTATTGAAAAACTACAGGAAAATATAGCTCTTTACGATAAAAATGGTGAACAGCATTACGATGTAATATCTGCATTTATCAAGAGTATCAGAGGTTCCGATCCTAATGCTGCTGTATATTGGCTTGCAAGAATGCTGGCCGGCGGAGAGGATCTCCTTTTTATCGCAAGAAGGATGGTTATACTGGCCTCTGAAGATATTGGTCTTGCAAATCCAAATGCCCTCTTGCTTGCTAATGCATGTTTTGAATCTGTCAACAAGATCGGAATGCCAGAGTCAAGGATTATTCTGTCTGAAACAGCAATATATCTCGCTACATCTCCGAAAAGTAATTCTGCCTATATGGCTATTAACGCTGCTCTGAGAGAGGTGGAAAATGGCGACAATTGCCCTGTTCCTTTACATTTAAGAAATGCACCCACAGCATTGATGAAGGAGCTGGGTTACTCAGACAACTATAAATATGCACACGATTATAATAACAATTTCGTTGAACAGGAATTCCTTCCGGAATCTCTTGAGGGCCACCGTTTCTACGAACCGGGAGAAAACAAACACGAGAGTGAGATTCGAAAAAGGCTTACTTCTCAATGGAAAAAGTATAACTATTAATAACATTTAACTAATTTTGCACCCAAGATGATTGTCGATCAAATTGAATATATAAAACACTATCCCGACAACAATTTTTTTCTGATTGCCGGCCCATGTGTCATTGAAAGTGAAGAACTTACACGCTCAGTTGCAGAAAAAGCAATAGAAATTACCACAAAACTTTCTATACCTTTCATTTTCAAGTCATCATACAGAAAAGCTAATCGTTCAAAAGCAGATTCGTTTACAGGTATGGGAGACGAGAAGGGGTTAGCTATACTTCAAAGAATTAAAGAGGATTACAAAGTACCTGTACTGACAGATATACACAACCCTTCAGAGGCTGCTCTTGCGGCATCTTACAAAGTTGATGTATTGCAGATTCCGGCATTTTTATGTAGACAGACAGACCTTTTAGAAGCCGCTGCTTTGACAGGAAAGGTTATAAATATTAAGAAAGGGCAGTTTCTGGCCCCAATATCCATGAAGTTTGCTGCAGAAAAAGTGGCTCAAGCCGGCAACAACAAGATAATGCTTACCGACAGAGGCACACAGTTCGGTTATTCTGACCTTATTGTTGATTTCAGATCTATTCCTGAAATGAGCAGCTTCGGTTATCCTGTCATACTCGATGTAACACACAGCTTGCAACAACCCAACCAGGCATCCGGAGTTACCGGAGGACGTCCCGATCTTATCTCTACTATGGCAAGGGCAGGAATTGCAGCCGGTGTGGATGGTATATTCATAGAGACACATCCGGAACCATCCAAAGCACTTTCTGACGGTGCTAACATGTTAAAACTGGAGCTGTTGGAGAAAACTCTTACATCTCTGATTCCATTTAGAAAAGCATATAACTCTATTAAATAAATAAAAGCCATGATTATAAATAAAGATTTTACAAGAAGATATGAAAAGGTGCCCGTTGAGATTTTCAACGACTCTTTTGATGCATCTGTAATAGTAGCGGGCAAGATTGCTGAGATTATCAAGAATAAGACAAAGCTTGGACAACATACTGTATTGGGATTGAGCGCATCATCCTCTTCTATTCAGGTTTACGAGGAGCTGGTCAAACTTGTGGCAAAAAAGGAACTATCTTTCAAGAACACATATATATTCACCTTAGATGAATATTATCCGCTAAACAAAAATGAAATTCAAAGCCACTATCGCTTTATAAAGGAGTATCTCCTCGATTTCATTGATATACCACAGGAAAACATACACTGTCTTGACAGCGAGATTCCTAAAGACAAGGTACACGACTATTGCGAAGATTACGAGAAACTCATTGAGAAACTCGGGGGAATCGATGTCTTACTTATCGGAAACATGGGATTCAACGAGCCAGGTTCTTACTATAACTCAAAGACAAGGCTGATAACACTCAACTATAACACCCGCGTAGCCTCTGCATCTGAGTTCTTTGGTGTTGAATATGTTCCCTATCATGCCCTTACAATGGGTATTGAGACAATTCTCTCTGCAAAGAGTGTTTTCTACATGGCATTCGGTGAAGGGAAAGCTTCAAGCATCGCTAAACTGATAGAAGGGAGTGTAAATGAACAATCACCTAACACATACCTGCAGAATCATGAAGCTCTAGAAGTGTTCATTGACCTTGCTGCCGCCAATGACCTCACAAGGATTAAAACACCTTGGCTCACAGGATCTTGCGAATGGAATGATTACATGAAACGAAAAGCAGTCTTCTGGCTTTGCAAGACATTGAAGAAACCTATTCTCAAGCTAACCGACAGAGATTACAACGACAATGGTATGAGTGATCTGGTAACAGAACATGGTCCTGCCAGCAAGATTAATATCAAGGTTTTCAACGATTTACAGCACACCATCTCTGGGTGGCCGGGAGGAAAACCCAATGCTGACGACTCTACCAGACCGGAGAGAGCAACTCCGTTTCCAAAAAAGGTTGTCATATTCAGCCCTCACCCGGATGACGATGTGATTTCAATGGGTGGAACTCTTGCACGCCTTTCAGAGCATGGCCACGAAGTTCATCTTGCTTATCAGACATCGGGAAATATTGCAGTATTTGACCATGACGCTATACGTTTTCTGGATTTTCTGCGAGACAGTTCGAAAATCTTCGATTTTGACAATGGAAAGAGCGACCAGATATATAAACAAGCACTTAGCGACCTTGAGCACAAACACCCCGGAGAGCCTGACACTGAAGCTATCAGACAAGTCAAAGGTGCTATCAGGAGAGGCGAGGCAAAGTCAGCTTGCCGATACCTGAAAATACCTGAAAACAGGGTTCATTTCTTAAACCTCCCATTTTATGAAACCGGCGGAGTCAAGAAAAAACCGATAGGACCCGATGATGTTGCCATTGTTAAGGAATTACTTAATGAAATCAAGCCTCATCAGATATATGCGGCAGGTGACCTGAGTGACCCTCATGGGACACACAGAGTATGTCTTCTCGCTATCTTTGAAGCACTCGAGCAATTGAAAAATGAGAATGCGAAATGGATAGAAGATTGTAGAGTATGGCTTTACAGAGGTGCATGGCAGGAATGGGATGTAGCAGACTCAAATATGGCTGTTCCGTTAAGCCCTGAAGAGGTATACATCAAGAGAGAGGCAATTTTCAAACATCAGTCACAGAAAGATCGTCCAGTATTTCCAGGCACTGACAAACGTGAGTTCTGGCAACGTGCCGAAGAGCGTAACCACAATACCGCACTACTCTTTGACGAGCTTGGAATGGCTGAATATCAAGCCATTGAATTGTTTGTAAGATATTATATCTAATGTTTTTACGACTATTAATCTTTAGCCTGCTGATTACTTTACCGGTTAGTTCTGGTTCAGATAACGGCAGGCTAAATTATTCAAACGATAGAATGTTGTCTGTTAAAAAGATAAGCTTTCCCTGCAAAAAACCACCGGTTGCATTAGTAGAAAAGATGTTGGACAGTTGTTCCATTCCTTTTCACAGTATAGACTGTCTTAACTGGCAGGCATATCCATACAAGCCAGATGCTAAGTTCCGCATTGCCTGGTCAAATGATGAGATCTATCTGCAATACAGAGTGAAAGAGAAATACATTAGAGCCAAATTCACTGAAGATGCAGAATCTCAGCCATATAAGGACTCCTGTGTGGAATTCTTTATGATCCCTGCCGAGGACTCTATATACTATAATCTGGAGATGAACTGCATAGGCACATGTACCTTTGCAGGTGGTGCCAAAAGAACTGAAAGAACTCGTTTTGGAAATGATGTTACTTCTCAGGTAAGGAGAAGCTCTTCTCTGGGGAAAAATGGATTTGACACACGTGAGGGTGATTTCGAATGGACTATTACAATGGCTATCCCTATTTCGATTTATTCATTGAGTAAATTTGATTCATTGGGAGGCAGAACAGTAAAGGCAAATTTCTACAAATGTGGCGACGAACTTCCTGAACCGCATTACATTTCATGGAATCCTATCAGACTCGAAAAACCAAACTTCCACACTCCTGACTTCTTCGGAGATATCTACTTTGAGAAATAGAGCGATTATCAGAAAGGATATCCAACACCAAACTGAAGCGAGTAAGTGTTTCGCTTGAGGAAATTGTTAAATCCATACCATTTTGTAGTACGAGGGTCATAAGCAATTATACCCAAGTCCAGCCGAAGTATGACAAATTCGAGGTTTAACCTCAAACCTCCTCCCCAGTTGAGAGCGATTGTCTCAAAAAATGTATCCTTTTTTATTAAACTCTCCTCTCTACCCTCTTCCGCTTTGAGATTCCAGATATTTCCGGCATCAACAAAAAGGCCACCCTCAATTTTCCAAAACAACGGGAACCTGTACTCTGTATTGATTTCAAGCTTAAAATCACCGGTTTGATTTGGTATGGAGAAAGTTGTATCCATCTGAGAAGATCCGGGACCTACAGATCTTGATTGCCATCCTCTGAGGCTATTTGCTCCTCCTGCATAAAACAATTTCTCAAAAGGCATTGATGATGAGTTACCATAGGCATATCCGACACCAATGTTGAACCTTGTTGCAAGGCTGGTTTTCCCTTTGAATCTCTGCGTATATACTGCTGAAAAATCACTCCTGACAT
Source organism: Bacteroidales bacterium (assembly GCA_028690215.1). GTDB lineage: Bacteria > Bacteroidota > Bacteroidia > Bacteroidales > UBA932 > Bact-08. Next base: position 12,182 of record JAQVBQ010000035.1, on the reverse strand, counting down.
ACTGAGCGTATCTGGTATTCCATACAGTTCTATTTCCTGTTGAGTCAAGTGGCAGTGTCTTATTAAACAGACTAAGAATGTTGCCGGAGAGATTATTTGTCCATCTAGCATAGAAATAGCTCTTTTTAGGATTAGGAGATGCGTCTGTAGTATAAAAAATAGTTCCGCCTGCACCTAAATCGAAGTGATTCTTATATGCATCCTTAAGGAAAGGATCTGATAAACTCTGATAAAACGAATTACTCAGATTGAATAATTTTATAATACTTAACTGTATCGGATCAAATCTGTAAAAGAACCTCTCCCCCATCTTCCAATTATATCCGTAATTAAAAGAGATGAGATTCCTGGTAAACTCTTTTCTGTTTTGATAATTATAGGTGATCCCTATCTCTGTTCTTGGCAGGTTGGATTTAAATATCCTATCAGGGATCATAAGAAAATTCGGGATTGACAAACCTGCAGAAACGCCTAACTCTGTTGATCTTGTATTATCATTGAGCTTAAACTGGAAATTTCCCATGAATCCCAATGTAAACCACTCACCTCCCCTGAAGAGATTCTTGTGATAATATGAAATAGCTGGTGAAATACCCCACAGATTGTTAGAATTACTTGATGCCTCAAGATTAATCTTATAGCCCTGAGGCTTTGATGGAGTCAATCGTATTGTGCAGTCAACCTCTTCTTTCTCTTTTTCCTTTGAGTCAACGTTTTTTACCTCATCAAACTGCATATTGACACCTGAAAAATTCCTCAATGCAACAAGCCGGTCATAGGTTTTCCCCGAAATAGACTCACTGTAAAGTTGACCCGGAACCAATCTATTGAGTTTTGCTATTACTTTAGGTCGGAAGTTTTGCTTTCCTGAATTGAATACAGTTACACCTCCAATAACAACGCTATCCTTGAGAATCTGATCATAATTCACACTTGTCGGATCATAATCCGAGTATATGTTTACCTTTCTTATATTGTATTGTTTATGTTCCCTTGCATCTCTCGAAGTCTCATTTCTGGTAAAGTTTTCAATTCTCAGCAAGAGGAGTGCCTCTGCTCTATATCGGGATGTATCTGCCTCTGCGGAAATATAGTTACTGGAGAAGTTGTAATAACCGTGATTTCTGACAAGAGATTCCAATCTGCCACTCTCTTCTGTCAACACTTTTTCTGATATAAAGTCTCCTCTCTTTACAAGGGAGTTGAGTGTATCCGATAAAACCAATGCTCTTATGTTTGTGTCGGCAATAATATACTTGATATCAGAAATTCTGTATCTTTTGCCCAAGGTCACATTGTATGTTACTACTGTCAGTCTGTTCTTTGTTGAAACGTCTGTATCAACCGAGGAATTGTAATAACCGAGATAATCCAGATGATTATGGATGTTATCCTTACTCTTCAACACTAAGCTGCTGTCGAATACAACAGGTGCCTGTCCGATACTCTGCACAAACTTGTCCCAACCCTTTCCCTTTCCGTTGCTCCAATTGTAAATATGAAGAAAAGGATTGATAGCAAAAATGAAATTAGTGTTTGATTTTTGTCTTATATACGGCTCAAGATTACTTTCATGAAACTTTGTTGAGTTAGTAATCTTTATTTTATTGTCTTTCAGCCTTGTAGTGCCTTCCGGCAACATTTTCACAGTGCCGCAGGAAGTTGCTGATAGTATTATAAATATAAATGCGAGTATTTTTGATATCCTCGATTTTTTCATATATAAGTACATATTTATACAAAAGTAACAATTTAATCTCTTGATTTTTTCTACAAATTAAATTTTGGAATATATTTGCACACTATAAAAATCCGACTCACTTACATTATTATTATTTTCGCAATCCGACTTAGTTAAATTATCAAAATGAAAAACAAATACATTGACCTGATTGAACAATCATTTGAGTTCCCACAGGACGAGTTCAAAGTTGAAGATGGAGAATTGATGTTTCACAACATCCCGGTTATGGCTTTAATAGAACAGTATGGAACACCATTAAAAATCACATATTTGCCAAAGATATCCGCACAGATAAAGAGGGCAAAGAAGATGTTCAATGTAGCGATGGCTAAGGTAGATTATAATGGTGATTACCACTATTGCTACTGCACCAAAAGCTCCCATTTTTCTTTTGTAATGGAGGAGGCTCTCAAAAACGACATTCATATTGAGACATCCTCTGCCTTTGACTTGAATCTGATAGAGGCTCTCTATGAACAGGGAACGGTCAATCAGGATCTTTATATTATATGTAACGGTTATAAGAAGGATATATATATTGAGAATATAGCAAACTTCATAAATAACGGGTGGAAGAACATCATACCTGTTATGGACAATATGAAAGAGATCGAAGACCTCGACTTGTGCATCAAAGAGCCATGTATGCTGGGAATCCGTATTGCTGCAGAAGAAGAGCCTAAATTTGAATTTTACACATCCCGTCTGGGAATACGATACAGCGACATAATTCCTTTTTATGAGGAGAAGATCAAAGGGAACAATAAGTTCAAGCTTAAGATGCTTCACTTCTTCATCAATACAGGTATAAGAGATAATGCATACTACTGGAACGAGTTAAGTAAGTGTGTATCTGTTTATTGCGATTTGAAAAACATTTGTCCTGATCTTGACTCTTTGAACATCGGAGGTGGATTCCCGATAAAGAACTCCCTGGCTTTTGATTATGACTATGAATATATGGCTGAAGAGGTTATTGCCCAGATAAAGAGCATATGCAGCCAACGCGGAGTTGAGGAACCAAACATATTTACCGAGTTTGGAAGTTTCACTGTCGGTGAAAGTGGGGCGACTATCTATCAGGTTTTGGATCAGAAACAACAAAATGACAGAGAAAGGTGGTATATGGTTGACAGTTCGTTCATGACAACATTGCCTGACACCTGGGGTATTAAGCAGAGGTTTGTACTTTTACCTATCAATAAATGGGATCGCGAGTATCAGAGAGTCTTTCTTGGAGGACTGACTTGTGACAGTCAGGACTATTATAACGCTGAAGCACACGCAAATGCAATATTCCTCCCAAGAATTGATGAAGATGAACCTCTATATATCGGTTTTTTCCATACCGGTGCATATCAGGAGTCTATTGCAGGGTTCGGAGGTATTCAGCATTGTCTGCAGCCTGCACCAAAACACATAACAATAGATATTGACGAAAACGGGGAATACTTCACCAAACTTTTCAGTAAGGAACAGACATATAAATCAATGCTTAAGATTCTGGGATATTGATGATATCAAAAGCCGATATAAAGTTTATTCACTCTCTGTCTCAAAAAAAAATCCGGGAAGAGACCGGACTTTTCATTGTCGAAGGAGAGAAGATGGTTGCTGAGGCAATCGAATCAGACTTCAAGGTAGAGAGAGTTCTTTATATGGATGAGATCGGAGAGGAGAGCATGTCCAGAATCACTCTCCTCTCCTCTCCCTCTCCAGCATTAGCCGTAGTACATCAAAAGAGGGAGACGACCGTCAAATTCTCCGAGGATGGTTTATACCTTGCATTGGACAGTGTCAGGGACCCAGGCAATCTCGGAACAATATTGAGGATAGCAGACTGGTTTGGAATTGATGGAATCTTAGCCTCGGAAGATACAGTGGAATTATATAATCCCAAAGTTGTCCAGGCTTCTATGGGTGCAATATTCCGGACCAAAGTGCACTACACCGGTTTATATTCAATTCTAAAGGAGTTAAAAGAGAGTATTCCTTTGTATGGAACATTTCTGCAAGCACCTGATATTTACAGAGAGAGACTTAGTAAAAATGGAATAATTGTAATGGGTAGTGAATCTAACGGAATCTCAGCAGAAATTTCCGATTTGATTACAAAAAGAGTTTTTATACCTGATTTTTCCAAATCCGGTTCTAAAGGGTCAGAATCTCTCAATGTTGCTATTGCTACAGCAATCGTTTGTTCAGAATTCAGACGTTCCTCTGTCTGACTGCTTCAAACATAATAATCGAAGCGGCAACAGATACATTAAGTGAACCGATTTTTCCCAATTGTGGAATTTTTGCCTTTTCATCAACAATAGCCAGAACAGAATCAGAAACACCCCTGTCTTCAGATCCCATCACAATTGCTGTTGCCTTTTTAAAATCTATATCATAGATTGTCTTCTGGCTTTTCTCATCCGCAGCGACAATCTGAAATCCCCTCTCAATAAGCGAATATATAGCTACCCTTAGATTTGGAACCTTAGAAACAGGTATTCTCATCAGAGCACCTGCAGATGTCTTCACTGCATCGGCATTGACGGCCGCCCCGCCCTTTGCCGGAAGGATTATACCGGAAGCCCCGGCACACTCTGCCGATCTTGCAATTGCACCAAAATTTCTTACGTCGCTCACTCCGTCAAGAAGAATTACAAGCGGCGATTCGCTCTTAGAAAGAGATGATTCAATCAAATCTTCCAGAGATGTGTAATCCAATTGTGGTATTATTGCTATGACTCCCTGATGTCTCCCCTTTGTAAAGTTGTTTAATTTCTCTATAGGGACAAACTGAAAAGGAATCTCCTTTTGCTGAATTTTATCAAGCAAATCTCTGAACTGAGGTGTGTCCAAACCTTGCTTCAATAATATCTTTTCAATTTTTCTGTTTGAATCCAGCGCCTCCATAACAGAGTGCATACCAAATAAATAAGCGGTATCGTTTTCCATAAATGTCATTTTTAATATTGTAGTCTCTCCCACTCCTCCATCTGCTGTTCAAGAAGCAATTTTAACGAATTATACTCTTTTAACTCTGATTCCAGTATATGTGAATCTTTAGGTTGTGACAAAGATAACTCCAGTTGTTTGATTTTATTCTCAGTCTCTTCTATTGCCTTCTCACACCGCTCTATTGCATTTCTTTTCTTTCTTAGCTCTTTCTCCAACTCTTTTTGTTCCTGAAAAGAGAGGAGCTCTTTCGGTTTTATGTCCAATAACTCTTCTTTGGACTCCTTCCCTCGAGTCTCCAATTCATTAAGGTGTTCAAGTTTCTTTCTTTGAAGGAAATCCATAACTCCGCCTAAATGCTCTCTTACCTTTCCATCTTTGAATTCGTATATCTTATCAACCAGTCCGTCCAGGAAATCTCTGTCATGGGAGACAAGCAGCAGTGTGCCGTCATAATTCATCAGAGCTTGCTTTAGAACGTCTTTTGACCTGATATCCATATGATTTGTCGGCTCGTCAAGTGCAAGCAGGTTATGAGGCTTTAGCATAAGCTTAGCCATAGCCAGCCTCGATCTCTCGCCACCACTCAGCACCGCCACTTTTTTATCGACATCTTCACCCTTAAACAAAAATGCACCAAGAATATCCCTCAGTTTAGTGCGTATATCTCCTACGGCAATCCTATCCAGAGTATCAAATACAGTATCTTCCTTGTCAAGCAAATCCTCCTGATTCTGAGCATAGTAACCCAAAGAGACATTGTGTCCCAAAACCATCTCACCCCCCTTAGGAACAAGCTCATTGACAATAATTCTCATCATTGTTGTCTTACCCTCTCCATTCCTTCCCACAAATGCAACCTTGTCTCCTTTTTCTATTGTAAGATTTACCTTATCAAATATAACTTTCTTGTCATACTGCATTTTCAGGTCGGTGCACTTGACAACAACCTGTCCGGACCTTGGGGCAGGTGGAAATTTGACTGTCAATTTTGAGTGATCTTCCGGTTCCATCTCTATTCGGTCAATCTTCTCCAATTGTTTGATTCTTGACTGAACCTGATTTGATTTTGTCGCTTTGTAACGGAACCTCTCAATAAACTCTTCACTCTTTTCAATCATCCTCTGCTGATTTTCAAAAGCTGCTCGTTGCTGTTCAACACGCTCCTCCCTTAGTTCCAGATATCTGGAATAGGGTACTTTATAATCATATGCTTTGCCCAGCATAAGTTCAACAGTCCTGTTTGTAACGTTATCAAGAAATCTTCTGTCGTGTGAAATCAGAACCAGTGAACCGGAATATGTTGCCAAGTAGTCCTCCAGCCATCCTATTGATTCAATATCCAGGTGATTTGTAGGTTCATCCAATAATAGCAGATCGGGTTTCTTTAAAAGTATTTTAGCTAGTTCAATACGCATATTCCAGCCCTGGCTGAAAGTACCGGTCAGCCTGTCCAACTCCTCTCTTCTGAATCCCAAACCAATAAGAGTACGCTCTACGGCTCCTTCGGGATTTTCGTCACTCATATAGTGGATTCTGTCGTTAAGATCATTGAATCTTACGATTAACTTATGGTATTCAGGAGTATCATAATCAGTCCTCTCGGCCATCATAATCCCTATCTCCTCCATCTCTCTCTTAAGTTCAAACAGTGACGAGAATGCAGTAAGTGCCTCTTCAAAGACTGTTACATCCTTTCTGTGTTCCATCTGTTGAGGCAGATAGCCGATTTTTAGCTCAGCGGGTCTAAGTATCTGTCCTGAAGTAGGCTTCTGGATACCCATGATTATTTTCAGTAACGTGGATTTGCCCGCACCGTTTTTTCCTACAAGGCCAATACAGTCACGTTCGGAAACATGAAAATTAATATCATTCAGCAGTGTGAAGCCCCCGAATGAAACAGTTAGATTATTTATTGATACCACGACAAATCAGAATACTAAATTCATAAAGCATATACAAGGGAGCTGCTACAACCATCAGGGTAAATGCATCGCCGCTTGGTGTTATTATGGCTGAAGCGATAAGAAGTATCACGAAAGCATGTTTCCTGTACTTTCTTAAAAGAGAGGCCGATATTATACCTAGTTTAGCCAGAATAAGGGCAAGAGCCGGCATCTCGAAAACGATCCCCATAATTAAAATAAGCTGAGTAAACATCGAAATGTATGACTTCAGCGATATACTGTTTGCAACTGCCGCACTTACCTGGTACGATCCGAGAAAACGTACTGTGAGGGGGAAAACAAAAACATAACCGACAACAACACCTATAAAGAATAGAATTGATGCAAAACCAAAGGCTTTCCTGACTGCGTTTCTTTCGTTTTCATACAAAGCCGGTTTTACAAAGCTCCAAAACTGATATAATATATAGGGCACTGCAAGTATCGTTGCCAGAGCCATTGAAACACTTATATGTGTAAAGAACTGAGCAGAAAGCTCAATATTAATTAGATCAAGGTTGAATCCCTCAAAACCCGGAAGATATTTATATAGGAAAAAGTCCTCGTTTGCAGGTGCTAGTATTATCTTATCAAAAACAAAAGATTTGTTTAGAAAGACAACAATCATTAGTACAAAAATGACAATAGCAGATCTGAACAAGACTTTCCTAAGCTCGTCCAGATGCTCCCAAAAAGTCATCTCTGTAGCCACTACTTCTTCTCTTCCTCCTTATTTGCCTCTTTTATATCGTCCTCGACACCTTTCATTCCGTCTTTGAAACTCTTTACCCCCTTTCCAATTCCCTTCATCAGCTCAGGAATCTTTTTTCCTCCGAAAAGCAACAATACGACTAAGGCAACTATGATAACCTCTGTGGCACCAACCGATCCGAATAATAATAAGTGATTCATTTTTATTTAATTAACGTATTATCTATGATTGAAAAAATTCTGCAAATTTATCCACGAAAAACTGAGGCGCCCTGGTTGGTCTTCTGGTATCTTTATGAATAAATCCCAATGTAACAAAACCATTACATACCAGTTCTCCTTTTTCATTATATATTGAATTGAAAATTGTAACCTTTGCTCTCGGCAGCTCCCTGATTTCAGATACGATTCTCAATTTTTCCCCTTGCTTTGCAGGATATTTGTAATTACACTCCACCTTCACGACAGGCATCATCACCCCGGCCTCTTCAATATCCCTTATGGGAATTCCTAATGAAACAAGAGCATCATTCCTGCCACATTCAAAATATCTTATATAATTTGAATGGTGGACAATACCCATAAGGTCTGTCTCATAATACCTCACTTCCAGTGTTGTCTCGTGTACAAACATTTACTTAGTCAATTCTTTTTTAAGTTCCTCAAGTTTCATCAATTTAGCCTCTCCATCCTGACGTTTTTTCAACTCCATATCAACAACCGCTTTAGGTGCGCTCGATACAAATTTCTCATTAGAGAGTTTTTTCATTACATTTTCAAGGAATCCCTTGTAGTATTTGATCTCCTCCTCTATCTTGCGCAACTCCTCTTCCAAATCAACATGCTCCTCCAATGGAAGGAAAAATTCAAGAGATCCTGTCAGGAATGAGACACCTTTAGCATCTGCTCCCTTGTCTGCAATGAAACCAACAGAATTTATGTTCGCCATCTTCTCTATTACAGAGATCATTTCAGATGCAAGTTCACCTTTGTATAGCAATGATAAAGGCTCTTTAGGCGAGATTCCCTTTGACTGCCTTATCCCCCTTATATTTACGATGCAATCCTTGACAACCTCAAAATTGGCAAGAAACTCAGGGTCATACTTGCCGGCCTCAGGTTGAGATGACAACATAATTGTCTCATTCTCTTTTCTTTCACCAATATTCTGCCAAAGCTCTTCAGAAATGAATGGCATAAATGGATGAAGAATTCTAAGAAGCTTATCGAATATACTTATCGTTGCATTATAAGTTGAGGCATCGATTCCGGCACCTTGCTGAGGCTTGATTAATTCGAGATACCACGCGCAGAAATCATCCCAGAAAAGCTTATATATCAACATCAGTGCATCTGAGATTCTGAATTTCTCAAAATGGTCATCGATTGTCTCAATTGAAGATGAGAGTAGTTCGTCGAACCATTTCACAGCCACCTTTGCCTGAGTGGTTTGAGTAGCATTTTTATCAACATTCCAGCCTTTTATCAGACGATATGCGTTCCAGATTTTGTTTGCAAAGTTTCTTCCCTGCTCTACTTGGGACTCGTCGAAAAGAATATCTGTACCAGCACTGCTGCAGATGAGCATACCAACCCTCACGCCATCAGCACCGTAAACCTCCATCAATTTTATAGGATCCGGAGAGTTGCCTAACGATTTTGACATCTTCCTGCCAAGTTTGTCTCTAACTGTACCTGTAAGGTAGACATTTCTGAAAGGAAGCTCTCCGCAAAACTCGTGTCCGGCCATAACCATCCTTGCTACCCAGAAGAAGAGTATTTCAGGAGCGGTTACCAGATCATTAGTAGGGTAATAATATGCAAGATCTGAATTAGGTTGGGCTTCTGGATGACCCGGTTTGTTTGAATCAAAAACAGAAATAGGCCATAACCATGATGAGAACCATGTATCCAGAACATCAGAATCCTGTTTAAGATCTTCTGGTTTAATTGCGGGATCTATGGCTCTGGCTGCTTTCAATGCACTTTGAGCATCCGGCTCGACTACAAAATCTCCGGATGGAAGATACCACGCAGGAATCCTCTGGCCCCACCACAACTGTCTTGAGATGCACCAATCCCTGACATTATCCATCCAGTGTTTATATGTATTCTTATACTTATCAGGAATTAGCCTGATTCTTTCATCCTCTACATACGAGAGTGCATTTTTTGCCGCCTCATCCATTTTCAGGAACCATTGCAAAGAGAGCCTCGGCTCAATGACAGCATTTGTCCTCTCAGAATATCCTACCTGAGAAGAGTATGTCTCCTCTTTCAAAAAGTTGCCGGATTCCGCCAACATTTTGACAATCTTCTTCCTTGCATCGAATCTGTCTTCACCTACAAGAATTCTCGCCTCATTGTTCAATTTTCCATATTGATCAAGAATGTCAATCACAGGAAGCTTATGTCTGAGTCCAATCTCATAGTCATTGATATCGTGAGCAGGAGTTACTTTCAGGCAACCGGTGCCAAAATCCATTGTCACATAATCATCCTCTATTACCGGTATCTCTTTATTTATAAGAGGGATAAAAACCTTTTTGCCTTTCAGATGTCTATACCTTTCATCCTCAGGGTGAATACAAATTGCGCTGTCAGCCATTATGGTCTCGGGCCTTGTAGTTGCAATAACCAGATATTCATCTGATGGTGTACCGTTTTCAGATATGAAATATTTAAGGTAATAGAGCTTAGACGGTGTCTCTTTTCTGATAACCTCTTCATCACTGACAGCTGTCTGACCTACAGGATCCCAGTTTACCATCCTTACACCCCTGTAAATCCAACCCTTCTTGTAGAAGTATACAAATGTATTTATAACACCCTCGCTGAGATCAGGGTCCATTGTAAACTTTGTTCTCTGCCAATCGCAGGATGCTCCAAGTTTCTTAAGCTGCTCAAGTATTATACCACCATGTTTCTCTCTCCACTCCCAGGCATGTTTAAGAAACTCCTCCCTGGTAATATCGCTCTTTTCGATTCCTTCTGCTTTAAGTTTAGCAACAACCTTTGCCTCTGTAGCTATTGATGCATGGTCTGTGCCCGGTACCCAACAAGCATTCTTTCCCTTCATTCTGGCACGTCTTACAAGCACATCCTGTATTGTATTGTTCAGCATATGACCCATATGAAGAACACCTGTTACATTTGGCGGAGGTATGACGACTGTGTATGGTTCTCTATTATCAGGTTCAGAATGAAAAAAATCGTTTTTCAACCAAAAGGCATACCACTTCTCTTCTGTAAGCGAAGGATCATATTTTACAGGTAACTCCATATAAATGTTTAAATTTTAAACTAACCGTCAAAGTTAATTATTTAATACTCCTTCTCAAAATTCGCATTAGAGAAAAAAAACTATCTTTGCAAGAACACAATAAATAATAATCGCCATGAAGACTGATAATGAGATTAATATAGAATTAAACAATGATGTGGCTTTGGGTTCTTACTCAAATTTAGCAATCATTACACATTCGAGCAGTGAATTTATCCTTGACTTCATAAGCATGCTCCCGGGCATACCTAAACCACAGGTAACCAACAGGATAATAATGACAGCCGAACACGCAAAAAGATTGATGCTTGCACTGGAGGATAATATAGCAAAGTATGAGAATCAATACGGAGAGATTGTCCTTAACAATGAGCAGAAAAACATGTTTCCAATGGGCTTTGGTGGAAATTCAGCCAAAGCATAATTAATAAACCTAATATGACTAAAACCTTTAAAATTGTTGTACTGGCAAAGCAGGTGCCAGACACCCGGAATGTGGGAAAGAATGCAATGAAAGAGGACGGAACTGTCAACAGAGCCGCTCTACCTGCTATTTTTAATCCCGAAGATATGAATGCTCTGGAACAAGCCTTAAGAATTAAGGACAAATTCCCCGGGACTAAGGTAGAATTACTTACAATGGGTCCGCTGAGAGCAGCCGATATAATAAGGGAAGGATACTTCAGAGGTGCTGATGGTGGCGTTCTGCTTACTGACAGAAAGTTTGCAGGGGCAGACACTCTTGCAACATCGTACGCTCTATCAATGGCTATTAAAAAGATGAATCCGGATATTATTATTTCCGGCAGACAGGCAATTGACGGAGACACAGCCCAGGTTGGACCTCAAGTGGCTGAAAAGCTTGGGATTCCACAAGTAACCTATGCAGAAAGCATAACTTCAATCGAAAACGGAAAGATTACAATCTTGCGCAGACTGGAGAGAGGCATTGAGGAGGTAAGTACCTCCTTCCCTGTGCTTATAACAGTAAATGCTACAGCTCCCGCATGCAGGCCGAGAAATGCAAAGCAACTCATGAGGTACAAGCATGCAACCACTCTATCTGAACAAAACGACAATGAACACAACTCGTATCTGCCTACATTTAACATGGAGGAGCTTACTATTCCTGAATGGGGAGTTGCCGATGTCGGAGGTGAGGAGGTAAAGTATGGCCTGTCAGGCTCGCCTACCAAAGTAAAGAAAATTGAGAACATTGTGTTCCAGGCTAAGGAATCGAAAAGGCTTACATCTTCTGAGGAGGATATTGACTCTCTTCTCAAAGAGCTTATTTCGTCACACACTATTGGTTAAATTGTTAAATTGCAGATAATGAATAATATCATAGTATATATAGAGACCGAAAACGGTAAGATTGCGGATGTAAGCCTTGAACTCATGACCAAAGGAAGGGATTTGGCCGGCAAACTTAATTGCAATCTTGAAGCACTTGTTATTGGAGATAAAGTCTCTCATCTTTCAGAAGAGTTGTTCATGTATGGGGCAACAAAAATCCATCTGGCAGAGGACTCTCGCCTTGAATTTTACA
>JAQVBQ010000111.1 GCA_028690215.1 Bacteroidales bacterium | reverse complement strand
AAAAAAAGATAACTTTGTTTGACATGTTTTGATCAATCAAAACATGGTTGACCTTCGGGTTGCCCTTCGGAGTACGGAGGGGTCACAATCATCCCGGAATGGGGGTCAACATCGCCGGAATAAACAAACATTAAAAGAAATTCAGGAACTGTATCAACAAGCCGGCGTAAAGGCTTTAAGGGATGTGGAACTTCTCCAGCTGCTGGGAATCAATCTGGAATCCTGCGATTTTCTAGACCTTTTCAAATCAAGCCGTGAAGCACTCATCAGAAAAGGCTTCAGAGCATCCACCGCAATAAAGTTAAACGCCCTCGGAGAGGTGGCTCACAGATACTCATTGACTCCCATTCCGGAAAGAGAATCCATACAATCCTCAAGCTCTATAGCAGCAATAATGTCTCCCATATTAAAGCATCTCTCACATGAAGAGTGTTGGGTGGTTTATCTGAACAGAGCGAACAAAGTGCTCATCAAGGAACAGCTCTCAATCGGAGGCGTATGTGCAACAGTTGTTGACGTGAAAATAATATTAAAGAGAGCCATCGAGCTTCTTGCCAGTTCGCTAATTCTTATACACAACCACCCATCGGGGAACGCAAAACCTGGTGAAAATGATAAAGTTCAGACAAAGTTACTCAAAGGAGCAGCGGACCTTTTTGACATCACATTATTGGATCATGTCATTATTGCCGGTGAAAGCTATTTTAGCTTTGCAGATGATGGAATAATGTAATGTTATCATCAATGAGAGCCCTCTCCGGAGGGCTTTTGCATATATATTCAATATTTTATTACTTTTGTATTTAATATCATGAAACACTTCACATTATATAATCTAATAATTGCTTTAGTAGTTATCTCTGCTGTTTCTTGTACTAAAGAAACAATAAAGGAAGATATCGAGATAATAAGAGATACTACTAAAAGAAACTTTTTCGAATTGTCTCAGGAAAACATCTCTCTTGAAAAAGAGGAAAAAACAATCAGCATCGATATAACTACTGACAATACGTTTTCGATTAAAAATGAATCTGATTGGATTAGCATCATACTTGAAAAAGACAGCGCCAAAAATGGTGTATTTCATAAGATTTATAAGCTAATATTTAAAAAGAACGAATCTGAAACCAGAAACGCTACCGTGATCTTCGAGATTACACCTGTCCGAACATTTTCATTAAGAATATCCCAAAGGGGAAGGAGTTTAGGTCGGATAACAGACTCCCTTGCATTGGTAGCATTTTATAATTCAACCAATGGAAAGGATTGGACAAATAATGCAAATTGGTTATCCGATAAACCTATCTACTCATGGTATGGCATTAATTGCACCTCAACCGGTATGCTAGAAGGTACAGCAAGGGTGGAGGCCATAACCTTAATTAACAATAATCTCTCAGGCACAATTCCAAAGGAGATTGGTAATATGGATTCTCTTAAAGTATTTTCAATTGCCGAGAATAAATTAAGCGGAGAGATACCTGAAGAAGTTTTCAACCATAAAAACTGGATTGATTGGGGTCCGTCTTACTATGTTGCCTGGCAAAAATATGGATACAAATTCAGTAACTTCGATAGGCAGGTGGAATACAACACTAGCGAACACGGAAAAGTCATTCTTCTAAACAAAGCAAGCCGAAGTAAGGGAGTAAACATCATCATTACCGGGGACGGTTTTCCGAGTTCAACCATCGGTAACGGAGGCGAATTTGAAACAATTATCAATGGAACAATGGATAATCTCCTTGAAACAGAACCATTCAAGAGTTATAAAGAATACTTTAATATATACATGGTTAAAGCTGTATCAAGGCAAAGATATATTTCTGATCCTCATTATTCAAGAGATACATACTATGGAATTACTTTAATGGATGTAAGCCGGGTTGAGATAAGCGGGAGTCTTGCAATCAAGCAAAAAGTATCTTCTTTGATTGGCTTTGATATTTCCAATTGTACAGTTGTAATGGTAGTAAATCATGACGCAAATATGGGTTGCGGAGGGAAGAATTACAACGATGTTGGTTATGCTTTCTTCTCATATTCAGAAAGTTTTTATAAAGGCAATAAAGGATATAAAAAACATGATGGGCCTGTTCACGAAATGGGGCATGCTTTTGCCGGTCTGGCAGATGAATATGCTTATGGATATTCACCGTCAGCAGAATACATACAGTATTGGCAAGAAAATTATCTTACACTTGAGAAGAATCTCAACAAATCCATTCAATCTGACCCCAAGAAAGTTCCCTGGGCTCACTTCATAGGTATTCCAGGCTATGAAATGGTTGGAGTATTCTCAGGAGCTGATTTTCCTCAGTTTTACAGAAGTGAACAGAAAAGTGTTATGAAAGCTGATGCTTCTTGGTTTAATGCAGTTAGCAGGGAGATTATTGTAAAACGAATAATGGAGCTTTCGGGAATGCAATATTTTTTTGAGGATTTTTTGAAACTTGACAAAAAATAAAATTAATTTATTTTAATATTATCTCTGAAATCAAATTTCCATGTCAACACATTTTTAACGTTAAAGTCATTAGCCACATAGAACAAAACCACCTTATATTCTTCGACGATTTTGATCTGTAAACTATTGACAATAAATCTCATTTTGCACAGTAAAAAATTCCTCGAAAACTGTAATGAACGCAATCGTACGAACTAATGCAGCATCTTAACAAACATATACAAACTTCTATTAATTGGATGTGGTTAATAAGTTGCTTATCATTGATAGTATATAGTCGCCTATTATGTTGTGGGATTGTAAGAAAAAATAGCTCAAACTGAATATTGTAAATCTATGCTTGGCTTTTCCCAAGAGAATATTCTGAAGAATATTGTGCAAAATAATTTATAAAAACATCCGCAAAAAAAGCTTTCGAGAATTTTTTAATAAGAATTCACACATTACATGAGCAAGCTTCTTTCAGTGAAAATAATTGAGAGTATAGTGATATTGAATTTTTTATCTATGATATAAGCAATTTATAATTTGCGAATTTATAAATATTATTTGGTCTTGCAAAGAGAAAACAGCAACCTATAATTCAACAATTATTTTCATTAGTTTGTCAGTTACTTGCTGCGCTACTTCACCCAATGCTGGATTTACAATGGCTTGCATTGAGGCTATGGGATTGACTGCAGCAACTTCAATTTCGTTTTCAGCCTGTTCAATAACCAATACGTTGCAAGGTAACATAGTTCCGATTTTATCTTCAGCTTGCAATGCTTTGTATGCAAACGGCGGATTACATGCACCAAGTATGGTGTATTTCTTAAAATCAATATCCAATTTTTCTTTCAGTTTTTCGTGCATACGAATTTCCGAAATTACTCCAAAACCTTCTGACTTCAGGGTTTCGGTAGTTATCATAATGGCTTCATCAAATGAAACATTAAGCGTTTTGCTAAAATAGTATTCCATAATGACTGTAGTTAAATGGTTATATATTGAGTTTTGAAAGTATTATTACTTACAATTCAAAATGCTATTTTTATTTTTTTGACATCCTCAGCGCATTGAAAATAGCAATCAGGGCAACCTCATATCTCCAAAGACAGCCTCCCACATGGTTGTTTTCACAACGTCAATGGACATGCCCACTTTCAAAAGTAAATCTGTCTTTAGCAACAATTCTTCTTTTCTTGTATTGGGGGACATTTTACCGAACCATAGCTACAAAACACGCAGCAGTCTCCTTGTTGGGGTTTCAGAACGATTTTGCAATTCTCACATTCATAAAAGTATTGGCATGAATCTAACGGCATTTTTTCTTCTTTTTTGTGTCCACAGTTTGGACAGGTAATTACTGATTTAGTTGTAATTTTCATTTTAAATTCTTATGTCAATTACCCATTGTATTAAGAGCTAAATTAACGCATTGTGCTATTTTTATTTTCTCAATATTCTGATAGCATTAAAAACAGCAATTAAAGCAACACCCATATCGCCAAAAACCGCTTCCCACATGGTGGCAATACCGAATACACCAAGGATTATAAAAATAAGTTTAACTCCCATAGCAAAACTGATATTCTGCCAAACAATTTTGCGGGTTGTTTTTGCAACATCAATAGCTATAGCCACTTTAGAGGGTGAGTCGGTCATTAATACCACGTCGGCTGTTTCGATAGCTGCATCAGAGCCAAGAGCACCCATAGCTATCCCAATATCGGCACGGGCAATTACCGGGGCATCATTTATGCCATCTCCCACAAAAGCAACTTTACCTCCTTTACTTTCCAGCATCAGGTTTTCAATGTGTTTTACTTTATCCTGGGGTAATAGTTCGAAGAAGTATTTGTCTATGTTTAATTTTTTTGCGAATGCAGCTGCTGCAAATTGGTTATCGCCGGTAAGCATTACCGTTTGAATATTCTTTGCTCTCAGTGCCTCTATTGCTTCAATGGCATCAGCTTTCAAAGTATCAGAAATGATTAGATACCCTGCATAAACCGTATCAATGGCTATATGTACAACCGTTCCATCTACATTACAAACAGGGTGATCGATATTCTCTTTATGAAGTAATTTGTCATTACCGGCAAGCACC
>JAQVBQ010000034.1 GCA_028690215.1 Bacteroidales bacterium | reverse complement strand
TATCGAGCCATGCAAAGCCACGCCCCAGTAATTGTACATTAAGAGTGTTCTCTTTGAGGAACTCCTGGTTGACGGTGGTTATCTCAAGCTCTCCTCTGTCGGAAGGCTTAATATAGGAGGCAACATCCACTACCTTATTGGGGTAGAAGTAGAGCCCGACAACTGCGTAGTTGCTCTTCGGGTTTTTTGGTTTCTCCTCTATGCTCAGGACTTTGCCACTTTTGTCGAACTCAGCCACTCCATATCTTTCGGGATCACTTACCCAATAGCCGAAAACTGTAGCCTCTGAATTGGTCTCGGCGCTTTTAACGGCTGTTTTGAGCATTCTGGAGAATGACTGTCCGTAAAATATGTTATCTCCCAGCACAAGGCATGCGGAGTCATTTCCAATGAATTTTTTGCCTATAATGAATGCTTGGGCAAGTCCGTCAGGAGATGGCTGTTCCTCGTATTCGAAATGGACTCCGTAATCGCTTCCGTCTCCTAAAAGTCTTTTGAATCCGGGAAGGTCGGCGGGAGTTGATATTATCAGAATCTCCCTTATTCCTGCAAGCATAAGTACCGAGATAGGGTAGTAGACCATCGGTTTGTCATAGATTGGCAGCAACTGCTTAGAGACCCCTTTTGTGATAGGGTAGAGCCTGGTCCCGGACCCTCCTGCAAGGACGATTCCTTTCATTGTCAATTTTTTTACTGTGTTACTTATTCAAAATTAGTAAAATAATTGAAAAGCTATCTGAACAATCCTCGTTTTTTTGCTTTTGGGACAACTTCTTCACTCTGGTGGAAGATATCTGTTGAGAAACACTCTTCAGGCCGGTTTTTCAAAGAGTTGTATATAAATCCCCAGTCAGGCATTCCGCCGAAATTGCGGTCATCGATGAACATATCCGCCATCAGTTTTCTGGGAGAAGTCGACATAGAACTCTCAGGATGATTCTGGTTTATTGCATAAAACTCAAGTCCTCTGGATCGGCAATACTCAACAGCCTCCTCCAGCAAATCTCCCTCCCTGACAGTCCAGAGTATAATATGATGCCTCAGTTCTGACTGGATCATCCTGAGTGTCTGAATCGCAAATGGAATCTCTTCTCCTATTTCGGGATATTTGTGTTTGACAATTGTCCCGTCAAAGTCTACGGCAATAAACATCAGCTAATTTTTAAAGTGCAAATATAACAAAATAGGGTTTGAGTTGTTATATATAAAAACAGTATAAAACCAATCATATATGAAAATCAACACAAAAGTAGAAGAGGTTCTGAATAAACAGATGAATGACGAATTTTGGTCGGCACATCTCTATCTTTCAATGTCAGCATATTTTGAAACAAGAGCACTCAAAGGTTTTGCTAACTGGATGAAGATTCAGTATCAGGAGGAGTTGACCCATGCAATCAAGATATTTGACTATATAAACAGCAGAGGAGGCACAGTTAAACTAGAGGCCATCCCTGAAGTTCCTCTAAAATGGAACAGTATTCTGGAGGTTTTTCAGGAGACATATAATCAAGAGTGTAAAGTTACTGCAAACATCCATAATTGCTATGAGGTTGCTCTTGAACAGAGGGACCATGCCGCTGCCAGTATGTTGCAATGGTTTATAGATGAACAGTCTGAGGAGGAGGAGAATGCACTCCAGATAGTTGATCAGTTAAATCTGATAGGGCAGGAGAACGGACAGGCAATCTATCATCTTGATAAGGAGTTGGGGACACGCGTATTTGTGGATACTACACAGCCGGCTGTATAGACAGAGTTGATTGTTGAAAAAAAAGCCGCAATGTGAATTTTATTTCACGTTGCGGCTTTTGTGTCGTAGTGAAAGATTTGTATATTTGTAAATCAACTGATTAATAGATGGATTTTTCTATAATACTGGGTCTTGTTCAGAACATTGCGATACTTATCTCTTTCACACTGATATACGATTTGTTGTGGGAAAAGAGTGGACATTTTTCGAAGATTTCTTATAAGGTCTTTATTGGTGTTGTAATAGGTGCTATTGGAATAGTATTGATGCTCTCTACCTGGGAGATGGTTCCGGGACTCGTATTTGATACAAGAACGGTTATGTTTGTGAATGCCGGGCTCTTTTTCGGGCCTGTCGCCACATTTGTTGCTATATCAATTGATGTGTTATTCAGAGCTCTTCAAGGAGGCTCCGGGGTATGGATGGGCATGCTTACAATCATCTCTTCCGGATTGACAGGTCTGATTTGGAAAAAATTTTTTCCGGAGTGGAGGAAGGGTAAGTATGTATATCATCTGCTTATGGTCAGTGTAATAGCTCATATCTGTATGCTTTTGAGTACTTTCGCTTTGCCAAAAGCTCTCATATTGACAACTTTGGAAAAAATTGCACTGCCGGTATTGACTTTTTATCCTCTTGCGACAGTTTTGTTGGGAATGATACTGGTCAGGAGAATGAGCTATTGGAAAACAAGAAATGAACTGGCATTAAGTGAAGAGAGGAACAGAATGTTCATGGATGCCAATAAGGATTGTATGTTCGTTAAAGATGAGAATCTGCGCTATGTCTTCTTCAATACTGCTTTACAGGAATTTTTCGGGACAAATCCCGAGAGGATAATGAATAGTACAGATTCAGAGTTAATGGAACCCGGGCATGCTAAGCTATGCTTATCAACTGACATCCGTGCCCGCGAGGGGATGCGTATGATAATCGATGATGAGTATGTAGGCCAAAAAATTTATAAAGTCATCAAGTTTCCCCTTAATTTCGGCAAAGACCGGATAGGTGTCGGTGGTATAATAAGAGATGTGACAGAAAACAGAAAGAAGGGAAACCTGCAACAGGCTCTTCTGAATATATCCAGGATTTTCCTTGAAAATATAGCCCTTCAGGAATTTTTGAAACTTTCTCATGATGAACTCCGCAAGGTGATGGTTGCAGACAATATTTTTATTGCCATATACCACGAAGAGGAGGATAAGTATTCATTTCCCTATTATGTTGATGAATACGATAAGATAGAGGGAGATGAACTAGTCGCTCTTGATCACACTTTGACTGACTATATTCGTAGAACTGGAAAGGGAAGGCTCGTTACCCAGGAAGTTGAGAAGGAGATTAATGAGGAGTTCGGTTTGTCAGTATGGGGAACTATCTCTCCTATATGGATGGCTGCCCCTTTGTTTGACATCAATCACAAAAAGGTTCTCGGGGTTGTTGTGGTGCAGGATTATCATGACAAAGATGCATATAAGGATGATGATCTTGTTACGCTTGAGATTTTTTCAGCCTATGTAGGGCTATACTATGACAAACTGATGAAGATTGAAGATCTCAGGAATGCAAAGGAGAAGGCAGAGGTCAGTGACAGGTTGAAAACGGCTTTTCTGGCAAATGTCAGTCACGAGATCAGGACACCAATGAATGGTATTATTGGTTTTTCAGACCTGCTGATGAATGAAGTAAAGGAGGATCATCTTAAGAATTACATTTCTATAATCAGCAAGAGTGCCTACAGGTTGCTTGACACTGTCAATGATGTGGTTGATATGGCAAAACTTGAGGCAGGTCAGGTTATGCCTCAATGTGAAAAGTATAATCTCGGCGATGTCATTAAGTATGTATATGTCTTTTTCAGCCATAAGGATCGCCCGGCAGAGCTAAGGGCATATCCGTCTGAGAATGTTGATCTTGTTGTATATTCAGATAAGGTCAAACTTACTCAGATATTTGTCAACCTTGTAAACAACGCACTCAAGTTTACAAAGAGTGGTTACGTGGAGTTCGGATTCTTTTATGAAAAAAATCACGAAGGTGATCCGGCCTACATTACATTTTTTGTCAAGGATACAGGCTGTGGAATTGCTGAAAGCGAGCATAAAAAAATATTTGAGCGCTTTTATCAGGTTGAGAATACCCTTACGAGAGTCTCAGAGGGAACAGGTTTGGGTCTTGCTATTGTTAAAGAGTATGTCTCAATCCTGGGGGGAAAGATATGGATTGAATCAGAGGTCGACAAGGGGACAACCTTCTTCTTTAATATCAAGCTGACAGAAGATTAGAGGCTCCAGTACCTCATCTGACTTATCTTCCCTTTATAGATCCCTTTTATATCCACTAAGACAGAATTTTTGGCAACAATCGGCAGGAAATAATTCTCGTCAAGGTTTCGATATTGACTGTGGGCAACAGCAATTACAACAGCATCATACCCTCTCTCTTTCCCATATTGAGTAATCTCTTTCTGATCTGAAAGCCTGATGTTGTATTCATGCATGACCTCTACTGCAGATGCATATGGATCGGCTACGTCAACCTTGCATCCGTAATCCTCTAACTCTTTTACTATATCGACAACCTTTGAATTTCTTATATCAGAGACATTCTCCTTGAAGGTGATTCCCAGTACCAATATTCTTGCTCCAAGAACACTTTTTCCTTCAGCGATAATCTGCTTTACGATTTTTTTCCCGATGTATCCGCCCATTGAGTCGTTTATAAAACGACCTGCGTTTATTATCTGGGGATGGTACTTCAGCTCCTTGGCCTTATGAACCAGATAGTAGGGATCTACCCCTATGCAGTGACCTCCGACCAGACCGGGAAAGAACTTCTGGAAATTCCATTTAGTGCCTGCAGCCTCGAGTACATCGAAGGTGTTTATATCCATTCTGCTGAATATGATTGAGAGCTCGTTCATCAGAGCGATATTCACATCCCGCTGAGTGTTCTCAATTATTTTTGCTGCCTCTGCAACCTTTATCTTAGGGGCTTTATGAACACCCGGGATAATAATTGACTCATAGACAGCGGCTATAGTTTCAAGAGCCTGATCGTCACATCCTGAAACAATCTTGACTGTGTTTGTCAGGGTATGTACCTTGTCACCGGGATTAATCCTTTCGGGAGAGTAGCCGAACTTAAAATCCACTCCCGCTTTTAATCCTGAATATTGCTCAAGTACCGGGACACAGTCATCTTCGGTACACCCGGGATAGACTGTCGATTCATATACCACATAATCTCCTCTCTTCAATGCCTTCCCGACAGAGACGGAGGCCGAAATCAAGGGTTTGAGGTCCGGTTGGTTGAATCTGTCGATAGGAGTGGGGACAGCCACAATGTAAAATGAGGCTTCGCTGAGCTTATCTATGGAAGAGGTGAACTCTATATCCTTTCCTTTGAAATTTTCCGGATCGAACTCATTGGAAGGGTCTATCCCCTTTCTAAGTTTCTCCAGTCTCTCTTCACTTATGTCAAATCCAATTACAGAATATTTTTTAGCAAATTCCAACGCGATTGGAAGTCCGACATATCCAAGTCCTACCAATGCAATCTTGGCACTCTTGTTTCTGATTTTATCTATCATTTTTCTATAATTAGATTTTTTACAAAAGTATTAAATCTTCTCTAATTATTGATTGTTATCTCGTCTGTGAATATGTATGCGTCACCTCCTGCTCCGAGGTGCCACTCAGGTATCTTGCCGAAATTTTTTGCAAAAATCCTGACATATCGGACATTGTGAGCATCAGCCTCTTTTGAGAGATCTTTTACTGTGGGTTCATAATCTTTTATGTCAATAGGGTTCTGTACCCTGCCAAATGATGTGTACTCACTGCCTTCCGTTGAAGTTGAGAACTCCACATATTGAGGCATCCAAATCCATGATCGGACATCCTGGAGGAAACCGGCTGAGATCTTCGTTATGTTTTGAGGTTTGCCCAAATCAATAATTGCTTCAAAATCACAATCCTGATATCCTTGCCATCCTCCCAGACGGAAGTTTTTCTCGCCGCGAAGCCCGTCAATCAGACCCTCGTCACCGTTTGCAGTGTATAAAGAGCTGTACTTGGATAGTATGGTGATTTTCCACTCAGGATTTACTTTATTGAGTTTTGTGAAGATTGTATAGCTTCTCTTGCCGTTTTTATCTTCTGAATAGGCACTTATAGAGGTTGTGGAGTCAATTTTCAGCGGTGAAGAATATTTTTGGTATCTATCCTCTGAATCTCTCTTGTAAAAAATCGAGTAACCTTTTTCTGCCTTAATCTCAACAGATGTCGAATCG
This sequence comes from Bacteroidales bacterium, assembly GCA_028690215.1. Lineage (GTDB taxonomy): Bacteria > Bacteroidota > Bacteroidia > Bacteroidales > UBA932 > Bact-08. Next base: position 15,977 of record JAQVBQ010000034.1, on the reverse strand, counting down.
CGGAAGGTCAGCGAAGGTGTCTCAAACCATGGATTGGTAACAATTGGTTCAGCTTCTGTTTTTGAGTGGGGACGGTCTTCAGCCATGAATCCGAAAAGAGGTTCAGTTTTGTTACTCATCTCCAATGTCAGAAGCCCTCCTGCTGCAATCTCTCCATGCCTGATAAATGATCTCATTTTACTTGTAGGGCTGCTTTTGAGGGTAGCTGATGTTACATAGATATTCTCTTCACTGTTTAACGGAGCCTCTATTGTGAACTCTTTTCCTTTTCCGTTGCGTATTACAACTTTTCTGAACAGTGGTGATCCTAATGCATAGGTGTCATCTCCGGGGCAAACGGGATAGATTCCCATTGCACTCATTACATACCATGCGGACATCTGTCCACAATCTTCGTTGCCGCATAGTCCTGAAGGTTCAGGTGAATATAGGGTGCTCATTATCTCTCTCACCCTCTTCTGAGTGGAGGATGGGTTACCGGCATAATTGTAAAGATAGGCAACATGATGGCTTGGCTCGTTGCCGTGTGCATACATTCCGATAAGTCCGGTCACATCTGCAGACTTCCATCCTCTGGTCTCGGCAGGGACGTTGAATAGTGCATCAAGTCTCTGTATGTATGCAGAATCCCCGCCTGAGAGTTGTATATGGGTCTCTATGTCATGAGGTACAAAAAAGCTGTATTGCCATGAGTTGGCTTCAGTATAGTGGACATTTATCTCTGACGGGTAGAATGGTGTAAGCCATCTCCCTTTTAGTTTAGGACGCATGAATCCGGTTGAGCTGTCATAAATATTCTTGTAGAATTGTGCCCTTTTCATGTACTCCTGATATATGTCATTTTTCCCCAGGCTCTTTGCCATCATGGCTATATTCCAGTCATCATATGCGTATTCAAGGGTCTTGGAGACCGATTCGTGCTCTATGTCTGCAGGAACAAAACCATAAACAGGCAGAAGATCAATTGCAAACTCTTTTTGTCGAGAGCTCTCTATCATAGCTTTAAAGGCAAGTTCTACATCGAAACTGTTCAACCCTTTTACATAAGCATCACAGATTACAGGAATAGAGTGATAGCCAATCATACAGTTGGTCTCATTGCCGCCAAGCTCCCATATTGGAAGCTTCCCCGCCTGAGTGTAATTTGCCAGTAGTGACTTTATGAAATCTATATCACGATCTTTCTCGATTATTGTAAATAAGGGATGTAAGGCACGGAATGTATCCCAAAGGGAAAACACAGTATATTGCTCGTAATCTGCGGCAGTGTGGACTTTTCTGTCCATACCACGGTACTCACCGTTAACATCAGAGTATATAGATGGTGATATTGCAGTGTGGTATAGTGCTGTGTAGAATGTAACAAGTTGCTCTTTGCCCTTTGTCTTATCTGTCGGAGTTACCCTGATCTTGCTTAAATAATCCTCCCAAGCAGATTCGCTCCTTTTTCTTATTTTATCAAATTTCCAATTATCTATTTCTGATTCTAGATTTAGACGTGCATTCTCTTCAGAAACAGAAGAAATTGCTGTTTTTACATATATTTTTCCCGATTTGTCCGGAGAAAATGTCAGCAAGGCTTTTTTATTGTCTGCTTTTTGAGAGATTATTGGTCTGGAAAATTGCATGTAAAAATAGACAATCTGATCTTTTGCCCATGATGAAGATCGGCGGAATCCCCTTACTGTATGGTCATCTACAATCTCTATCCGGGAATCGAGGAGAGGGTCGCGATGGGTCAAGTCCAATATAATCTGAGGTTTATCCGGAAAATGTGTGTATGTGTATCTGTGCATTCCAGCTCTCTTGCCGGTCGTCAGCTCTGCAACAATATCCCCTTTGTTGAGGTGTACTCTGTAATAACCGGGTGAGGCACTCTCGTTTTTGTGAGAAAACTCCGATTTGTAAAACTCCCTGTCAATTATATCCCTGCTATATCCGACAACAGGCATAATAAGGATGTCACAATAATCCTCGCAACCTGTACCGTTCAGATGTGTGTGACTAAAACCATAAATCTGTGAGTCGGAATAGTGATAGCCTGAACAGCCGTCCCAGCCGGAAAGCCTTGTGTCAGGGCTCAGCTGCATCATACCAAAAGGGTAGGTTGCACCCGGGAATGTATGGCCGTGACCGTCCGTTCCTATAAATGGATTTACATAAGATGTGAGTTTACCGGGCAAATTTGTTCCCGGCAATGGTCTTGCCATGCTGCATATTATGGTACACAACAAAAAGAGTCTAAAAGTGATTTTTCTCATGGTTTGTCCCAATATCAGACTTTTCCGTACATGCTCTTATAGAGAGCCTTTATACCCTCTTTTATAGAGGTCTGAGGCTTATAGCCGAACTCCTTCTCCAATTTTGTCGTGTCGGCAAATGTTATATAGACATCGCCGGGTTGCATCTCGGTATAATGGAGGATTGCCCTTTTTTCTGTAACATCTTCGATAGCATGGATGAAATCCATCAGAGCTACAGGTTTGCTGTTGCCTATATTGAATATTTTGTAAGGGATATTACCTGAAGGGGCGGGTGAATTGATAACGGCTGCAATACCTTTGACAATATCATCAATATATGTGAAGTCCCTGAAGAGGTTTCCATGGTTGAAAACCTTGATCGGACGATCTTCCATGATGGCTTTCATGAACAACACCGGAGCCATGTCCGGCCGTCCCAAAGGCCCGTAAACAGTGAAAAAACGGAGTCCTGTGGATGGTATCTTATACAGGGAGCTGTATACGTGTGCCATGAGCTCGTCTGCTTTCTTTGTAGCAGCATAGAGACTTTCGGGGTTGTCACACTTGTCATCTTCGGAGAAGGGTGTCTTTTCAGCCATGCCGTAGACACTGCTGGAGCTTGCGTATACAAGATGTTTTACCGGATTGTGCCGGCACGCTTCCAGAATGTTAATGAAGCCTACGATATTGGATTGAATGTATGAGTCGGGGTTCTCTATAGAGTATCTTACACCTGCCTGTGCCGCAAGATTGCATACAATGTCGAATTTCTCCTCTTTAAACAGTGTATCGATGAAACTCTTATCGGTGAGGTCTCCCTTTATGAATCGATAGTTGGGGAAAGTGCTGCTTGTTACCATCTTGCCTGACTCCATTGCCTCAGATGTGAAACCTCCCAACTGACCTCGCTGGTGCTTTAGATTAATATCATAATAGCCATTTATGTTGTCTAGACCGACAACACTATCTCCTCTCTCTGCATAATGCAGGGCTGTGTAATGGCCGATAAAGCCTGCAGCTCCAGTGATAAGTATCTTCATAGTCTAAAGGATAACGTAAAAATAGCTTCCTACCGGATGTTTTTCAAACTCCTCCAGAAGCGATGCGGCCTCCTTGTCCTTCTCTATCAGGTGGCTTTGTCTGAGAAAAAGTATCAGATGGTCAGGTTTTGGCCTTGATGGATCAGCCTCACTTAAGTCTCTTTCGTCAATAATTTGTCTGAGTTCATCAAGAGATACCTCTCTGGGTTGTGTTCCGAGATAAACATCAATATTCTCAGCTCTTCTAAGTCTGTAGTATGCAAAATTGGTGATTCCCTCCTTTTCTGCAACCTCTTTTGCCTCTTTACATACGGCTCCCATGCCTAAAGAGGAGTTGTATTGCGGTACGGCAAAGGAGAAGCTGAATAGTGCAGCAAGGATAGATGCGCCCAGAACGATAATGACTTTGTATATCTGCACCTTCTTGCTGTGGAGAATGTATAGAGCCCATACCCCTGCAGTAGAGGCAATCAGCAGTGCTATAAGGATACTCAACGATCCCGGCCATGAAATATCGTCCAGAAACGATTCTCCGATCAGGTATTTTAACACTATAAATGCCGGTGCACTGAGTGCAAATATTATAGCTGGAATCTCAAGAGTGATTTGGACGAATTTTGCGGGTCCGCTCCCTGTTGCACCGAATTTAGGCAACCAAAGCAGAGTAAGGTATATGAAAAACGGGAATGCAGGCAGCAGATATATCTGTAGTTTAGAGCTGATTATTGAGAGAACAATGAATGTAGAGAGTGCGATTGTCATGAAGAATCTCTCCAGCAAAGCGCTCTCACCGATCTTTATCTCTCTTCTTTTCGACAATCCGGCGGCCATCATCGAGATTACAAGCAATGACCACGGAAACAGTGAGTAGATTATAGAGATGAAATAGTAGTAAAAAGGCTCTTTATGGTGGAATGAGTTGACAGCTCTGTTCACTGTCTGGTTAAAGAGCAGGTTGTTAAGGTATTCATTTCCCCCCTCGGCCCAAACGGATAGGAACCAGATAGCGCAGAGAGCCACTAACACCAGAAGAGTCTTCTTGCCCCAAAAACTCCCTATTGCCTTATAATCTCTGCGCATCAGGAGAAATATCAGAGTTGAGAACAATGGTACCATTATTCCCACCGGACCTTTTGAGAATATTGCCATAAAGACCAGCAGCGGGAAAAGGTATCCGTCATATTTTTTGCCCTCGCCCGTGTATACTCTGTAGAACACATACAAAGAGAGTGTTATAAACATACACATCAGCATATCCATCCTCAATACAACTCCTGATCCTATAAAATAGACACTTGAGAGAAGCATCAACTCTCCTGCAATTGCAGCCTGTTGACTTGCGAATCTTTTAATCCAGACACCCATGATATAGACCACGATCAGAGCAGGAATATATGAGAACATCGCAAGGAAAAGCATGCTGTGGTGGCCGAAAAGTATTTTTCCGAGCATTACTATCCACAAATAGAGCGGTGGCTTGTCGGCATAATTCAACCCATGATTGGTGAATGTGAAGAGGTGCCCCTCCCTTATTGCCTCGTCGGCGATGCTCATATAACGGAGCTCGTTGTCCGGGGTAAAATCCCTGAACATGAACAGAGGAATAACGGCAACCAGATAGAGTAGAAAGCGGTATTTTATGACATATTTCATGATGACCTCCTGTGCTTGTGGTATATCGCGATATTTCTGATATAGGCTATGAAGCCGGCTGACTGACCAAGTATCAGGACAGGATCCATTCTCATAATGGCGTATGAAATTATCAGGCTGGAACCAGTGAGGCTGATAACCCAGAATCCGAGAGGCAGAATCGACTCCTTCCTTCTTGCAGAGTATATAATCTGATAGATAAACCTGAATGTAAAGAGTACCTGTCCAATAGATCCGAAAATGACTAACCAGAGAGGTATATTGTCGTTACGCAGGAATGTTGCAATGAACTGTTGGGCGTTTTCAGCTGCAAGGATAATGGCAACAACAGGGGTGACTATAAGAAGGATTCTGACAGGGGCGAAGACCTTTTGCCAGACCCCCTTGATCTTAAGATTCCAGATATAGATGTAATATGATATTATCTGCCCGAAAATTATTGCAAAATCTTCACGAAGCCAACCATATATAAAGAAGAGATATGCTCCTAATATGCTGAGAATCCAGTAGATTGAGGGTGAGAGAACCTTTTTTGCCCTCTCTGATAAAATCCACTGCAATACAGTACGGGCACCGAAAAAGAGCTGTGCTAGAAGCCCTATTACATATATCATTTGTCAAGGTTGTTAGTTGAGACGCCATAATTTATATAGCGTTTCTTCATCCATCTGTATGCAAAGCAGTCCATAAAAGGACCTACAAGCCTGTTTGCCAGATTGTATTTTGACTTTCCTGCGACTCTGGGGAAGTGTCTTACGGGAACCTGTTTGACAGTTCCGTTCTGTAACATTAAAAGTGCGGGAAGGAAGCGGTGCATGCCGGTAAAGAGAGGTATCCGTTTGGCATAGTCAGTTCTGATTATCTTTAGCGGACAACCGGTATCCTCTATGCCGTCTTTGGTCATGAAACGCCTGAAATTATTTGCTATTTTTGAAGAAATTCCCTTTACAAATGAGTCTTTGCGGTTTTGTCTGATTCCCATTACCATTGTGTACTCTCCGACATATGGTATCAGTAGGTTGAAATCCTCGGGAGCTGTCTGAAGATCAGCATCTATGTATCCCAAATAGGGAGAGCATGTATAATCAATGCCGGCTTTCATGGCTGCACTGAGACCTCCGTTTTTTTGCAGATTAATAAAGAAAAATGAGTTTTGTCTTTTGCACACCTCTTCTATCTTCGTTCTACTTGTGTCAGTTGAGCCATCATTGACAAATAGAATACATGCCGGAAAATCGGTGGAGCCTGACACGAAAGCTGACAATCTCTCCTCTAAGGCCTGGATGTTGTCCTCCTCGTTATATACAGGTACAATGACTGTGAGCTGATAATAAGCAGTTCTGTTCATATATGAGAATAAAAATCTTCCTTTTCCGCAAATATAGTGCCTATTCTGACATATCAGAGTTTGATGAACTCAACTCTTCTGTTTTTTGCCTTGCCTTCCGGATTTTTGTTGTCAGAGATTGGCTGTGTTTCACCCAGTCCGTCTGTTTCAATCCTTGAGCCATCAATCGAAAACTCTTTTGTCAGATATGCTTTGACATTGGCCGCTCTTCTCTTTGAAAGATCCATATTGAGGGCATCCTGTCCGTCACTGTCGGTGTGTCCTACAATTTTTATTCTTACATCAGGGTTCTCAGTGAGAACAGCTGCTATCTCTTTTGCTGAGGCGTATGATTCCGGTTTGACAACGTCTTTTCCGGAGTCAAAGTAAATACCGTATGAGATTAACTTCCCCTCTGTGAGTAATTTGCTGCGCATGTCAGGGGAGGCGGTGGTAATCTTCAGGTTGCTTATAAATGGAGCACTGTGTCTATCCCAACCGGAAAATCTCAGTCTGTCCATTTTGATCTCCTGGTATAGATTTGTAGGTGAGTCAAGTACCTTGGCCCCCTGATGGTACATGCGTACCCTTCTTTTCTGAACCCATATTATTACATGGTTTGGCTCTTCTGCAATAACCGGATTTACACCGCCCTGGGCTTCCAACCCGGGTTTGTCGGGATTGTCAACATAACCTTTTGTTTCCCACCCCTCTTTTAATACTTCAATGTGCAGACCTCCCAATCCCGGGTAGAGATCGTCGTTGACCTCCAGAGGATTCTCAGGATTCTCTTGGTATAGTGTCAACTGGATACCGTATTGAAAATCGGCATCAGGAATTATGTCAAACTCAATAATGAAATTGTCTGGGAACTTGATCTGTTTTGTGAAACAGTACACAGCGTCCTGTCCGTTGAGGTGAAACCATTTACCCGGAGCCTTGTTGACACTCTTTACTTCTCCACTACCATTTGTAACCCATAACGCAGGAAAATCTCCGATTGCATCTTGTGAGAAATCTTCATAAAAAAGTATCTGATCGCCCGGTATGAAATCATATTTTGTGGTTGAGGTGAGTCTCTCTTTTTGTTGAGTGGATTTTGTATTCTCCTGATCCTCACTTTCAGTTGTGCTCTTTCCCTCTTTCCCTGTGATTTCTCCCTTTTTCTTTTTCAAGGCCTCTTCTGTCTTGTCAAGAGTCTTATTAACAGCCTCTTCTGCCTTTTGCTCTACTTTATTTTCGACAGCCTGCTTTGCAGCCTCCTTAGCTTTCTGTCCCAATCCTTTTACCCAGCCCTGGCCATTAACCTGTAAGGCTGCGAAAGTCATAATGGTTATGAATAGTAATACTTTTTTCATCTCTATATTATTTTAATATTTAGATTCAGATAAATGCAATTCTGAGAATTATGCCAAGAATAATCGATACGCCAATCATGCAGATCAGAGCAACAATAAAATAGAGTCCGTTTGTCTCTTCGGGTGCCTTCATCATCGGGCTGAGTCCCACATATAGTGTGTAGAGGCTATACAAGCCGGCAACAAATGCCAGTATACCCAGGATGCTGAAAAGATAGAATATTCCGGCAACACATATTGCTGTATAGCAGTATGCCACTAGTTCGAATGCCTTGTTGAAATTTTTGACACCATTGTATCTTGGTGCAAGTTCATTGATAATCCAAGCGGTAAGGTATGCGCCGCCGATTATGGTCACAAAGTGATTAATGGCCATTTTTATTCCGAAGCCGAAATCTGAACTCCATCCTATCAGGGCAGATATGGCAGGAATCAAAGCCAGCCACAGCAGATAACTTGAAAACACATGGCTATGTGAGTTGTTTTCATTGTCAATTGTGGTCCACTCACTCTTTGGATTTAGAATGATATTCTTCGCCCTCTGAAAAATATCACCGGGATTAATCTTCATAGACAATTATAATTTAGGTTATTTCATCAAAGTTAATAATTTTTCGCTATGAATGAGTTCTACTCGCCTATTATCTTAACGAGTACTCTTTTACGGCGCATCCCGTCAAATTCTCCGTAAAAAATCTGTTCCCACGGGCCTAGATCCAATCTGCCGCCGGTAACAGCTACAACCACCTCTCTCCCCATAATCTGCCTTTTCAGGTGTGCATCGGCATTGTCTTCATATCCGTTGTGCTGATACTGAGCGTAGGGCTTTTCCGGGGCCAGTTTTTCGAGCCACTTTTCAAAGTCGTCATGTAAGCCACACTCGTCATCATTTATAAATACACTTGCAGTTATGTGCATTGCGTTGCATAGTATTATGCCTTCCATTATACCGCTCTCTTTTAGTGATGTGGCTACCTGTGGTGTGATATTTACAAAACCTCGTCTTGTTGGGAGTTCAAACCAGAGCTCCTTTCTGTATGATTTCATTGTTTTTGTCTATTTTTGAAATAGTTTTCTAAATGTAAAGATAATGCTAATTGAGTCAATGCAATTTTCCGGACTGCTGATCGGCGTTTGCACTTTTTTGATAATCGGTGTTTATCACCCGATTGTAATTAAGACGGAATATTATTTCGGTACAAAATGCTGGTGGATTTTTCTCGTTGCAGGGTTGTGCGGTGTTGTAGCCACACTTTTTATTGATAACAATATCATCGCTGCACTTACTGGTGTATTCTCCTTCTCATCCCTTTGGTCAATCAAGGAGGTATTCGAACAGGAGCAAAGAGTCCTGAAGGGGTGGTTTCCGATGAATCCGAAGCGTGCCGCCTATTATGAGACAAAACGCAACGCCGTAAAACCAGAATAATTTCATGCATCACTGACCGTCGCTCCCTAACAGCGTAATCATCGGGTTCTGTGCTTTTTCTTAACGCCATTTCTTGCTGATTTTCAGGGTGCTGCGGGACGCCTCCCTTCGGTCGTTGAACGGTCCTCGCACTTTTTCCTGAAAACCCGCTGCGAAATTGGCTAAAAAAGCAACGCACCCTTCTGATTAGCTGTTAGGATCACTTTGTGTCAGTGATGTGTTGCGCAAGATCGAATGTTCACTTTTCACTTTTTTATCTGTATCCGCACGGAAAGTCCTCCCCACCTTGCGGTGGGTCCCCTCCCTTTTCGGGAGCCAAAGCTTTCCTTAGCTGTATACAGATAAAAAAGTGCTCAAAATCACTTTGGCGCAGTTTGAGGTATGTTTTTCAAATTCAAGTGTATGCAAATGGCCTTGTTTTTGGTAATCTTATAAGTCTATTTTTAAAGTTCCTTAAAATCAAGCATATACTTCAAACAACGCCAAAGTCCATCGAAATAATTGGCAATTGTCTATTATCTCCCTACCTTTGAGGAGTTTAACATACAGACGATGATAAATCCATTAGATTATTTATACTACAAAATATATGTTGCATGGTCTTATCTGTCAGGAGGTGGAAGACCAATTAATAATATGTCGGCAATAGGGGTTCTTTTGCTTTCTAATATTATTACTGTTCGTTTATTATTTTTCCATACTTTGTCTGAATCATTTAATATACTTAGTCCAATATCAGTTGTGTTATTTTGTGCTATTTATTTTAATTTTAAAAAAGAAGACAAGATTCTTGAAAAGTATGAAAACGAATCACCAAAATCAAAAGTAATCGGGAGTATTGCAGTGATTTTATATGCAATTATTTCTATTGTTTCATTAATTTGTGTTGGATTGTATTCTGCAAAAAACATGTAGTATATTAAATAACAGTATATTATTATAGGATTAAATTTTCATTGGGTCCTGTTTTTTTACAAAACAAGCTAGAAGAATTAATTAGAATAGCAATTTATCCTCTTAAGCCGCTGACAAATAAGTGGAAAAATACTGGATCAGGGCATTTCAGCCGGAGATGGGATCTAGGAGCAATTGAAGACATAAAGACGACAAAGACCTTGTTTTTTTAGTGATTTTATACACATTTCCCAGAAATATAAGAATCGGCAAATTATCTTCGGATGCCGCTATAAATTAATTGAGATATACCTAATCAGGGATATTTTCAGCCGGAGCGAACTTTGTGAGTGAGGATGGACTTCCCTGATTAGGTATATCTCCAATATAAAAAGCGGCTTATGACTTCAATGCGTTCAGTTATTCACCTTCCAGTTCTTACTGAATTTACCTATCAGTGCTTCATTAACTACGAGCTTTTCCGGAACAACATTCTCAACCGGGATTTCTGAAGGTTTTTTACCCTCAAGGATGTCAGCGGCAATATTTCCTATTGTTTTCCCAACATCAACATAATTAGCCCCCAGACTGAAAAAAGTACCAATTTTAACATGATCCACATTATTGGTGAATACAGGAATACCACCCGCGTCAGCAGCTTTTATCACCATCGCAATCGACATTTCTACCACATTGTCACCGCCGATCCAGATTGCATCTACACCCCTTGCCACTATTGACTGTGCAGCTTCAAGAACAGCTGTCGTATTATCGACAGTTGCCTCAATGAGTTTTATCCCCAGAGAGTCACAGACCGGCCTTGCAATATTGACACAGGCTTCCGAACATGTTTCTGAACGGCACCAGACAACTCCCAGACTCTTTAACCCCGGGTTCATCTGTTTCGCAATAATAAGTAACTTTTTTACCGGCTGGAAAGTACCAGCTCCTGTAAGATGTGGAGGCTGTATGGGGGGATTCCCTCTGCTAAGGCCGACTCCTGAGGCAAAAGGATCTGTCACGGCACCGAAAACATGTATCAGTTTGCCCTCTTTATTTGCATTTGCCATTACCTGAAGAGCAGGGGTACTGGCAGTCAGTACAATGTCATAATCCCTTGTCACTATCTCTTTGGCAATAGTGTTTGCGGTAGGCATGTCATTTTCCGCATTGTACCTGGTAATGCGGATGTTTTTGCCATCGATGTAGCCTCTCTTCCTGAGGGCCTCCAAATACCCCTTTTCCGTGTCGGCAAGTGTCTCTCTGGATGAGAAGATAAATGACGCAATCCGGAATGTCTTGTCATCTTTTGACGAAGAGCCGGAGGGGATAATGAGGAGAATGAGTGATAAGAGTGCAATGACGGAAAGTCCTGCAGATATTCTCTTTATAGCTATTATATTCATAGGGCGTTATATTAAGGCCTCTGTTTGCTTCCGGACTTATTCATCAAAATAGTGACAGGCTCGATAGTCACCAGACACCCTTTTTTCATCGATTCAAGATCAGCTTTGATCAAATCGTAAAACCTCATTATGCTCTCTGTGGTGTCGATTATCTCAATCATCACCGGAAGCTTCTCTGTCAACTCCCAGAATTTAGATGTGCTGATATCCTTGCTGCTGCTGCCATATCCCATGATTCCCCTGTAAACCGTTACCCCTGAGATGCCATATTCTCTGGCTTTTAAAACTATATGCTCATGCAGGAGCTTATGCGCAACCTTGTCTGTGGAGCTTGCATAAATCTTGAGGACACTGTTTTCTTCCGGTTTCATAATTATAATATGTTAGAGAGTACATAACCGAGGTAAACGGCAAGGAAACCCAGAATTACACTCAAGGATGTGTACAGGATAATTGATAATACCTCTCCGCTGTGAAGTAACATCAGATTCTCATTTGCAAATGAGGAGAAGGTGGTGAAACCTCCGCAGAAGCCAACCATTAAAAAAAGTCTCATATCGGTGGATAACAGATTGCTTTTATCCGAGATTCCGGTCAGAAATCCTATTATGAAGCAGCCGGCTATGTTTACCAGAAGTGTACCTATCGGTATAGATAAAAAATCCCAGATCAAATTGAGCCTCGACACGTAGTATCTGGCTACGCTGCCTATAAAACCGCCTGTTCCTATCAGCAGAATGTGCTTAAGCATTTTTCAACTTGCTGTTTTTTATTCCGTATGCAAAGTAAATAATAATTCCGATAGCTAACCATATCAGGAATCTCATCCAGTTTGTAATACCCAGCTCGGTTATCAGATAGAGGTTTATCAGTAGGCCAAGCACGGGAATGAGGGAGAGGGACCTTCTGATTGATATGTAAATAACATATGTTGCACATATCAGGAATCCATACATTGGAATATTGTGCTTACTGTACTCTTGGAAGAAACCTGCAATGCCGTCAAAATTAAATGCAAAAAGCAGAATGAGAACAATTAAAACTATTGGAGGCAGGAATTTCCGGCTGTTGTAGAAAGGTACCCTGAAGCCTCTTTTGCCATCTGTCTCCTTAGGAGCGTCGTATCCCTCTTTATTAATTATAAGTACTCCCGCACAGACCACAATAAAGGCAAATAGTGTTCCTATGCTGGTTAGGTCTGTAACCTCTGTGAGATTCAGAAAAAGTGTCGGAAGAGCTACAAAGAATCCTGTTATGACGGTAGCATAAGAAGGGGTGTGAAATTTCTTGTGAACCTTGGCGAACCTCTTTGGCAGAAGCCCGTCACGGCTCATGCTCATCCATATTCTAGGCTGTCCTACCTGGAATACAAGAAGTACACTGGCCATGGCAAAGATGGCACTTATGGCTATTACTCCGGAAAGCCAGTTGATGTTTAACTTGTGAAATACGAAAGCAAGTGGGTCGCCTACTGCCAGTTCACTATAGCTGACCATTCCTGTGAGAACCATGCTGATTGCCACATAAAGGACAACACATATTATAAGGGAATAGAACATTGCCCGGGGGAGATCCTTTTGCGGATTCTTACACTCTTCGGCGGTTGTTGAAATTGCATCGAATCCTATGTAGGCGAAAAATACTGCCGAGACACCTTTGAGCACTCCTCCCATTCCGTTGGGAGCAAACGGAGACCAGTTGTCCGTATTGACATAGAAGGCACCGACAGATATGACAACCAATAGAATGACCATTTTTACCAGGACCATGATGTTGCTGGCTATTTTTGTCTCTTGGATTCCTATATATACAAGCACGGTAATAAGCACAACGATTGAAAATGCGGGTATATCGCCAATCAGTCTCAATCCGCCTATCTGAGGAGCATTTGTCCATGCCATGTATGACTCCCGCAAAGATGATGTAAGTGCGTTCAGATCTGTTCCGGCTGCAAGTTGCGCCGAAGCTTCTCGGAAGCCTCTTGAGGCAGAAAGAAAATCAGTGGTCATGTACTCAGGAATCTTTATTCCGAAACCGTTCATCATACCAGTGAAGTAGTCTGACCAGGATATTGCCACGGCAATATTGCCTACAGCATACTCCATTATCAGTGTCCATCCGATGATCCAGGCGACCAATTCCCCAAAACTTGCGTATGCATAAGTGTATGCACTTCCGCTTATAGGTATCCGGGATGCGAATTCTGCATAACACAAAGCCGAGAAACCACAAGCCACAGCAGTGAAGACAAAGAGGAGCGAGACAGCAGGTCCTCCGTTATAAGCTGCATTCCCGATAGTGCTGAATATACCTGCTCCTACGATTGCGGCTACACCGAGTGCTGTAAGATCTATGACTGAAAGACTTTTATTGAGGTGTAATCCGCCGGAATCCGATTCGGAATTGTTCAGAATATGTTTTATGGACTTCTTTCTTAAAAGTTCTTCAATCATCAGTTATATGTTTAGGATTGCCAAATTTAATAATTCTGAGAGTTTATTGGTTTAAAGATTGATTTTTTTAAAAGAAATCAGAAATAATTATGAACATATGTTCACAATAACTACTTTTGTGAAAAATATAATATGCCTCGTCCAAAACTTTGCAGAATAATATCCGATATGCCCGATATTCAGGGATTCCGGCCAATAGGTGTCCCTATGCCTGAAAGTGAGCCGGTTGTGCTTTTATACGAAGAGTATGAGGCTTTGAAGCTGATGGATTACAAGGGGCTTACCCAGGAGGAGTCCTCTGTGCTTATGGATGTTTCAAGACCCACTTTTACAAGGATATATGAAAAGGCACGAAGGAGTGTTGCACAGGCGTTCGTTGAGGGAAGGGCGCTCGTTATCGAGGGTGGGCACTATCATGCCTGCGCAGAGGAGGGGTGTCACAGGTGCAGAAGGGCAAATGGTGGTGAAGCCTGTTGCAGAAGGGATACAAATCAATCAATAAATAAAGGAGATAATTATGAAAATTGCTGTGCCCGTAAGGGGAAATGTAATTGATGACCATTTTGGCCATTGTGAAGCCTATGCCATTTACACTATTTCAGATGACAAAAGAGTCGAGAATGTAGAGACCCTCCCTTCACCTCAGGGATGTGGCTGTAAGAGTAATATTGCATCGGTATTTGAAGAGATGGGTGTTAAAATAATGCTTGCCGGAAACATGGGTAACGGAGCTTTGAATGTACTCAACAGCCACGGGGTTGATGTTTTCAGGGGTTGTTCCGGAGAAGCTGATATGGTTGTGGCATCATATCTGGCAGGTGAGATCAGGGATTCAGGTGATGCCTGTGCTCATCATGATTGCCATTAGTATTTTCTGAATTATATCAGGAACGGGATTAGTCAAAATTGATAAAATCTACTTGTGTCGCAAAATATGCTTACAATTTGTAACTATATTTTGCGACACACTCTTTTTTTATAAAACATTTATCTGGTATTCATATTAAATGTGTTGATGTATAAGTAACTGTTAAATTGAAAGGCGATGCTTGGTATCTGCTATTATTAGGTTGATAAAGTAAATTTTTTTATAATATTTTATAATTGATATGTTGTTATCTATCAGGTAAATGTGTTGTGTGTTCTGGTTTTTTGAATATGGGGTGAAATTCAAAAAGTGAAGAAAAGTCATTGCCGGATTATATTTTATTATACATTTGCATATCCGGAGAGAGGATACCGGATTGAAACAATATGAGTTTTTCAACAAATAGTAAAATAGCGAGTCATTCTATAGACAATCTAGTCCTATCGCTAGTCAGTGACATTCATTTTGTGATTGTCTCTGTCATTACTATTTCAGTCATTATTCTAGTCATTAGCACGGTATAGGATCCTTTAAAGTAGAGAATTATAGTGAAAGCTTGCTTTAACAGGGTCCTGTAAAGCAAGCTTTTTTTTTGTAAAAATTAATACGGAAAAAATGAAGCAACTTAGAAGCAGCCAGACAACAACAGGAAGAAAAATGGCAGGGGCCAGAAGCCTCTGGAGGGCTAACGGTATGCAGGAAAGTCAATTTGGAATGCCGGTAATAGCAATCGTCAACTCCTTTACTCAATTTGTTCCCGGCCATGTGCACCTTCACAATATTGGACAAGAGATTAAATCAATAATTGAATCTGAAGGCTGTTTTGCAGCTGAGTTCAACACAATTGCAATCGATGATGGAATCGCCATGGGGCACGACGGCATGCTATACTCATTACCATCGAGAGATCTTATTGCAGACAGTGTGGAGTATATGTGCAACGCACACAAAGTTGATGGTATGATCTGTATTTCAAATTGCGATAAGATAACTCCGGGAATGCTGATGGCCGCAATGAGGCTGAACATCCCGGCAGTGTTTGTATCCGGGGGGCCTATGGAGGCCGGAAGGGTCGGCGATGCAGAATATGATCTTGTTGATGTTATGGTTAAAGGCGCTGATAAACAATATCCCGAGAGTGTCCTGTCAACTCTTGAAAAAAGTGCCTGTCCAACTTGCGGCTGCTGTTCGGGAATGTTTACTGCAAATTCGATGAATTGCCTCACAGAGGCTCTCGGACTGGCCCTTCCGGGTAATGGTACTCTCCTGGCAACACACACTTTGAGAAAGAGTCTGTTTGCTCAGG
>JAQVBQ010000006.1 GCA_028690215.1 Bacteroidales bacterium | reverse complement strand
TTTCGTAGTTTTGCAATCATCTTCAGCATATGGACAATAAAAGAATAAAAAGAGCTCTCATCTCAGTATATCATAAAGATGGGATTGGCGAAATTGCAAGGAAACTGAACGAATCCGGAGTTGAAATACTTTCAACCGGAGGTACTTATGATTTTTTACAGAAATTATCTATTCCGGTGATACCGGTTGAAGATATAACATCATACCCATCGATTCTGGGAGGAAGGGTTAAAACTCTTCATCCGAAAATTTTTGGCGGCATACTGGGAAGGCGCGATGTAGATTCCGACTTAAAGAGTTTTTCAGAATACGGAATTCCTGAAATCGATCTCGTGATAGTGGATCTTTACCCGTTTGAAGGCACCGTTGCATCAGGTGCATCTCACGAAGATATCATAGAGAAGATAGATATAGGCGGAATATCCCTTATAAGAGCTGCTGCCAAGAATTACAAAGATGTTGTGATAATCCCTTGTAAGGAGCAGTATGCAAAACTTTCTGCAATCCTCGATGAAAGAGGTGCGGAGACATCTCTTGAAGAACGTCTCTTCTTTGCTGCAGAGGCTTTCAATGTAAGCTCACACTACGACACTGCAATATTTTCATACTTCAATCGCGAGCAGGGAATGGAGGTTTTCAAACAAAGCATCCTCAATTCCAGATCACTCAGATATGGTGAAAATCCTCATCAGTCAGCCCGTTTTTACGGCAATGACAGTAAACTGCCGGAGCAGTTGCACGGTAAGGAGATTTCATACAACAATCTTCTTGATATAGAAGCAGCTATCGAGCTTATATCTGACTTCACCGAGACAACAGTGGCAATCCTCAAACATAACAATGCGTGCGGATGCGCCTCTAGAAGCAATCTTGCAGATGCGTGGAGTGCGGCACTTGCATGCGACCCTGTTTCTGCATATGGCGGCATTATCATTACCAACCGCCCGATCGATGTTGCAACAGCAAAGGAGATGAATACTCTCTTCTGTGAGGTAATTATTGCTCCTGAGTATGAAGAAGGATCCCTGGAAATACTTAAAGAGAAGAAAAACAGGATTATCCTGATAAATAAAGATGATAACAGAAGCCACCGGAAATTCCGTTCCCTTCTGGGCGGAGTACTGGTACAAGACAGGGATATGGCTGTTGAGACAAAGGAGTCCCTCAGCGCAGTAACAAATAATGCCCCTGCAGAGAGCCAGATTGATGACCTTCTTTTTGCTAACAAGCTGGTCAAGCACTCTAAATCAAATGCGATAGTACTGGCTAAAGACAAAACTCTTCTCGCAAGCGGTATAGGCCAGACATCAAGGGTGGATGCTCTCAGGCAGGCTATCGAAAAGGCTCACAGTTTCGGATTTTCAACTGATGGCGGAGTTATGGCTTCCGATGCATTTTTCCCATTTGCAGACTGCGTGGAGATAGCAGATAAGGCAGGCATTAAATCCGTGATTCATCCGGGCGGCTCTATACGTGACAATGACAGTATTGTATACTGCAACGAACACGGCTTGTCAATGGTGACAACCGGAACCAGACATTTTAAACACTGATAATAAGTACATTGAAATATGGCATTCTCTTTTTTAACACAAGATCTGGCGATTGACCTGGGGACAGCAAATACTGTCATTCTGGTCAACGATAAGATTGTCGTTGACGAACCTTCTATTGTAGCAATAGACCAGAATACTGGAAAACCTATTGCTTTCGGACAAAAAGCAAGGATGATGCATGGTAAGACCCATGCCAACATCAAAACCATCAGGCCACTTAAAGACGGCGTTATAGCCGACTTCAACGCATGTGAAATGATGATCAGAGGTTTCGTTAAGATGATTAACTACAAACACTCACTCTTCACACCCAGCCTCAGGATGGTTGTGAGCATACCTTCCGGCAGCACAGAGGTTGAGATCCGTGCGGTGAGGGATTCATCGGAACATGCCGGAGGACGGGATGTGTATCTCATTTATGAACCAATGGCGGCAGCTGTCGGTATCGGACTGGATGTTGAGGCTCCTACCGGAAACATGGTCGTTGATATAGGAGGCGGCACAACTGAAATAGCTGTCATTTCCCTTGGTGGTATTGTTATAAACCATAGTATCCGCGTTGCAGGTGATGGTTTTACAAATGAGATCCAGCAATATATGCGCCAGCAGCACAGTATTAAGATTGGAGAACTGACCGCTGAGGATATCAAGATTAAAGTCGGTGCCGCACTTTCTGAACTGGATGAATACCCGGAACCATATGTTGTAAGAGGGCCAAACCTCATGACAGCACACCCTGTTGAGGTCAATGTTACAAGTCAGGAGATAGCACACTGCCTTGACAAGTCTCTTGCCAAGATTGAAGCCGCCGTAATCTCTGTCCTTGAGCAGACACCCCCGGAACTTTATGCAGATATAGTTCAGAGAGGCATCTATCTTACAGGAGGCGGTGCTTTGCTCAGAGGCCTTGACAAGAGGCTTTACGAGAAGATCAACATTGAGTTCCATGTATCGGAAGACCCGCTTCATGCAGTAGCAAGAGGGACAAGTGTTGCTCTTAAGAACACTGACAGATTCCCATTCCTAATGAGATAATGATAAATGCCTGGAAAAACCTCTGTAAAACCTATACTAATCTCAATTCTCACCTTCATAATACTTGAAGGTGCAGCATTGTGGATGATGTCCGGAAGTTCCTATTTTCAGAGAGCCAGACTTAACGAGGCATACATACAGGTTGAGAAGAAACTTCTCAACTCGAACTCGAACATTCGTTACTACCTTACGCTGAACAGGGCAAATGCCGTATTAGCCGAAGAGAACTCCCAACTCAGGAATACTCTGTCCAGATATCAGGCTCTGCTTGACACTCTCCGAAGGAAGGACAGCATTTCTATCCCTGTTCCAGATAGTTCACTGTTCTCATATATTCCGGCAAGAGTCATTGGCAACAGCACCAACAAAAGTCACAACTATATCATAATCAACAAGGGCCGCAAGGCCGGAGTCAAAGAGGATATGGGTGTCATCTCTGCCAATGGCGTAGTCGGGGTGGTCAATGCTGTGAGCGACAACTATGCTCACATCATCTCTCTGCTGAATATTAAACAGAGTGTCAGTGCAAGGATTTCCCAATCAGGAGCTTTCGGTCCTCTGATCTGGAATGGTGTCAGCACCACTCACGCAGTTCTCACCGAGATTCCGCAACACATCAAGTTCCGGATGGGTGACAGTGTAGTTACAAGTGGATTCTCAGCCATATTTCCCCCTGACATACCTCTTGGCAAAATCGTGGGCTCAAAGATTGTCCTTGGAACTCATCACGAGATAAGGGTAAAACTTTTCCAGGATTTTAAGACGCTCAAATTTGTAAATGTAGTGGTGAATAATAACCGTAGCGAGATTGACAGTCTAATTCTGACAGGTAATGAAGAATAATATAAGCAGCGACATAATACTTTTTATCAGCTTTCTTATAGCTCAGATACTGTTGACCAACTTTATCGACTTCGGTCCGCTTGTATTTATATCTGTCTACCCGCTTTACATACTCACAAGGCCCAGACATATCAACAATGTCGTTTCCATCGTCACAGCCTTTATTTTAGGGTTTCTTACCGATTACTTCACAGGCTCTATACTGGGCATTAATACAGCAGCTGCGACATTGCTTGCTTTTGCCCAACCATTCCTGGTTAGGATTGTAATAAGGAGGGACTCCAATGAGGGGCCGTTACGCCCCGGAATTGCAGATCTCGGGTTTCGCCGATTCTTTATATTTCTGATATCCGGATTGGTTTTACACCATATTGCAATAATATGGTTAGAGAACTTCTCGCTATTTATTGATTTTTATTCATTTCTCCGAATATTTATAAGTTTAGTGCTTAACTTTTTGTTATTGACAATGATAGAATTCGGAATCTTCTATAAGAACTTGCGTTAGAGGAGGTTTATATGGGATTGGAACTTAAAAAAAGCAATATTCTCACAGCATCAGTAGTTCTAATCGCGATACTACTGACAATCAGACTGTTTGACCTCCAGATCGTGGACAAGGAATATAAGATTACTGCCAGTAACAATGCATTCCGTTATGAAGTAAGATATCCGGCCAGGGGACTGGTTCTTGACCGTAATGGGAAAATCCTTGTCGGTAATGAAACTGCATATGATATTATGGTAACACCATACGAGGCTGTTAATTTCGACACAGTTGACCTTTGTGAAATTTTTGATCTCAAATTTGAAGATGTAAGGCATACCTTTAAGGACTACCGTGTAAACAGGAGAAAGATCGGATTCCAGACCATGCCTTTTGTTAAGCGTGTATCAAATAAGCAATATGCAGTTTTTCTCGAACAGGCATATAAGTTCCCCGGATTCAGTGCTGTATCAAGAACTTTGAGGACATATCCGTACAACGCCGGAGCAAACCTTTTGGGATACATTACCGAGGTTGACACGACATATATAAGGAAACACCCTGAGTACAAAAGGGGGGACTACGTCGGCAGGACAGGCATAGAACAATCATACGAGGGAGTTCTCAGAGGCAAAAAAGGATACAACATATTCCTCCGGGATGTTCATAACAAAGTCAAATCGAGTTTTGCCAACGGAGAATATGATATTGATGCCGTCCCAGGAAAGAGCATAACCTCATCGATTGATGCTGAACTGCAGAGTTACGGGGAGAGTCTTATGACAAACAAGGTGGGAAGTCTTGTGGCTATTGAGCCATCAACTGGAGAGATACTCACTTTGGTATCGAGTCCCGGTATAAATGTGGATAAACTGGCTTCAATAAGCAAATATTACAAAGAGATTGTCAACGATCCGCTCAAGCCTATGTTCAACAGGGCGGTCATGGCTGCCTATCCTCCAGGTTCCGTATTTAAGCTTGTCAACGGGCTAATTGCCCTCCAGGACGAGGTAGTCGATACAGTTGTCAGATACCCATGCCATATGGGGTATCATGTCGGTCGAGGTGTGGGTTGCCATTCCCATCCGTCACCTTTGGATCTCACGCATGCTATCATGATGTCATGCAACGCCTATTTTTGCTATGCTTTCAGGGATATAATCGATAATCCTGCATATCCCAATGTCACAGCCGCATTCTCTCACTGGAAAGAGTTGGTGGAGAGTTTCGGCTTCGGACACAAACTGGGTTCAGATCTGCCAAATGAGTTAGGAGGAGTCCTTCCTTCTGTTAAGGGATATGACCGGATTCACGGCAAGGGCAGATGGAAATCGCTCTCAATAATCTCTCTTGCAATCGGGCAGGGTGAGATCGGCACAACTCCCCTGCATCTTGCAAATCTTGCCGCAACAGTTGCAAACAGAGGCTATTACTACACACCTCATATCATAAAAAGTGTTGAAGACACCGTTGTTCATGCCGATTATTCAAAAAGGCACTATACAAAGGTGGATCCGTCAAATTTTCAAAAGGTTATTTACGGAATGTACCTGGCTGTGAACGCCCCTCCGGGTTCCGGCGGCACTGCCACCAGAGTTGCAGTCAAAGGTTTGGATATTTGCGGAAAAACCGGTACTGCTCAAAACCCTCACGGAAAGGATCACTCTGTGTTTATCTGCTTTGCTCCGAGAGACAATCCAAAAATAGCTGTTGCCGCATATATAGAAAATGCCGGATTTGGTGCCACCTGGGCGGCACCGATTGCATCGCTCCTTGTTGAGATGTATATTAACAGGAAGGTTGACAGAAAAGATCTTGAGGCTTACATAATAAGTGGCAACACAATGACCAATGTCCCGATAAAATGAGAAGAGAGAGTATATATAGGAAGCTTGACTGGCAGCTTATTCTGATCTATCTGGTTCTTGTACTGATAGGTTGGATAAATGTATTCTCTTCCGTGTATGATCCGGAACTCTCAAAGGGTATATTAAGCTTCAGTGAAAGATCCGGAATGCAGTTTGTGTGGATACTCACATCCTTCGGGTTGGCAGCACTTATCATATATGTTATAAATCCGAAGTTTTACAGTGTTACGGCCTGGTTCATATATGCCCTGGCAATTCTGGCACTGCTCGGGGTGCTTGTTGTCGGTGTGGATGTCAACGGATCAAGATCTTGGGTTGCAATAGGGCCGTTGAGACTTCAACCTGCCGAGTTCTCAAAAATAGCCACGGCATTGGCCTTATCTTCGCTTTTAGGAAAGTATAATTTTCACCTTAAATCTGTCACAGCTGCCGCCAGGGTGGCTATGACTATTATTTTCCCAATGCTTTTGATTGTATTGGAAAAGGAGACCGGTTCCGCACTTGTATATTTTGCCTTTACATTTATGTTATACCGTGAAGGCCTTTCCGGGTGGTTTCTTATCCTTGGGATTCTGGCAATTATACTGTTTATCGTAACACTTTCTTTTTCTCCTTTTCAAGCCATAATATTCCTTTTTTCGGTGGCAGTGATTGCCAGAGGTCTCTTTACAAAGAGGATAATTCCGCACATAATGTTCCTTGTCCTGTTTTTTCCTTTAATGATACTATTCCCGAAAATAGGAACAATCGGGTATGTGGCTTCACATATTCATTTTGCAGATCACCATTGGCTTATGGTTTTGATCTCCATCCCTGTCATCTGGCTTATAATCAAGGCAATCAAGACAAGAGTGTCGGATAATTGGAAGATATTGGCAGCATTCCTGCTTTCAATAACACTAATCTACTCTGTTGACATACTCTTTGAAAAAGTGCTTCAGGATCACCAAAGAGCAAGGATTGAAAGCCTTCTTGGAATAACAGAGGACCTTCAGGGTTCAGGCTACAATGTGCACCAATCTAAAATAGCAATCGGTTCCGGTGGTTTAATAGGAAAAGGATTTCTACGCGGGACTCAGACAAAGTTCAACTTCGTCCCTGAACAGAGTACTGACTTTATATTCTGCACTGTCGGGGAAGAGTGGGGATTTTTGGGGTCGCTATTTGTCGTTATCCTCTATACATTAATGATAACGCGTATTATTAAACTTGCCGAAAAACAGAAGGACAATTTCAACAGGATTTACGGTTATTGCGTAGCCTCAATAATCTTTGTCCACTTCTTCATCAATATAGGAATGACTATGGGGCTTGTACCTGTAATAGGAATCCCCCTGCCCTTTCTGAGCTACGGGGGATCATCACTATGGAGCTTTACGATTTTACTCTTTATTTTTATAAGACTTGATCTGGAGCGCTGGCGTTAGATCTCAGGAAAAGCATTAACACGCCTTTTGCGAGTTTCTCGCCCTCCTTTACATAGATCTTTTCAACAGTTCCGTCAAATGGAGCCCTTATAATATTCTGCATCTTCATTGCTTCATATTCCATAAGTTCCTCTCCTTTTCCGACCTTGTCACCTTCGCTTACCTTCAGTATAGAGACCGTTCCGGGGATGATGGAGCATATCTCCTGATTGTCAGGCTTTTTCCAGGCCTTTCTCTCCTTTACCTTCTTTGTAAGCAGGGTTTCATATACACTCCCTGACTCCTCGAGTCTGAAAGTGTCAAATTTCTCAGTTGTACTCATAACTTTAAATTTACACGGCTGTTAAAATGGTGGAATTCCGTGTTTCTTATCAGGACCTTTTACAAGTTTGTCCTGAGATACCTCAAGAGCCTGTATGAGATACTTCCTTGTCTCTTCCGGATTAATAACCGCATCAATATAGCCTTTAGCAGCAGCAACGTATGGATTGGCAAACTTCTGCTTGTACTCTTCAACCTTTGCCTTTCTCATCTCATCCGGATTCTCTGCCTCCATAATCTCCTTCCTGAAAATTATGTTGGCTGCTCCCTCCGGTCCCATTACAGCAATCTCGGCTGTCGGCCATGCAAAAACAAAGTCCGCCCTGAGGTGTCTTGAGTTCATGGCAATGTAACCTCCACCATATGCCTTTCTGAGAATAACTGTCATCTTAGGAACTGTTGCCTCGCTATATGCATAGAGAAGTTTGGCACCGTGCCTGATAACACCTGAATGCTCCTGGTCAATGCCCGGAAGATAACCCGGCATATCCTCGATTGTTACTATTGGAATTTCAAAAGCATCACAATATCTGATAAACCTAGCGGCTTTGTCCGAAGAGTCACAGTCGAGGACACCGGCAAGCACTAAAGGTTGGTTTGCGATGAAACCCACTGTTCTTCCGGCGATTCTGCCGAAACCGACTACAATATTTGCAGCCCAGAGCTCCTGAACTTCAAAGAACTCAGATTCGTCAGTCAAAGCCTTTATTACCTCCCTTACATCGTAAGGTTTTGTAGGATCTACAGGCACGATCTCCTCTACCTTATAGCTCCTTTTAGGATCATGGAATTTCTCCCTTTTTTCTCTCTTGCACTTGTTATTCGCAGGTATGTAATCGAGAAGAGTCTTGATTTGTTGGAAACACTCCGCCTCGCTGTTGGCAAAGAAGTGTGCGTTTCCGGTAATCTCGCTGTGAACACGGGCTCCTCCGAGAGATTCCATATCAATCTCCTCTCCAAGCACCGATTTGATAACCTCCGGTCCGGTGATGAACATCTTTGAAATCTTGTCCACTACAAAAACGAAGTCTGTAAGAGCCGGAGAGTAGACTGCACCTCCCGCACAAGGACCCAGTATAACAGACAGCTGAGGAATGACACCGCTTGCCTGAGTATTTCTGTAGAATATCTCCCCATACCCTGCAAGAGCATTTACCCCCTCCTGTATCCTGGCTCCACCGGAGTCATTTATTCCGATAAGTGGTATCTGCATCTTGAGTGCATAATCCATGATCTTTGTGATTTTCTTTGCATGCATTGAGCCGAGAGAGCCCCCCGCAACAGTAAAATCCTGTGCATAAACCGCGACAGGCTTTCCGTTTACTGTTCCTGTACCGATAACAACACCATCCCCGGCGAGAGCCTTTCCATCAAGGCCGAATCCTCTCGCATCATGTTCAATAAAGAGGTCATACTCAAAGAAAGAATCCTCATCAAGGAGCTGATTGATTCTCTCCCTTGCCGGTAGCTTACCCATGGCAATCTGCTTGGCAATGGCAGAAGCACCTCCGCCCTCTTGGGCTTTGGTCTTACGTTCTGCCAATTCAGAAATTTTTTTACTTAATAACGTCATTTGGTTTGGAATTAGTTCCACAAAAATATGAAAATAATTTTATTACCAAATTTTAAGAAATTATAATTAAATTTGCGTTTTTATAAACAATTAATAACCTTATAAATAGCAAAGTATGTCACTTTCATTCACAGACAGACATAATGGTCCCAGAGAAGCAGATATTAAAGAGATGCTGGCCTATATAGGTGCAGACAATCTTGACGAACTTATCAGACAAACAGTTCCATCAGACATCCTGCTGAAGGAGTCGCTGGAAATGGACGAAGAGATGACCGAACAGGAGTATCTTTCAGAACTTAAGGCTATAGCTTCAAGAAATAAGAATTACCGCTCCTTTATCGGCCAGGGATTCTACGGAACCGGGACTTTGCCTGTGATTGTAAGGAATATATTCGAGAATCCAAGCTGGTACACATCATATACACCATATCAGGCTGAGATATCTCAGGGAAGACTTGAGGCTCTCCTGAATTTTCAGACCATGATATCAAGTCTTACAGGCTTCAAAATGTCAAACTGTTCAATGCTTGACGACTCGACTGCCGCTGCCGAGGCTGTGAAGATGATGTATGAGCTGCGTTCGAGAGAGGCGGTAAAAGCAGGAAAAAATAAAATTTTTGTTGACAACGATATATTCCTTCAGGTAAAAGCTGTTATAGAGACCCGTGCGGCAGCAATGGGGATTGAAATAGTAACCGGGGATTTCAGGGAATTCCGTTTCGACGATATGTTCTGTGGAGCGGTACTGCAATACCCTGCAGCAAACGGCGAGGTCCGTGACTACACCTCATTTACCGCTGCAGCGCACGAAAAGGGAATTTTGGTGACGGCCGTCACAGACCTTCTTGCTTTAGCAATACTCAAAGAGCCTGCTGTATGGGGTGCAGATATAGCTGTCGGCTCAGCACAGAGATTCGGGCTTCCAATGGGATTCGGCGGTCCTACAGCCGGGTTCATGGCCACCAGGGACGAATACAAGAGGCAGATGCCCGGAAGGATTATCGGTGTCTCTGTTGACCGACTTGGCAATCCTGCATTGCGTATGGCCCTGCAGACAAGGGAGCAGCACATCAAGAGAGAAAAGGCAACATCAAATATTTGTACCGCAACAGCTCTGATGGCAACAATGACCGGTATGTATGCAGTATATCACGGTCCAATGGGTATAAAAGAGATTGCCGAGAGAGTTGCAGCCTTCGCACATACAATAGCTACAGAGCTTAGAAAAGCAGGGTTTGAACTTTCATGCGGGAACTATTTCGACACGATTGAAATTCTTAATGCAGACGTGGAGCTTGTAAAAGAGAGAGCTCTCGAATGTGGTATAAACTTCTACTATCCCGACAATAATAGGGTACTCATCAGTTTTGACGAACTAACAACCGTAGAGGAGGCAGACGAGATCCTGGAGATATTCGGATGCAACCTCACTGAGACCCCTGCAATAGTTCTTTATAATGGTTTCATGAGAAGGGAGAGTGAGATACTTCAGGAGAGCATCTTCAACAGGTATCACTCTGAGACAGACATGATGCGTTACATAAAGAAGTTGGAAAAGAGAGATATATCACTCACACAGTCAATGATTCCTTTAGGCTCTTGTACTATGAAGCTTAATGCAGCTGTCGAGATGATGCCTCTGAGCTGGAGTGAATTTACAAATATTCACCCATTTGTTCCGGGCAATCAGGCAGAAGGTTATCTATACATGATAAAGGATCTTGAACGGGATCTTGCTGCCATAACCGGCTTTGCAGCTTGCTCACTACAACCGAATTCAGGCGCAGCCGGAGAATATGCCGGACTTATGACTATAAGGGCATATCGCATGGCGAATGGTCAGACAGATAGAAATATCGCGATAATACCAACCTCTGCGCATGGTACAAATCCTGCTTCTGCCGCGATGGCCGGCATGGAGATCGTATTGGTCTCATGTGATGAAAACGGCAATATCAATGTCGATGAACTCAGAGAGAAGGCCGTAGCTCACAAAGAACGCCTCTCTTGCCTGATGATAACATACCCATCCACTCACGGAGTGTTTGAGAAAAAAATCAGGGAGATAATCTCAATCATCCATGAAAACGGAGGACTTGTATATATGGATGGAGCCAATATGAACGCACAGGTAGGGGTGACAAATCCTGGATTTATCGGTGCTGACATATGCCACCTAAACCTTCACAAGACCTTTGCAATGCCTCACGGAGGCGGTGGTCCGGGAGTAGGTCCGATCTGCGCCACAAAGGAACTTGCACCATATCTCCCTTGCCACCCATTCCTTTCAGAATGCGGATCACAAGGTGTTAAGGCAGTAAGTTCAACTCCTTACGGATATCCCCTCATGCTACCTGTAACATACGCCTATATAAAGCTTCTTGGAGCCGAAGGTCTCAGAAAAGCCACTGCAGTGGCAATACTTAATGCAAACTACATGTCTGCAAGGTTGGCGAAGAATGGTTTTGACACTCTCTACACCGGCGAGAACGGAAGGGTTGCCCACGAGTGTATAATAGATGTAAGACACTATGTTAAAGAGTACGGAATTGATGCGGGAGATATCTCAAAACGTCTTATGGACTTCGGATTCCATGCACCTACTCTCTCATTCCCTGTTCACGAGACTCTGATGATAGAGCCTACTGAAAGTGAGCCTAAGGCAGAACTTGATCGCTTCATAGACGCTATGATCTCTATCAAGGCTGAGTGCGAGGATATTAAAGCCGGAAAGATTGCTGCTGCCGATTCTGCCCTAAAGAACGCTCCTCATACAGCTCCAGAGGTTTGTGCAACAGAGTGGAATCACAAATACAGCCGTGAATATGCCGCTTACCCTCTTGAATGGGTAATGGAGAACAAATTCTGGCCGTTTGTTGCGCGTGTCGATAACGGATACGGAGACAGAAACCTGATATGCAATTGTGACGCATGGCCGTCAAAGCTATAACAGAATAAAATACAATACTAGAGGGCAAAATTATTTTTGCCCTTTTTATTTTATAATATCCCTAAATAGATTTTATTATTACCCTCCCTGCCCGGGGCACTGCTGTTTTTCTTAATTTGTTCTATAGCCGCTTTTTATATTGTGGAAAATACTGTTTCAGGGCTGTCCATCCTCAGTCGCGAGCTCCCTCCGGCTGAATGCCCTGATCCAGTATTTCCACATTAACTTGTAAGCGGCTTCATAAAACCACTAAAAAACAGACGCGCCCCGGGCAGGGAGATAATAAATAAACTGAAGGTGTATAAAAAATAAGGGTTGCCATTTTGATCTGACAACCCTCATTCTATTCTGTTATAGTACGGTAATTATTGTGTTACGAGAATCTCCTGAACAATTGTGTCGGTATGATCTCCGAAATCAAGGACAGCTCTTATAGTGTGGCTACCGGCTGTCAGTACAATAACATCTCCAGTATTCCTTGCAATATCGTTAAAGTACCACTTCACAGACGAAGGGCGTTTTACGTCCGGGTAATTGTCAGAGGTAACCAACTTGAGTGTTAGACTCTCCCCTACTCTGAATTGAGTTTTTTGGACATCAATCAGATTGTATCCCAAAGCATACAGCACATTGTTATCATCCATCAACTCAGCAGATACTACAAGATTCATATCATGATCCCATTCATATATATAGTCTAAGCTTTGTCCCACAAAACCACCTTGAGGTTTCTTTGGGCCATTGTCAATTGCCAGAGGATAAGAGTAATCGCTGCCAAGGACATAGTAACCGAATTTCATGCTTGTAGCATCTTGAACTGTGATATTGGCATCACTCACGTCTATTTTTTGTAATGTTCCGAAAACAGGTGAGGTTACAACTCTTGTCAGGATTGTCGTATTGTTTGATTTGATAAATACACCAACAGTCGATGCACTGCTTCCGCCTACTATAAACTGTATAGACTTGACTTTATACCCCTTGTAAGGATTCATCTCCTGAGCACTAAAACCAACGGCAGCATAAGTACTTATACCCGGCGATCCATAACCTAATCCGTATCCGTTATAAGTAACATACTTTCTAAGCGTAGCAAATAGTGCTTCGTATGCCGAATACAAAGTCACGTTCACAATGGTAGATCTTTGAGAGACTGTGATATCTTTATATGACTTGTTATAACCATCTTTGGAAACCTCCAATCTGTAATCACCGAAATTGTTTATAATAAGCGTATAAGTTCCGTCATTGCCTGTTGTTGTCTCAAAAATTTCGACAGACGGCTGTATACCCGGAGACCTCTCCAATGACAAAGGAGTTCCGGCTTTCTTTACAATGCTACCTGAAGCTTGTTCAAGTGGATATAACCGGACTCTTGCTCCCGCAATGCCAAAACCATCCGAGCCAGACACCTTGCCGCCGACTCTCTTTGTCTGATCAATTGTTAGGGTGAAAGAGACGTTTGATATATTATCAGTAATATTTGTAAGGTCATATCCGGTTGAAATACCAGACCAACCAACCGCTGCCGGGGAGGTGTTGTATGTAAATGACCTCTTTCCGGTTGAACCCGGGAAGGTAGACATAGTTCCGGAAGTAACCGAAGATTCAGGATAGACTGACTCGACAAGGTCCATACACTGATGGTCTCCATAGGCATTTATCATATTTGAATAGTTCCATAAATAATGGGCCGGATTTCCGTGTACATCATTATCAGATTGATCAACATGATATATTACTAGCCCCGAGGCTGGCAAATAGGTATCCCAACCGCTTTTCTCCCTAAATTCATACAAGAAAAATTCACCGGTTTTTGCTGTCGGCGTGTAATATGCCTGATTTCTGCTGACTGTCTCCAGTGAATAGTTGCCTGATGTTGTCATCTCAGAAGGGAAACTCATCCAATCAAGCAGATACCTCTCCATACAAGTAAAGTATGGAGGCGTATTGCCATTATTGTTATAGTTCCCGTTTGACATAAGTGAATATGCCCCGAGGCCACGTCCCTTTCCATTGTCATTATAGTCTGTATCATAGAAATCAGGAAGTCCGATTACATGGCCGAATTCATGACAAAAAGTACCAATTCCGCTCATTAGACCTCCTGACGATCCTCTGAATTCTGATGAGCAGGCATACCTGCTGACTCTGACTCCGTCAAGAACCACATTTCCTCCGATACCGCTGGCATGAGGCCATATCGTGTTGCTTCCGCCACCCTGGCTCTCAGCATAACCGCAATAGTAAATGAAGACATTATCTACACGCCCGTCTCCATCTTGATCATATTGTGAAAAATCCACATTGGAATTTACCAACTTGACAGCCTCTTCAACCATCTCCTCAGGATGGGCATCGTTCCCATAATCATCGTTTTCACCGTAATAGGCAGCAGTTCTGGAGACAGTGACAGGCCCGACAACATCAAATCTCGGGTTGAACAGGCCTCTGGAATTCTCATAATAGTAGTTCCATGCCGATCCGGTCCCGGAATTGGCGTTGTAACCATCCTGGTTCAACTGATTTGTAAAGTCATTGTTGGCATTTGTTGATTGAAACGACTTGTCCGAAAACTGTACAAGAATAACCAGGTACTTTCTGTTTCCCTGAGATATCGCCCTCTGATCTATTCTGGCCGCTTTCTCCCTTTTTATTTTTGCCTGCATGAATACCGATGTTGGTGGTGTAACAGTAGTTGTTGCCGGCATTGCCATAACATTTGGAGAGACCCTTGTGTTGGAAAGTATTTTGCCTCCTGTTGCATTAAAATCTGCGAAGTAATAATATCCATCCTTGCCTTTGTCTACAAGTCGGTTACCACAAGTAGCCCAGTTGGCATACTCATCTCCGTGCATCTGAATAGTAATAACGCTCCCATCAGGCTGAACAACCTTTATAGGAAACGGATAGGCCGGTTCGGAATATGAAAATGAAACCGACCCCGAGATGAGAATTACTATCGATATAATTTTTGCTATAAAATATCTCTTCATGTTGTCTCTCTTTAATTATAAACGATATAGGCATTATGTTTCTCAAAGTTGTAAAGCCATGCTTTTTTATTTGCCTTGGCAATAACAATTGCTTCCTGCTCTCCGACATTGAAATTAAATAAGCCATATGTATCTACCCTGATTTGCACTAACTGTCCACATAGCATATGAACCGGAATATCCGCAATATTAAGAACCCATTTTTCAGCCCTGTTCTGTATTCTGAAAGAACTGGCATCATCATCTTCTACAACAATGGCCCACTGATCTATATAAGGCCTGTACTTAAGGTTGGCACTTCCATCGTCATAATCATAAGAACCGTAAACAGTCTCGTTATAAAATGCAGGAAGTGTGAGTGTTTGTACGTTCCCCTCCCCTGAAGCCAGAACAACAGGTATATTATAGCGATAACCCCCTACTATATCTTTTGATGCGGTGATGTTCACCCTTGCAAAATGTTTATCTGTGATAACATCAATGGTAACAGCATCTCCGGCCTTGATGCATGGATTCAGAAAGGCCCTGCATTTTATTGTACTCCCTGATGTCAGGACCGGTTGATTCTGCATGACAATATTCACATAATCTTGTCCTTGATCGTAGAAGTCAGGCTTTGAAGAGATGTCTGTCAGGTCGATAGTAAAATCTCCGGCTAAATTTCTTCCATTTACCCGGATTAAGACACCCAGCAGCTTGTCGTTCACACAACTTGAGCCCGTCGGGTCAATTGTAACAGCCATAAGAGACATTAGAGTGCGAAAGTATATTCTGTTGTTGTCCCCACTATTACCGAGAATAGAGTAACTTGTCTTGAAATCATATTTTCCTATTTCGTTGTCAAGGTTGCTCTGTACCTGAACCTCATCAAGATACCCATATACACTTTTCGGATCATCACCTGCATCTATAGAATAGGGATAGTATGCATACAAAGGTGTACCGCTGATTGTACCGCTGAATGTTCCGCTTTGAGTTCCATTACCGGCAGAAAGGGTGAATTTTGCATTTTTTGTATTCGCACTGAAAACCCCGATTGAGTCATTTGCACTCCACAATGCAGAAAGACCGTCCTGACCCAGATTTGATTTTGTGGTTGAAAGCGGATCTGCAATTATACCGGCAATTGAGATAGTATTGTCGAGCGGAGCTTCCCTCTTTTCATCTTTGGTACATCCGGAAAGGATGGCCAAAACTACTGTTATATATACCAGTTTTTTCATACTCTTTTCCATTACAAATTCCCTCCATCAATATATCCCCCTGTACGAAGCTGGGTCAAGGTAAGGGTCTTCACGGCCGATCCGGCAGTGAATGTTATAGTTGCCTCTCGTGAAGCGTTGGTTGTATTCTGAGTGAAATTTACCACTACGTTTCCTGAACCTGTGCCTACTGAAGGAGATAATGTAATCCACGCCGGTATCCCGGATGCACTCCATGCTGCACTGTTGGTTGTTACTGCCACGGAAAAACTGCCCGACCCACTCTCAACCGTCTTTGCATTTTGGTCAATCGCAATAGTTGCAGGTGCGGCAGCCTGAGTCATCACATGAGTTTTTGTCGCTGTCACTGAGGTGAAAACTAAGTTTGCCTCTCGTGCAACAGCCAACAGGTTTGCCTGATACGTAAATGTCACATTGGTTGCCATATTTGCACCTGTTGACGAAGCTGTCATCCATGACGGTACTCCTGACAGAGACCATGGTGCACCATTGGTAGAGACGGCAACAGTTGCCGAACCAGCCTCATATCCGACGTTTTGCATGGTTCGGTCAATCGTTACGGTTGGCGGAGCTCCATCCTGATGTATTGTGAATGTACTCGTTACTTCTCCTGCAGTAATTGTAACTGTACCTTCTCTGCTTAGGTAAACAGTATTTGCCTGCATATTAACATTTAATGTAATTGTACCGGCTTTACCGCTAGTCGGGCTGACACTTGCCCAAGGTGCAGGTGGCGAGTCCACTCCTGCCCACGGGCATGTCACAGTGGTTGTCCATGATTTGTTAGTTGTGAAGGTGATAGTTTGCGAAGTGCTCTGATACTGCCCATCTACCCGGCCACCCGGAACATTGAGATCTATCTTTGGAGCCTCCTCCTCTTTTGCACAACCATAAGATATCAGGATAAAAATGAAAAAAAATAGGGATTTGTTTCTCATAGTTTAAGTGTAATAAGTTGATTGTAAAGTTATAAAATAATAATCGCGCCACAAACTATAAAATTCATATTTTTGCATATTATTAGAAAGTTATGATTGAAGAACAGATTACAACAAGAGCCACTGCCCTTTTCGGAGTCGTAGACTCAATAAACCGGATGCTGGTGAGTTATGGAATGTCTCACAACCTTGCCAACTGGCTTGATGAGATAATAAGCGTAACACTACTTTTCCTGTTAGCATACGGAGCTGATATTATCGGACGGTTTGTCGTGAATCGTATAGTCACTCATGTTGCCAAAATGACCAAATCAAGATGGGATGACATATTTCTGGAACACAAGGTTTTTCGCTATCTCACACATATGATCCCAGGCATGATCTTTTTCCTCTGCACCCCGATTGCGATAAACTCTGTGATATGGGTCAATCTTTTCCAGAAGGCTGCCCTTATATATATAACAGTAGTCATAGTCAGGGCTATTGTTGCCGCAACACAATCAATGACTCAGATATATGCAGAGTCTGAAGACTATGCCAAGAAACCGGTTAAGGTACTCTTCCAGATCATTGCTGTTATTGCATACTTCATAGGTGGAATTGCTGTTCTTAGCATTCTTATAAACACATCACTAGCAACCCTTTTCGCCGGCCTTGGCGCATTCATGGCTGTCCTGCTTTTGATTTTCAAGGACAGTATACTTGGTTTTGTAGCAGGTTGGCAACTCTCTTCAAATGACATGTTACGCATGGGCGACTGGATAACCACTCCAAAGCACGGTGCAGACGGAACTGTTGAAGAGGTAAGCCTTTATTCGGTCAAGGTCAGAAATTTTGACAACACAATCGTCACCATACCACCCTATTCTCTTGTAAGTGATTCTTTCCAGAACTGGAGAGGCATGGAGGAGTCAGAGGGCAGGAGGATTAAGAGGTCTATCAATATAGACATGACCAGTATTAAATTCTGTACTCCCGAGATGATAGAGCGATTCGGCAGAATTCACTATCTGAAGGATTACATTATAAACACGGAAAAAATCATTACCTCCTATAACGAGGAGAATAATGTAGACAATACAGTTCTTGTAAACGGAAGGAGGCAGACCAATATCGGTGTGTTCAGAGCATACCTCCAGGCCTATATAAACAATCACCCGGATATTAATCAAAACCTTACCTGCATAGTCCGCCAGCTTCAACCCAGTGAAAAGGGTGTCCCTGTTGAGATTTACTGTTTCACAAAGGATAAAAGCTGGGTCAACTATGAGAATGTCCAATCGGACATTTTCGATCATGTGATGGCTATCGTAAGTCAGTTCGACCTTAAGATATACCAGCTGAAAAGTGTCTAGTAATTAAGCAGATTATTAAAGAGCCTCTGTGGTGGAAGTTACTTTAATTGTCTGACTCATAGGGATTGTCATGCTTTGAGGACCACTGACATTAATGTTTGTGTTCATCTCAATCAGACTCTCAGCATTTACAACTATTGAAATTGCTGGGTTATAGTAGTAGAATCCCTTTGTTGCGCCTGTTCCTTCCATTACCATCTCCATACCCATCTGACTTCCCTTTCCGGAAATTTCCAACGTACCATCAAAAGCAATCTTGAACAGCTCAACACCATTCACAACTTCTTTGCCAACAACGGAGTATTTAGTGTCGATTGTAGTAATGACTGCTATTGGTGATGCAGAGTTAGCAACAGTGTCAACTCTTTTATCCTGCCAAGTGTCACCGGCCTTGAGTGCTTTACTTGGCAGTTCGGTAAGCTTTATATAATCCTTTACACTTACACTATTTCCATCTTTGTCAACCATTGTCTGGTTAACAGACTTGCCGTCAGGTGCAAATGTTGCATTGATTGCCTCATTTGTAAAGGTTTCACTCTTCTTCCCTCCTGCTGCCTCAGGAAGATTCATCTCTGTATTTCCCTTAAGATTGATGAGCATAGAAGTGTTTCCTTCTGAATCAACTTTTGTAACACTCATGTCTGACTGCATATCAATTATTACGTCAAACTTCATCTCTTGCCCCATCATAGACTGTGTTGTGGTTGTGATTACCTTGGTAACAGTCTTGTATGCCTTACCCTCTTTGAAGTTATATTTCAGGGTAACAGCATCCTGAGCATAGGTATTATTGCACATTAAGGTCAGGGCAATAACCATTGCCATTACTGATAAAATCTTTTTCATACTTTCTTATTGTTAGATTAATTAAAATTCACTAGTTGAGTGGTTCCACCCTGTAGCGCCTGCTCTCGCCGGCAATAACCTTTGCTGTCCTGTAAACAAGTCGGGCAATTCTTGATGCTTTGTCACAATCAAGTTTGTCCGGGTTATCCCTTACTGTGTGATAATCCGGATGTAACCCCCCTGTTATATCCACAGCTGTGATACCCAATTTAAAAAAATTGTAATGGTCACTTCTGTTCATCATCTCATTTCCGGTAGGCACATACTTTAGCCCCAGGTCGACATTTTCCTTGAGCATAATATCACGAAGATCCGGGTTGAGGTCAGCCCCTTCAATCTGTAAAGTGTCAGAGCCATTACGTCCTATCATATCCATATTCAACATTGCCACGCTTTCTTCAACCGGAAGCAACGGGTGTTCGGTATAATAATCAGAACCGATAAGCCCCATCTCCTCACCTGCAAAACATATGAAAAACAGACTTCTGGCAGGAGCTTTCCTGTTTGCGGCAAAAGCTTTTGCAACAGCCATGACACCGGCAGTACCTGAGGCGTTGTCATCTGCACCATTGTAGATATAATCCTCTCCCTCTTTATGTTGAAGGTTGTAACCCACATGGTCGTAGTGACCGCCGATAATTACCACCTCACTCCTTAACTTCTTGTCAGAACCTTTTATCATACCGACAACATTTCTGGCACTTGTTGAAATAGTGATAAGAGAGACATTAAGTTCACAACTGCTATTGCCAATAAGGAACGAGTTAGGTTTTAGCTCTTTGTCGATCCCGGCCTGAATAGCTTTAAGCGAATCGATGCTGCCGAACAACTTAACGATAACCTTCTCTCCGACATGAATGGCAGGAATTGCTCCTTCAACTCTGGTATCAACATGAAACTGTATGTTACCCCCTTTCATAAACTTAGAAAGGCTGGACCATGGGTATCCCTGCGGCTTGAGCATCAT
The DNA here is from genome assembly GCA_028690215.1 of Bacteroidales bacterium. GTDB lineage: Bacteria > Bacteroidota > Bacteroidia > Bacteroidales > UBA932 > Bact-08. Next base: position 65,092 of record JAQVBQ010000006.1, on the reverse strand, counting down.
ATAGTTCAACGGATCTGTTACAAAAAACAATCCTATCGCCCCATGCACTTTAGCATTCCGAACCTTGGTACTCAATCTGGAGTGCCTTGTCTCATTTGAACCTGCAAAAGGAGAGTCCGGATCACTCTTACGGGGCTCGGACTTAAGTACCAGTACAATCTTGCCCTTAACATCCAGACCAGCATAGTCATCATAACCATATTCAGGAGCTGTGATGCCGTAACCGGCAAAAACTATCTCAGTTTTGAAATGTCCCTCCGGATTCATTTCAGATGCAGCTTCAAATGGTATAAAGTCACTTTTAAGCTCAAACTCTGCCCCGTCTATAGTAAGGCTGGTATTATTCACATCCAGATCCTGAGAGATATATGGTATGTTTTGGAAGTAGCTCCCCCCGACTGTTTCCAGTCCGAAATCCCTGAACTTTTCAGCTATATAATCTGCTGCAAGGTCGAGTTCCTTTCCCGGAGTTTTTCTCCCCTTTAGCGAGTCTGAAGCCAGATAGTCAACATATTCTTTAATCCTGGCAGGTGTTATTGTGAGTGCGCCTTTATCTGCCTTCTGTGCGCTCAGCTCTGATGAAAAAGCCATTCCAGCAATAAATATTGCGGCAATTTTCAGAATTCTCTTCATATCAAATTGTTAATGAGCGACAAATGTAACTATAAATATATAACAGGCAAATTCTCACCTTATATATTTACAAAGTTCAATAGCATAGCGGAGAAATCCCAGGTCAGTCATATGTACACCGTCAACAGTGGCCTCATTGTCAGTCCCGGCAAGTTCCTTACCCTTAATATAATAGATATTGCGACATTTCTCCTTTCTGAACCTTTCATATATTGATTTCCACACCAGATCCTCCTCCGATAGCTCCTTTATCCTCTCCTTGTTATATCTCAGATAAGGAAATCTCGGATTCTCCACCATATAGATTTTAGCTGCGGGTTTGGCGTCCAGTATCATTCTGATAAAAGTATAAGCGCTGTCTCTGAGCATTTGTGCTGTTGTATTAGGAAGGCAATCGAGGACAATAGTGTTTGTATTGACTCTGCAGATTGCTTTTGCCAACGATTTGTCCATTTTGGCATTTCCTGAAAATCCGAGATTGATAACCTCTCTGCCCAACATCCTGCCGATTATTGAGGAGTAGACCATCCCGGGACGCGATGCACAGCCACCCTGTGTAATACTTGTTCCGTAAATCAATATTGCATCATCGTTATCTTTTTTTACCAGAACATCTCTTTGAGGTTTTGTGAGGTTTGCTGTCGAATCCACCCCTATCTCCAATTTTTCTGTCCCGTCATACAGCGGAAGATAGGCTATGTACTCTCTTTGTTTAGCCTCCATGTTGCTGATCAGCACCGAAGAATTTTCCTTACCGGTAGGGCGACCGGTTCCCATATAATACCACTTTCCGTCATCCTCAAGAGTGTAGAGATCTACCCCTTTGATGCCAGTCTCCGGCATGTGGTTCATCCGGAAATTATTCATGACGGTCCATTTAACAGCTATTGCAGTACTGTTTGAAGAGAACCTCACCGCAAGTCCTGCCGAATTCTTTCCGAGACTCCATACTTCGGGTCTAATCTCATCTTTAAGATCTACAGGCAGACGGGTATAGTAAGAGTCAGTGTTGGTGAAACCTTTGCCAAGTAACATAAGCTCCTTTGCATCGGTATATTTCATGTTTTCAGGTTTCTGTGCTGTAGCCCTTGTCACAAATAATGTAAGAGACAGGGTGATCAAAAGAATGGAAAATTTTCTCATTTTAAAATTTCTAATTGCTTATTTTGTTTTTTGACTATCATTAAGTTAAAGAGAACAACCACACCTAGAGCTACTACACCACCTACAATATAGGCAGTGTTCATACCAAGTGCCAGCCCTCCTACCGAGTGTGGCGCAACAACAAAATATGAGGCACATATATATGTAATGAAGGTTGCCGGGATAGACATAATCCAGTGAGGTTTCTTAACCGATACAAGGTATGATGAGGCTGTCCACAAGATAATGGCAGCAAGCATCTGGTTGCCAATTCCCACAAATTTCCATATTGTCGAGAAGTCTACCTGTGTCAGGATGTATGCTATAACGAAAATAGGGACTGCAACTATCAGACGGTTCCTAATTGGCCCCTGTTTGAATTTCAAAGCGTCTGCGATTATGAGTCTAAGGCTGCGGAAAGCTGTATCTCCTGAAGTAATAGGACAAATCACAACCCCGACTATAGCAATAGCAGCTCCGAATTTTCCAAGCCAGGTATTGCAGATTTCATTAACCATAATAGCAGGAGTCTTACCGGCTGCAGCTGCGGCATTCAATCCGTCCGGACCACCGAAATAGCTGATAGCTGCTGTTGCCCATATCAAGGCTACAATACCCTCACTTATCATTGCTCCGTAAAAGCATGGGCGTCCGTATTTCTCATCGGTCATACACCTTGCCATCATAGGGGATTGTGTCGCATGGAATCCGGATATCGCCCCGCAGGAGATAACCACGAACATCATCGGGAAGAGTATATTTGTATCAGGATTTGAATGGAAGTTGCGGAAAGAGTTAAAGGTAAGCTCTGTCATCTGAAGAGAACCGTTAAAGCTCATGAAGATCATTGATCCGGCTACCGCAACGGCCATAAAAAGCAAAGTAGCACCGAAATATGGATATATTGCTCCAATGATTTTGTCTATTGGGAGCAATGTTGCAAGTATGTAATACCCAAAAATTATATAAAGCCAGTAGATTTTGTTCATACCAGTAAGCATACTCATCAGGTCGGCCGGTCCAGTGACAAAGGCAACTCCAACTCCGATAAGAAGAAAAGCTGTAAAAAATGTCAGAATCTTGCGAGGCCAGGTTCCGAGATAGCGGCCTACCAGTTCAGGAAGGCTCTTTCCATCATTTCTGATTGAAAGCATCCCAGAAAAATAGTCATGAGATGCACCCATAAAGATACAACCTAAGACAATCCATAAATAGGCCATAGGGCCGTAGACGGCACCCAGTATGGCACCAAAGATAGGGCCGAGACCTGCAATGTTTAGAAATTGAATTACAAATATCCTCCAGGGTTTCAACTCCTTATAGTCGACATTATCAGCCAGCCTCTTAACAGGAGTAATGTTTGCAGATGAAGCTCCGAAGAATCGTTCCACGACTTTGCCGTAGACAAGATACCCACCAATCAGGATGAGTATGCACACAATGAAGGTAATCATATATCAATTAAATTTAAGTTCAATTTAAGGCTCTACCCACTCAATCAGGACACCCCTTCTCTCCATCCCTCTGAACCATGTCATCTGCCTCTTGGCAAACTGATGGATAGCAGTTGCTAATTGACTCTCCATCTCACTATATGTAAGTTTACCGATAATAAAGAGTGTGACAAACTTATACTCCAGTCCGTAATAGATAAGATCTTCTGGAGAGATTCCCTTTTCCAGCAGTCTCCTGACCTCCTCTATCATTCCTCCCTCAAGCCTCTCTTTCAGCCTTTTGTCAATCCTTCTCACTCTCTCCTCCCTGCTCACAAGCATTCCGATAAATCTGGTGTTAAGCGGAAATCCCTCGCTTCTTCTCATTTCAGGGTGGCTTTGCTGATACTTCTCTATCTCTATGGCCCTTATTGCTCTCTTCTTTGTATCAACGTCAGTCGTGTTGTGCATGGACTTCATTCCATCCAGCATTTTTACCAGCTCCTCCATGGTCAGTTGTTCGAGTTCAGAGCGAAGCTCCTTGTTTTCCGGAACCTCAGCCATTGAGTACCCTTTTGTTACCGCATCGATATATAAACCTGTGCCACCACACAATACCGGTACCTTACCCCTCTCCCTGATTTCTGAATAGACCTTCAGAAAATCCTGCTGATACCTGAAGAGGTTATATTTTTCTCCCGCATCCACAATATCGATCAGATGATAAGGTATGGAAATCCCATCAACAGTATACTCGGCAAGATCCTTTCCCGTACCTATATCCATGCCCTTGTAAACTTGTCTGGAATCTGCAGAGATGATCTCTCCCCCAATCCTGTGTGCCAGGTTAACGGCGTATTTTGTCTTACCTGAGGCAGTTGGACCTAATATGCAGATCAAATCTTCGTTCATTCGACAAATTTACACTATTTTTGCACTCCCATGCCAAAAGCAAAGAGTAAAATAGAGATAAAAAACAAGAGAGCTTCATTTGAATATGAATTCATTGAAAGCTTTACTGCAGGCATTGTCCTCACAGGAACCGAGATCAAATCGATACGTGCAGGAAAAGCCTCGCTGACCGATTCCTATTGCTATTTTGCAGGCAAGGAGCTATTTGTAAAGAATATGCATATTGCCGACTACTGGTGGGGTTCATTCAACAAGCACGACCCAAGGCGTGACCGCAAATTGCTTCTGACCACTAAGGAGCTCAGGAAGCTCTTCCGTGCCACACGTGAAAAGGGTATGACAATCGTTGCCACAAGACTCTTTATTTCAGAGAAGGGATTTGCAAAGCTGAATATTTCACTTGCAAAAGGAAAGCGCGAATACGACAAGCGACACTCAATCAAGGAGAAAGACCTTCGCAGAGAGCAGGAGCGAGGATAATCCTCAATATTATATCCCTTAGATTTTAGCTTCTTTTAGATTTGGGACGCCTCTCCTTTGGAGAGACTCCTGTTACCGGTTTAACAGGTAAAGGCTCAATCATAGCCGATTTCCCTCGTTTGATGCTGTAAATAACAAGGGCAATACCCGCCAGAATAAACGGAAGACTCAGCAACTGTCCCATATTTAGAGACATACCCTGTTCAAATGCCACCTGCGGCTCTTTTACATACTCGATAAGGAAACGTGCGGCAAAAAGGACTATGAGGAATATTCCGAAAAGAGTACCCCTCTTAAGTTTCGGAAGCCACTTCCTGTACATGAACATGAGTACGAGGAATAGAGCAAGGTAAGAGAGAGCCTCGTATAGTTGAGTAGGATGCTTCGGGACAGTCTCGCCTTTTAGGGTAAAAATAAACCCCCAAGGAAGATCTGTCGGATTTCCGTAAATCTCAGAATTCATAAGATTCCCGAGCCTGATAAGGCAACCTGCCAATGCAGTTGCGATACCGATTCTGTCCATGAGCCAGAGGAAGTCAAAACGGTATTTTTTACCATATTTCGCCACGAACCACCACATTGTGAGCAGTATGCCTATTGCCCCACCATGGCTGGCAAGGCCACCTTCCCATATCTTCAGAATCTCTATCGGATTCGGGAGGTAATATTCAGGTTGGTAAAAAAGGCAGTGGCCCAGTCTGGCACCTACAACCGCAGCAAAAAGCAATGCATAAAGGAGTTTATCCAGTATCTCCACCGGAAGCCCCTCACGCTTGAAAAACTTCACGAATATGTAGAAGCCGATTATAAAACCCGAGACAAAGAGAATACTGTAATATCTGATATGTACAGGCCCAATTGAAAAAATTTCAGGAGAGGGGGCCCATGTTATTGATAGTGATGATAGCATAGTTGTTATCTGCGATTTAATTTATCTTTTTAACCTTACGAATACACTCAAAGGTAGATTTTTTTCAAATCCGTCCCTGAGGACCAGTTCGCCATATTGAAGCTCTGCAACGCTTGTTGCACCTCGACTCTCCTTCTTGAGGAAAGAGGTCCGGACAAGAGTGTCTGCCAATACCGCCGAATAACCGTTGGAATACAAATTGAGCACCAGAAAACTATCTTTTGGCGCAAGTATTCTGGAGACCTCTGTAAGCATCTCAAAAAGGTGCTCATCCAGTTTCCAGCGCTCCCCGTCCGGTCCGTGGCCGTATGCGGGAGGATCCATTATTATTCCCTGGTACACATTTCCCCTCTTTGCCTCACGTTTCACAAACCTGAGGGCGTCCTCTATAACCCAGCGGATATTGTCAAGCTTGCTTAGCTCCATATTAACCCTTGACCAATTGACAACCTGTTTTACAGAGTCGAGGTGGGTGACATCGGCTCCGGCGGCCTTTGCAGCCAACGAGGCCGCCCCGGTGTAGGCAAACAGGTTCAGGATTTTCGGTTTTACTCCGTTACTCTGTTCTACCAGATTTCGGGTCTCTTTATATATATAATCCCAGTTCGGCGCTTGTTCCGGAAAAACTCCCACATGCTTGAACGAAGTAAGTCCCAACCTTAATTTGAACGAGAATTCGGCTTTGCCGTATGTAATCGGCCACTGCTCCTCCATTTTTTTCAAAGGATGCCATGTACCGGAGTCCTCCTTACCAGCCTTGCCAAAACCCGCACCGGTGGTAAACTTGGTATGAGCCATACTCATCCACTCCCTCTCTGACAGCGACGGCTGCCAAAGTGCTTTCGGTTCGGGACGTATTAAAATGTATTTCCCAAAACGTTCAAGTTTCTGAAAATCACCGGAATCAATCAATTCATAATCTTTCCAACCGGAAGGATACTCTAAAAGCATTACAAAAAAACTTAAAATGTGTAATTATATGACGCCTAAGGTAACACTTTTTCTAAGATTATTCCTAAATTTGCCCCGATAAAAGAGTGATAACGAAATATTTTTCCAAATGCAAAAGATTGATAATTACGACTTCACAGGCAAAAGAGCGATTGTCCGTGTCGATTTTAACGTTCCTCTGAACGAACAGTTTCAGATTACTGACGACACACGCATCCGCGCTGCCATCCCTACTCTTAAAAAAGTACTCGCAGGCGGCGGATCACTGATAATAATGTCACACCTTGGAAGACCAAAAGGACCGACAGATAAGTACTCACTCAAGCATATCATTCCGGCAATAGAGGAGAAGCTCGGCACCAAGATCAAGTTTGCGCCTGATTGTATGGGTGTTGAAGCAGAAGAGATTTCAAAGAATCTGAAACCGGGAGAGGTGCTTCTTCTTGAGAACCTTCGTTTCTATGCTGAAGAGGAGGGAAAACCACGCGGACTTGCTGAAGATGTAACAGAGGAGGTGAAGAAAGCAGCAAAGGCTGAGATTAAGGAGAAACAGAAAGATTTCACAAAGAGACTTGCATCATATGCAGACTGCTATATAAACGATGCATTCGGAACTGCACACAGGGCTCACGCATCAACAGCCTTGATTGCAAAATACTTCCCTAACGACAAGATGTTCGGATATGTAATGGAGAGCGAGATTGTTGCGATTGACAAAGTGCTGAAGACTCCTGCACACCCTGTAACAGCAATCCTTGGCGGAGCAAAGGTTTCTTCAAAGATTGGCATTATCGAGAAGCTGTTTGACGTTGTGGACAATATGATCATCGGCGGCGGAATGGCATACACATTTGTTAAGGCTCAGGGCGGCAAAATCGGAAAGTCTCTCTGCGAAGACGATCAGATGGAGCTTGCACTCTCTATTCTTGAAAAGGCAAAGGCTAAGAATGTAAAGCTCTTCTACTCCGGAGAGGTTGTGATAGCTGACGATTTCAGTAACGATGCAAACACAAAGGTTTGCCCTAGCAATGAAATTCCTGACGGATGGGAGGGAATGGATGCCTCTGAATCCTCTATCAAGGAGTGGGAGAAGGTTATCCGTGCTTCCAAGACTATTCTTTGGAACGGTCCTGTCGGTGTGTTCGAAATGGAGAAATTTGCTGTCGGCACCAAGAAGATTGCAACCATACTTGCTGATGTAACAAAAGAGGGTGTATTCACGCTCGTTGGTGGTGGTGATTCTGTTGCTGCTGTTACTCAAATGGGATTTGCCGATAAGGTAAGTTATGTATCCACCGGTGGTGGTGCAATGCTTGAGTATCTCGAGGGGCTTGAGCTTCCGGGAATTAAGGCGATTAAAGAGTAAGACCTTGCCAAGGTTTTTCGCAATCGGATGAAATTCTGAGATTTGCGAGAGTGAAAATTGAAAACAGAAAGGCTGTCTAAGTAATTAGGCAGCTTTTTTATTGCCTCTTAGCCGCTTTTATACTGTGGAAAATACCGTCTCAGGGCTGTCCATCCTTTTTCGCATTACAGATATAAGCTTTAAAGACGCTGGTTTTTCTTAACGCCGTTTCTTGCGGGTTTTCAGGATGCTGCGGAACGCCTCCCTTCGGTCGTTGAACGGTCCTCGCATTTTTTCCTGAAAACCACGCTGCTAAACCGGCTAAAAAACCAAGGTCTTTTTCAGCTTTATATCTGTAATCGCTCCTTTTCTATGCTCCCTCCGGCTGAATGCCCTGATCCGGTATTTCTACATTAACTTGTTAAGCGGCTATGAGGTAAATTGACAATTCTTTTATTTGGCAAAGAGCTCGTGAAAATTAATCATGAGATTTTATCTTTTTATGCTTATTTATACAAATATGCACATTTAAGCATATTTTTTGAGCCTTATTTATACATCTTTTTAATTTTAATAACATAATATTTATTATATTTGTAAAAACTGCGATTATGAGACTGGAAGGATTTCTAAAGGAACAAATTTTGTCAAGGCTTAAGTATGATAATCCCTGGTGGATTTCTGGCAGAATCCCATCTGACTACGAACAGATGACACACCGTCCATATATCAACCTTTTTTACCCTTTGATTACTGAGAAGTCGATACGTAGAACTGTTGTCCTGATGGGCCCACGTCGTGTCGGAAAGACTGTAATGATTTTTCACTCCATAAGCAAATTACTGAAAGATGGTGTCAATCCACAAAAAATAATATACCTATCTATCGACACTCCTATTTATAACAATCTCTCTCTTGAACAAATATTTCAGTATGCGCGAGAGGCTCTAATGCAAAATGACAATGCAGAGGACTTCTTTGTCTTTTATGATGAAATACAATATCTGGATAACTGGGAAGTTCACCTTAAGTCTATGAGCGACAGTTACAGGAATGTCAAGTTTATTGCATCAGGCTCGGCTGCTGCCGCATTAAAGAAGAAAAGCAGTGAGAGTGGTGCCGGCCGGTTTACTGATTTCATGCTTCCTCCGTTAACATTCAGTGAATATTTGCTTCTTAAAAACCTAGACCGATTAATTGTTAAAAGGAATATAAGCTGGAAAGGGCAGGAGATCTCTGCTTACGACACTGTTAATATTGAAGAGTTAAACACAAATTTTCTTGATTATATCAACTTTGGTGGTTATCCCGAAGTTGTCTTTTCTGATAAAATAAAATCAGATCCTGGACAATATATAAGGCACGATATTGTTGACAAAGTTTTATTAAGAGACCTTCCGAGCTTATATGGCATCAGCGACACACAAGAACTGAACAGGCTATTTATATATATTGCATACCGCTCCGGTAGCGAGTTTTCGTATGACAGGCTGTCGCAAGATTCTGATATCAGGATCGATGTTCTCAAGAAATACATTCAATATCTTGAGGCAGCTTTTCTCATAAAAGTGGTATACAAGACAGACATCAACGCGAAAAGGATGCAAAGGGTAACCTCCTTCAAAATATATCTGACCAACCCATCCCTTAGATGCGCACTATTTTCTCCTTTAGGCTTCCTTGATGAAAATATTGGGAATATGGTAGAAACCGCAATATTTGCTCAATGGATTCAAAGAGATAAGACAGATGTCTATTATGCCAATTGGTCAAAAGGAAGAGAGAAAGGAGAGGTAGACCTGATAGGTCTAGATATTATTAAACAAAAACCGAATTGGGCCGTTGAGATAAAATGGTCAGACAGATACTTTGAGCATATAGGAGAGTTAAAGTCGTTGCTCCAATTTATGGAAATAAATAAAGTCGATGAAGCAATCGTTACCTCAATAAGCAAATTTGGAGAAAAACAACTCCAAAAAATAAGATTACAATTCATTCCGGCTGCTATATATGCATATATCGTCGGTCACAATACGTTCGTGCAAAAACAGCAAACAATAGGATTGTAAAAGGTATATTAATATCTTATATACCTGCAATCGTCTGTTTTACCCTCGATTCTTATGACAAATGGATTGTTGTAGTCTGAAGTGTAGAACTCAAATGTGGCGATTCCGTTCCTGTCGGTTTTAATTGAAGGATTCCAATAAAGGGTTGTCCTGTAATCGGGTTTTGGATTAGTATACAACTCTTCGGTGTCATAAACTGGAGAGTAGAATCTGGTTGGTTTTTGCCAGCCCAAAGGACTTATTTTTATGCCGTTTGATTTATCAACTTGTTTCTCTGTATCTCCCCTGCGAGTTGTTATCATAATTACGCCCCATACAGATCCGTATAGTGCGCCATCATTACCTCTAAGCACTGCTAGTGTCTCTATATCCCGCACAGAGAGACCTTTCAGATTAGATGTACTTTCTTGCTTTAAACCATCAATGAATAGTATAGGCTCGTTTTTACCGATTGAAGTATATTCAAATTTATGAACAACAGTTGCGCTCTTCTGGCTATATATTTTTTGATCTGCATCAATACTGAGTCCGCTTTTGAAAAAACCAGGATTATTCTCAACAATATAATCTATGACATCTTCGTTATCATCTTTTTTGAGATCCGCCCTCTCCTTAACGCTACGTCTCTCGAGAGGTTGTCCGTATGGAGAGGGGTTATGCTTAGGCTTATAGTATGCACTTTCTGTCAACACAACCTCATTTAATTTCCTAAGTCTTATGTAGTCATTATAAATGACGGGTATCTCATTTTTTATACTATTCTGATCCGAGTTAACCATAGTTGTTTGGTACAACTTGTCATATTCAATCAGCGACGCAGTATGGTCATTATCTGTGTTTACAATAAACTCTTTTCTCCGAGATTTTCCCTCAGGTTGAATGAAAAACCTGGTCCCATCCTGAAAATCAAGACTGTCTATATAAAAATCATTGCCGGAGAAGCTCCCTTTATAATAATACCCGATATCCGAAGAGAATAAAGTCAATGAAAGAGTTTCTGATTTATTGTTATTGGCAGATTTCACATACCCGGAAATAGATTGATTAAACTCCTTCCCATACTTAACTTGAGGATGGTGACTATATAAATTCTCCATGTCATAGTACCTCCACCCCTGAACCATCATTAGAAGATCTGCAGCACTCTTTCTCTCTTTTAACGGAATCAGCCTGTTAAAATAGAAACCGGGATCATTGATCTTTCCTTTCAGCTCGCTGGAAATTAGCATATATGAATCGATGCTCTCTTCCTGTGAAAAGAGTTTGAAATTACCGTCAATCACGGATACAGAGAACTCTCCTGCAACGGGTTGACCGGCAGTGTCCTTCAGTGTTGTACTTACAACAACCCTCTCCCTTGTTTTGTATTGATCCTTGTCAAAATTCAGGTCAATCCCAACATTGTCACTCTCATAAATGAAGAACAGCCTCTCTGCCAGTATCGTTCCTTCAGGCGACATAAGTATTGCGTGGTTGATACCTCTTGCAAGGCCCTTTTCCGCAACCCTGACGAGATTGGAACCTGCGCCAACAGGTTCGCAATAGTAGATTTCAGATCCATTGTGGAGGATTAACGATGCTGTTTCTTTCAATAAGAAAGAGTGAATTATTATCTCCTCATCCTTGTACCGGATGTTGATCATCCCTCCCTCAATGGATGGGTCCGGGAGTGTATACTTAGCATCACTTTTTACATCAGATGATATTTCAGCATAATATCGCTCTCCCTCTGCAGGTAAAAACATAAATCTTCCCATGCCATTATGCTCTGTGCAAAAATCAGCAATCTTTTCATCCTTACTGTTCTTTATTACTCCTTTGAGGTTGCTGTAATTGGTCTTGAAAGCCATGGTGGTCATGGTCCCGGCAAAATAGCGCCCGCTCTCAGGATAAAAGTCAATTTTCAGATCTGGTTTTTTGCGGGTTGTCTCCTTTTCTGATACTCCTTCAGAGCCCACTATGCGGATTTTAGAATAGAACATATATTCGGCAGGCAAATTCTTGTTCCAATTCGTGTATGCTCGAAGGATATACTCACCAAGGGCAATATCATCCGGCAATACCATTTGTCCGGTGAAACCATCTTCCGATTTCTTCAGCAAAACCCTTGAAATAACTGAATCCCTCAGAAGCTCTACATAGACGTAATTGCTTGTCGGCATCACCGATTGGTAGGATTTGTTTTCCAGATACCCCTTGAACCATATTGTCTCACCCGGTGTAAAAATGTTTCTGTCTATATGCAGGTACAATTTCTCCGGAGAGAGATATTGAGAGAAATAGTCATAGCGGACCCTCAATGAGTCAGTGTTCTGTGCATATACCCCTGATGATAATATAGTAAGTAATGCAATAAGAGTAAATATTTTTTTCATGTTATGGGTTTTCAACGAATAAATAGACCCGATATATGAACCGTTTTGAATCATTATACTGAAATAGCTTGCGCAATTCATTATATTATAATTGATTCCGGGAGTGAATTTAAAAATATATCTTTATATATAAAAATATATTTCTTTGTTAATCAGCCTTTTCCCCATGTGTCATTCATAAAATTGCAGTGATATAATTACACTTTCAAGCAAAAACTTCTTACGACCCTTTATTTAGGGGCTTTTCTATTTACACCACTTGTGGTTTTATGAAGCCGCTTACAAGTTAATGTAGAAATGCTGGATCAGGGCATTCAGCCGGAGGGAGCTCGCGACTGAGGATGGACAGCCCTTAGACGTTATTTCTACATAGTATAAAAGCGGCTTATGAGGCAACATGACGTTTACAGGTCTATTCCCATTCTACACTTTTCTTTATTGTAGCAAATGTCTAACTATGTGAAAGCTGCGAAATAATTTCAAATAAAGAGATATCTTTATCAAAATTTTTTTGCAGATGAAAAGAGTCATTTTAATATTTTTTGCTGTTTTTAGTTTTGGAAACATAAATGCTCAAAAAGTGTCAGAGAAAGCAGATACAGAAATCCTGATTTCCAGATTTATGACAGATAGCCTGGAGGTAATTGCCGGCCGGGTGGAAAAACAGATTATCCCGAGCAGATATATGGAGCAGGAGTTGATAGGCAAGACTGATACTCTCAAAGGGTGGGAAGGAATTGATGTCTCTTTGTATCATTACAAGGTACACGGCACCGATATCATTGCCAAGGTTTACCTCGCAGATGCCGATTCAAGAAAGATCGCTTCGTGGATCATCTCAACCTGCGTAATTGTTACCGGCAAGCTCAACAAGTCAGACAGCGACAGACTTATAAAAGATATACGTTTTGCCTCAGGAGGGCAATTCCCTGTTTTAGGAATGGTATATGAGGATATGTACGGAACGGGACAAAAGTGCTATCTCTTCAAGGATGGGGTTACAGTATACCTTCCCGACGTCAATATCCGTGAGCTTTCTGAGATAAACGACAGCACAATCGTAAGAGTTGGAAAATATGCCAGAATAATCAGCACAACCAGAGAAGAGTACATCAACGCGTTTGGAGCGGCAGACCTTGAAGGAAAGAAATGGCTTGAAGTGGTAAAAAACGAATACAAGAAGGCCCTCCTTTCCAATCGCAATAATCTCATGATTGCTAAAATGAGTGGCACAGATTTTTCTAATCAACACTAAATGTGCCGCTTATAACACATTGATTATCTATCCATAAAGCACTCTGTCACTCACTTGTTTTCCAGCACCCTCACAATCATGCAATTAGAAAAATCAGTGCCACTAACATAAATTTTTCTTTGCCTCTTCAGCCGCTTAAAAATTAATGTAGATATACCGAATCAGGGCATTTCAGCCGGAGGTAGCATGGGAAAGGAGTGATTACAGATATAAAGCTGAAAAAGACCTTGGTTTTTTAGCCGGTTTAGCAGCGTGGTTTTCAGGAAAAATGCGAGGACCGTTCAACGACCGAAAGGAGGCGTTCCGCAGCATCCTGAAAACCCGCAAGAAACGGCGTTAAGAAAAACCAGAGTCTTTAAAGCTTATAGCTGTAATGCGACTGAGGATGGACTTCCCTGCCCTGCATAACTCAGTAGTAAACAAAACGGCTAAGAGGCTATTTAAGAAAAATCGTCTTTAAGACTTATAATCATATTATTATATTTGTACAACAAAACAATCAAGATAAAATGGATTTAAAAAACTGCACCCCCGTGCTTTTTGTTAAGGACGCACTTAAGGCACGCGATTTCTATGTTGACATTCTGGAAATGACAGTCGTGATGAACAACGGCGACCAGAATTTTACTTTCAAGGAGGGCTTCGCCTTATGGCAAATAATGGATCAGAATATTATTCCCCGCACCTTGGGAAAGAACAAAATCTCCGATTCAACCCTTCCGGGCCGCTTCGAATTATGCTTCGAGACCGAGGAGATTGACAAAGTCTTTCAAAAGCTAAAAAGCAATAATGTAAGATTCCTGCATGAAATAAACACCGAAATATGGGGACAGCGGACAATCCGATTTTACGACAATGATGGCCACCTGATAGAAGTCGGAGAAGCATTCCCGATTTTTCTCCGTCGTATTTTCGAAGAGGAGAAACGCAATCTCGAAGCAACATCAAAAAGAACCTTTACCCCTGTTGATGCGATAAAGCATATTCTTGGAATCTGATTATAAAGAGAATGACCAAAAATGATGTGACCCCAAGAGTTTGACGAAAAAACTTTTGGAATCACATCATTTTATATTTAATTCACCCCTGCCACAATATTCTATATGTCTGCTTGTTACGACCAACACAAGTAACAAGTCTCTCCTCTCATGCAGTTTTTTGACTGTTGCGTCCATCTATTTAGCATCGTATAGTATTCTACTTATGGAAATGTCATTGACGCAAGTTGTGGGAGAGAAGATAATTGACTGCAGTCGTTTTGCAGATGAGTGTGATATAATTGCAGGCTGCAGGAAAAGAGATCCTAGGGCACAACGCTTACTCTACTCAATGTATGCATCAAAAATGCTTGGAATATGTAAGCGTTACGCATGCGATACAGAAATTGCGCAGGATATCCTTCAGGACGGATTTATCAAGGTTTTCGACAAGATCGCCACATACAAGGGCGAAGGGGCTTTTGCCGGATGGATAAGGAGAATATTTGTAAACACATCTCTCGAATATCTCCGAAAAAACAGCTGTATGAAATTTTCTGTTCCTGTTGATGAGTGTCTTAACCTTGAGGATGATTTCAATATTTCAGCACTTAGCAAACTTAATACAGACGACTTGCTGGCATGTATAGAGGAGTTGCCTGTAGGTTACAGGACAGTTTTTAATTTGTATGCAATTGAGGGATACTCGCATACGGAAATAGCAGAAATGCTCCGCATAAAGGAGAGCACCTCCCAGTCTCAGCTTTTGAGGGCTAAAAGGCTTCTTCAGAAAAATGTTCAATCATTAATCGGGAAAGAATATGCAAGACAAGGATGACAAAAATCTTCCCGACATAGAGGTTATTTGTGAATATATCCGGGAGAGCCTCGAAAATGTCAATATTCCGGTAAGCGACAAGTGCTGGGAGAATATCAGTATGCGCCTTGCCCGAGAGCGGAAGAGACGGCAGCTCATATGGTCACTTACAGGAGTTGCAGCTGTATTACTATTGATGATTACTGTTACTATTATTGATACCCGCCGGCAAAAAGAGATTTCACCGGTAATATTTGCAAATCTTTTCGATAAAAGCACGACTCATGTGTCGACAGTAATAAATGCAACATCAAATCCTGAAAAAAACACGCTCGATATAAGGTCTGATTTAACGGTAATTCCATCTGCGATTAAGGATACCATTGACTCAGAAAAAACAATTGATTATTCAGAAGTACCTTCCGCAAATTCAGAAATAACAGCCTACGATCCGGAAAAAGCATCTGATATAAAAGACAGTAAGAAAACACTCTACATTGAATCATATAAAACAAAGGAGAATACAGAACTTGACAATTCCTTCAATGAAGAACCCGAACCTAAAAATTCACCAAGCAAGAATAAAAAATGGACTATCTCGACACTGACAGGTAGTACAAGTGAACAATCAGGAAGGAGTATTAATGGACTGATGAGTGGCTCTGCCGGCAGCCAGAAAGGTGAAGACAAAAATAGATATTCAGGAATTCTCTCTTTTGGATTGAAGATAAGCAAACAATTAAACGAAAGAATAAGCCTGGAAACAGGATTGGTATACAGCAGCCTGACAACAACATTCAAGACCGCGGAAAGCCAATCACTCAATACACTACGATTACAATACTTAGGCATCCCACTTGACGTGAAAGTATCTGTCTTGGAGATCTCGCCTCGTATTGAGCTGTATGCAAGTGCCGGGGTTATGGCGGAGAAGGGTCTGCAGGCAAAATTGACCAAAACTGATGAGAGCCATGCAGATGGAAACGTATCAACAATTTCAAGAATAAAAGGGTTGCAGTATTCAGTAAGTGCCTCGGCAGGAATCTCTTGCCACATTCATAAAAGTTTGTGCCTATATGTAGAACCACATATCTCACACTATTTCGACAACGACCAACCTCTGAGTGTCAGAACTGCACATAGAACCATTCCGACTGTAAATACAGGATTAAGATTTGACTTTTAATCATTTAATATTAACATTTAATTAACTAACATCTATTTATCATGAGAAATTTTAAAAATTTCATTCTTATTGCAGCTATTGCTGCCCCACTTTTTACAAGCTGTACAAAGGACAATGCTGACATAAAGTTCAGCAGCAAAAATGTCGAGATTGTTGTCGGCGTTAGCGATAAAGTAACCGTTTCCGGAGGTGAAGCGCCCTATACCGTGGCCACATCAGACGCAACAGTGTTAACTGCTGCAATATCTCAAAGCGAGATAACACTAAATGCACTTAAGAAAGGAAATGCAATAATTACAGTTACTGATAAAGCCGGGAAAACAGGCAAACTCACAGTCTCTGCAATCGATGATATATACACTTCACTAAAGGGCGACTCTAAGACTCGTTTTGTATGGAATGGTAACAGCAAAACAGAAGGAACTGATGCCGGTACATATAAACTTAGCCAGGAGAATGACGGAAAGGTTGTATTCAGTTGGAAGAGCACAGATGCAAAGAGTACAATCACCCTCACCTACCCTGACAAGATTGGAGCGATGTCTACAGGTGTGAAAAAAGGAGCCAAGATCTCAATCAACGGCAAGGATACACAAGTCTCATACCTGATAGTTGTTCAGATAAAGGCCCTTGTAGCTGGTGAGAAAAACACCGTTTGGGTTGCTTTTAAAGCGGACAACAAAGATGGTGTTTGCGTGGGCAAGATGTCATAATTTGTGACATATAGCATATCGGGCTGCTTCATTGGAGGCAGCCTTTTTATTTTTGGTTATCATACAGCCATGTGCTTGAACAGCTCATACGCCATTATAGCCGGCCAGATTATTGCTTTAAGGAAACCAAGGACTCCGGCCCAAAACGATGTTGCTTGAGCGATAAAGTAAATAGCTGCGCCTATCAGGCCAAGCCCGTAGATTGCTCCGCAGGGTGCGGATTTTTGGATATCCTCTTTCATTGCTTTTGGTTTTAAGATTTACAAGTGTAAATATAAACAATAAGCAAATACTATTTAACAAGATACGGCTTTATTATTTCTGTCCAGAGCTGATATCCCTTTGCATTCATATGCAGTTTGTCCCCGATAAAAAGAGTCGGGTCGACACCTTGCGGAGTCATCATCTTTGACACAACATCGATATATTCAACCTTAGGCATATTGTCTGCATAGTCCTTCAACATATTGTTCAGGGCTGTCTGCCTCTCGAGCATGTCAGCTCTTTTCACAGATGGTTTTAGAGAGACTATGTAAAGTGTGGTTTCAGGGTAGTCTGTGGCAATCTTGGATGCAAAGGCTCTGAAGAGGTCAAAAATAACATACGGTTTTATTGTCTGGCTTGGAGAGACATCATTTTCCACATAAAGCACCACCTTTTTGAAATTAAAGGGCTTCACGATAATATCATAATGATAGAGAATATCCCTTATGGTTGCTCCTCCGAAACCATTATTCACGACATTCAGCGGAGCCATATCCTGATACACGCTTCTCCACCCTCGGAATGAAGAGCTTCCTACAAAAAGCACATCAACCTCTTTAGATGAAACAGAATCGCTTTTCTCTTTAATTACCGCAATTTGGTCAGAGTATCTTTTATTATAATTAAGATTATCCCTGAAAGTTTCATTATAAGCAATTTGCCAAATTGCACTTGTATCTGTATCTTTGAATTGAGCAGAAGAGTTGAGACAGGAGAGTTGCAGGGAAATGAAAAGAATAATTACAATATAGTTGTTCTTCATAAGGATTGTTGTTTCTACAAAAATGGCAATAAAATAAATTAGTGTAACATATTAATGCTATATTTCGTATAGTTAAACTTTATAGTTTTTATGAAACAAAAGAAAACAGGCAATATACGAACTCTCGCCTTCGCTACCTTTCTGGCAATTCTTCTTGCGTATTCAAACCATTTCGATAACAGCTTTCACTTTGACGATGATCACACAATTGAAAATAATCCGGCATTACGGGATATAGACATCTATAAGTTTATCGTTGACGGAAAGACAATAAGCACTTTACCTACCAATCAGTCATACCGGCCATATCTTACCATTGAAAATGCCATCGATCTGAAACTCTCCGGGGATGGAGGGACTCGGGTTTTCCACATACACATCTTCATAACACATATACTTGTTTGTATTCTTCTCTACTTCCTGACAAAAATAATACTTGAGAAGAGCGGGTTCCAGGGGAGAAAAGAGTACTGGGCACTGCTTGTCGCAACCTCCTTTGGACTGCTTTGCGCAAACGCCGAGACGGTAAACTACATATTCCAGAGAGCGGAGATCGACTCTGCCCTGTTTGTCCTAGCCGGTCTTGTAGCATATTTAGCCGGAGGGAGATGGAAAAAATATCACCTTTACCTTATCTTTCCACTTATAGGCTTCTTTGCAAAAGAGATGACCTTTGTATTTGCGCCATTGCTACTGCTCTATCTTTTAATCTTTGAGGAAAATATGGATATGCTTCGCTTTTACAAGAGTGAAGAGTTAAAGAAACTTAAGAGATCTCTGGTAAAGACATTGCCTGCAATCTTACTGACAATCGGGTACTACATATTCTACAAGATTATGATACCTGACACATGGACAACAGGCGGGGACAATATCAGCAACTATAAATATCTGATTACACAGCCACTGGTGATTTGTCACTATCTTGTCACCTACCTTATCCCTTACAACCTCTCGGCAGACACTGATTGGAAAGTATTTGAATCCATAACAGACTACAGAGCAATCACCGGAATAATTTTGTTGGCGGGGGTCATTTACCTTGCTTTAAAAACTTCCAAGAGCAAGAAAACAAGAGTTATCTCATTCGGATTACTCTGGTTTCTTATCTCTCTGCTGCCGACATCATCAATTATGGCTTATGCCGAAGTGCTGAACGACCACCGGTGTTACATACCATATCTGGGTCTTGGAATCTCTGTGATATTTGGGGCAAAATATTATATAGACAAGTATTTCCCCAATGCCTATACAAGTAAAAACGGCAAAAACACTTTAACCGTAATTATTCTCCTCTTTCTCGGAGGCAATGCTTTTGGCGTTTACCAGAGGAATAAGGTCTGGCACAACGATCTGACCCTTTGGTCAGATGTGACAGAAAAAAGTCCTAAAAATGCGCGAGGGTGGATGAACTACGGAGTAGCTTTGATGCAAGTTTCAGAGTTTGAAAAAGCAGAGATTAAGTTCCTTAAAGCAGCCTCCCTTAACCCTACATACTCCTTCATTTACATTAACCTGGGCATACTTAAAGGAGCAGCCGGTTCCCCAAAAGAGGCAGAGATGTATTACAAAAAAGCTATTGATTGCGCAAACTTTGAGCATGTTGCCTGGTATTATTACGGTCACTTCCTGTTAAACGCAGAGAGGTACAGTGAAGCTGAAACCGCCCTGCTAAAGGCAATTGAGTATGTTCCGGATTACTATAGTGCAAGGGTTGACCTACTACAGGTTTACCTGAAACTTGAAGATTGGCAGAGACTTAGGGAAGAGGTTGCAATTATATCAAATAGCTATCCGAGTGATCCAATCACCATAATATATAATCAAATATTAAACAGCAAGAAACCGGAAAAGAGATGATAAAAAAGCTATCAATAATTATCCCTGCATACAACGAGGGTTCAACAATACACCTTATTCTGGACAAGATAAGGGAGGTTATTCTTGACGGCGGAATCAGCAAGGAGATAATTATTATCAATGATTGCTCAACAGATGATACAGAAAGTGCTGTTTTTAGATATATGAATGCAAATCCTGATATGGATATCCGCTACCACCGGCACGAAATCAATATGGGAAAGGGAGCTGCACTGCATACCGGCATTTCAATGGCTACAGGTGAGTACACCGTAATTCAGGATGCGGATCTGGAATATGACCCGCAGGAGTATAACGATCTTCTCAAACCTGTAATGAAAGGTTTTGCAGACGTTGTTTACGGCTCCCGGTTCATGGGCGGCAACCCTCACAGGATACTCTTTTTCTGGCATACAATAGGTAACAGGTTCCTCACTTCGGTATCAAATATGTTCACCAACCTCAACCTGACAGATATGGAGACATGCTACAAGCTGTTTGATACAAAAATGCTACAGTCTCTTAAGCTCAAAGAGAAGAGATTTGGTTTTGAACCTGAGGTCACAGGAAAAATCTCCAGAATCCCAAAAGTCAGGATTTATGAGGTCGGTATCTCATACTATGGCAGGACATATGAAGAGGGGAAAAAGATTGGCTGGAAGGATGGGGTTCGCGCTCTTTACTGTATTTTCAAATACAATGCACCTTATCAGAGAATCTCCCTTCAATTTCTGATTTATCTGATAATAGGAGGTGTCTCTGCACTCTTTAATCTGTTACTCTTTCTGCTGCTTATCAAGACAATGGGTATCGGAGTCTCGACTGTTATAGCCTTTTACTCTGCATCTGTTCTTAATTATGTCTTGTGTATCAACTTTCTCTTTAACAAGAATGCCCGTTGGAAAGGGTTGAGCGAGTATATTATCTATTTCCTTTCAATAACTGTAATTGCTGCAATTGATCTTGGTTCCACCAAAGGTCTTATCAACATGGGACTCGCTCCCGTTTACTCAAAGACCATTGCAACCGCAATTGGGCTTGCACTCAACTTTTTGATTCGCAAATATTTGATCTTCAAAGACAATAGACAAAACTAAAGTTTAGTTTTATTACAATGTCAAATCATATTTATTCGTTTTGATTATAATTATATATCTTTGTGGAGGTATTTAATTATAAATAGTAATCATAATGAAAAAATATCATGTAAAAGCAGAAGGTGCTACTCGTCTGGAACACGACCTTCTGGGTGACAAAGAGGTACCTTCAGAAGCTATGTACGGAGTACAGACTCTAAGGTGTATTGAGAATTTCGATATCAGCAGACAGCTTCTATCCGATTTCCCTCAATTCATAAAGGCTTTCGGTATGGTAAAGATGGCTGCTGTACTGGCAAATCACAGACTGGGATTGATAGACAACCAGGTAAAAGATGCCATTGTTGCTGCATGTCAGGAACTTATTGAAGGTAAGCATACTGAGCAATTCCCTGTCGATATGATACAGGGTGGTGCAGGAACAAGTATGAATATGAATGCCAATGAGGTTATTGCCAACAGGGCACTTGAGATTATAGGAAAAAAGAGGGGCGAATATACATACTGCCATCCTAACGATCACGTCAACATGGCTCAGTCAACAAATGATGCCTACCCTACAGCAATGCACCTCGGTCTTTATATGATACATCAGGATGTGATCAAATCACTCGAAAAACTGATAGATTCATTTACAGATAAAGAGAATGAGTTTGCCAAAGTACTCAAGATGGGAAGGACTCAGCTTCAGGATGCAGTGCCTATGACTCTGGGACAAAGTTTCGGCGCATACGCATCTTCAATGAAACATGAACTCAAACATCTGGAGAGTGCAGCTAAAGAGCTTCTCATTATCAGCATGGGAGCAACCGCTATCGGTACCGGTATCACAGCAGAGCCCGGCTATGCAGAAGCATGCACTCAGTTCCTCAAAGAGATTTCCGGCTGGAAAATAAAACTTGCCGACAACCTCGTAGAGGCTACACATGACACCTCATCAATGGTCTCATATTCATCTGCTCTCAAAATGATCGCAATAAGACTCTCAAAAATATGTAACGACCTTCGTCTTATGTCTTCCGGCCCTCGTACAGGAATTGCGGAGATCAACCTGCCTCCGAAACAGCCGGGCTCATCTATAATGCCCGGCAAAGTAAATCCTGTTATCCCTGAAGTGGTTAACCAGGTTTGCTTCAGAGTAATCGGCAATGACCTTACAATCACAATGGCTTCAGAGGCTGCGCAGCTCGAGCTTAACGTTATGGAGCCGGTGCTTGTTCACAGTCTTGTAGAATCAGCCCTATGGTTGAAGAGAGCATTTGACACCCTCAGGACAGAGTGTATAGAAGGCATCACTGCCAATGCAGAGCACTGCCGTTACCTTGTTGAACATTCAATAGGAATCGTGACTGCCCTTAAACCTTTTATCGGCTATGCCAACAGTACAGAGGTAGCTAAAGAGGCATTGGAAACAGGGTGCAGCGTATATCAACTTGTTCTTGACAAGCAGCTCCTTACAAAAGAGCAGCTGGACATAATTTTCGATCCGGCAAATATGATCCGCCCGGTTAAGATTTCGTTTTAATTTTTAATTTTGTGGTACTGATAAAAAAATCAGTGCCACAAAAATTAAACAATGCAATCAACAGAGAAAGAGGAAACGACTTGTCCTAATTGCGATTTCGAATTTCCGTCAAGTTATAACTACTGCCCTAACTGCGGGCAGGATAACTCATTCAAGAGGGCGAACATTCACCATTTTTTCATGGACTTCCTTGCAAGTATGTTCAACTTTGACAGCAAAGTTCTGACAACTTTCAAGGATATTTCTATTCCCGGCAGGATTGTAGTCAATTTCACAAGCAACAAGAGGGCTAGATATGTTTTCCCGGTAAAATTCTTCCTCTTTGTCAGCTTTTTATATTTCCTGCTTCTCTCTTTCAATATTGGAGAAAACAATAATGCAATCAGTAGATCTGTCGTAATGGAAGACAGTGTTGCAAATGGAATCTCCACTGCAGGTATCACCACCCCAATAACAGGCAAAGACACCACCGAGACCCGTATGCTCAACGAGATAAAGGCCTCTCCACATCCGGATAACCTCATCGAAAAGTACATTGCATACAAGTACCACAAATCCAACAGATTTACAAAAAATTTCTATAGAAATATTGTGAAGATCAACACCGGGCACCTTGATTCAGACGAGTTGCTCGGGAAGATTCAAAGGAATATTTCATACTCTATGTTTTTGCTCATGCCTTTATTTGCGCTCTTCCTTAAAATGCTGTATTTCAGAAGTAAAAAGCGCTACAGTGATCATCTTGTCTTCTCTATGTATTTTCATTCGCTTGCCTTCCTATTGTTGATTATTTCAATGATATTAGGATGGGTCGGACTCCAGGCGGGCTTCGTATTTGTTTTGGCAATACTTACATATCTTCTGATCATGCTCAAGAGAGTATACGGACAGAAATGGGTAAAGACCTCCCTTAAATTTATCTTACTGTCATTTAACTACTCTCTATCGATACTTATTGTTCTGGTTATAGGTGTTGCCTTGAGTATTATTGTATAATTGCAGGAATATCCCGAATTTAAAATATTAATATGGAAAAGTTTGAGTTTGTCAAAATGGAACCGGACCATGGTAAGGAGGTCATGGAAATATTCAATTTTTATATTGAAACAACCAACGCTGCTTACCCTCCGCAACCATTACCCGAGGTGTTTTTCGGTAAAATTATGGATATGACCGCCGGTTACCCGGCTTTTACAATATTATCTGACAAGAAAGTTGTGGGCTTCTGTTTCCTTAAGCCTCATAATCCTTTGCCCACATTCAGAAGAAGTGCCGAGATAACCTATTTTATAAAGAAAGATTATACCGGCATGGGGCTTGGCAAGATGGCCCTTGACATTCTCGAACAGGAAGCACCGAAGTTCGGAATAAGGAATATTCTCGCAAGTATCTCAGGTGACAACGAAGGAAGTTTAAACTTCCACCTCAAGAATGGCTTCACTGAATGTGGCCGTTTTAAAGATGCAGGAGAGAAATTCGGAAAAACATTTGACATTGTCTGGACGATAAAAAAATTGTGAGATTCGCAGATAATATCCCATAAAGGTCTATCTTTATGGCGTGATTAATATTAAAACCAACTAAGACCTTATGACCTACAGCATTGTCACTAGTAGCGGAAGCTATATTCCTGAGAGATGCATAAAAAACGAAGATTTTCTCTCGACTAAGTTTTTTGATGCAACCGGCAATATAATTAAAAAAACTAATAATGAGATTGTTGAGCAATTCCTGGATATATCCACAATTGCAGAGAGACGATATGTTACTGATGATTTAGTAGCCTCGGATATTGCTGCTTTAGCAGCTGAAGAGGCCTTGAAATCAGCAAGTTTTGATCGGGAAGAACTTGACTACATTATAGTTGCACACAATTTCGGAGACATAAAATATAACAATAGAAAATCTGACAGCGTTCCTGCTCTTGCTGCAAGAGTAAAACATATACTGGGTATTAAGAATCCTGCCACAGTTGCGTATGACATTTTGTTCGGCTGCCCGGGATGGCTTCAGGCTATGATTCAGGCTGACTACTATATTAAATCCGGTGATGCAAAAAAAGTAATGGTAATCGGAGCAGAGACTCTATCCAGAATTTACGACCCTCACGACAGGGACGGCATGTTGTATGCCGATGGAGCCGGAGCAACCATACTTGAAGCAGTCGAGAGTGACACACCAATCGGGATGCTTGCCCATAAGACCCGGTCGGATACCTTCCTCTACTCAAAGATGCTCTATATGGACAAATCATTCAATAAAGAGTATGAAAATCCTGAGGACATCTTTATAAAGATGAACGGAAGGAGACTTTACCAATATGCTTTGGAAAACGTTCCTCAGGCAATGAAGGAGTGTCTTGAAAAAAGCGGATTATCAGTATGTGATATCAAGAAGGTTCTGATTCATCAGGCTAATGGAAAGATGGATGATGCCATACTCCAGAGATTCTACAAGCTCTATGACATAGACGAGATTCCTGAAGATATCATGCCTATGACCATATCATACCTTGGAAATACATCGGTTGCCACGCTTCCTACTCTCTATGACTTGATTGTAAGGGGGCAAATGAGCAAACATTCGATCAATAAGGGAGATATTGTAGTGTTTGCTTCTGTTGGAGCGGGTATGCATATTAATGCCTTCGTATACAAGGCTTAACCATACTTAAAAATTCAGGATAAAGAAGCAACGTTTTACACACCCGTCGCATCTTTCTAATACTGAATAATTTTTAATTTATGAAACACTTTATATTTGCACTTTGTGCTGCCTTATTGCTTTTTTCGTGTCAGAAAGATGAGTCGAGAGATACATCCTTTAGTGCAGTTTACGGATCGTGGGAAAAGGTTGAAGAGAAGTATCTGATAACGACAAACCAAGATTACAATTTTCTTGATTTATACGACTCTCAGTGGACAGGTACGCTAACGATAAACGGGTATGAGGTGGATTTCGGTGATCTACGGTTTTACTTCAGTAACACCGGCAGTACCCGTCTTGCTTCAAATGTAATTTCGTTCACATTCGGTGTCCAGAATATTCAAATTAATTATAACAACAAGGTTTACCTTTTAACCAAGCCTTTCACTTTTGATAAGGCAACAGGACAGTTTATTGTTAGCAACCGACAGGCAGCAGACTTGACTGGTGGAGAACAGATCTCAATAAACCTGAATATTCAGGCACAAACCAGACTTTTACAGAGAGGTGTTGAATATAAGATAAGTACAGTCGGATATTCGGATATGCCTTATACACAATTGAATTTTACCGAAAAAGGTGATCTTAACGGTACACTGTTATGGCAGGGAGACATTGCATGTGATCTCACCGGAGAGTGGTATGTCAAGTCAAATATATTGATAATGAAGTACAAAGCCAACTTTGCATCCCTTGATGGTGAACAAAGGGAGTTTACCCTTCCTGTGGCCAAAGGAGACTCTCTAATATTTACAAAAAGCGACAACAACATCGTCTACAATGAGAGCAATATGAACATCCCGAGGAGTGCCATACAAAATTTAAAACTTAGGACAGCATTCATTAAAGAATAAGATTTATCTTTGGAAAGTTAAAGTTCTCAGGCAGATAGGATGAAATTTAAAAAAGAGATTGAAAATATCCTGGAGACAACAGGATCATGGATAAGAGAGTTTATAGACCTTTTTTATCCTATTTTCAAAAGATATATGCCACTTCAGTTCTTCAGATATGGGGTAACAGGAGTGGCAAATCTTGTTTTTGACTGGGTTTTGTATTTTTTGATATACAACTTCATTCTTCAGCAGCAGATGCTGCATCTCGGAATTTTCACGCTCAGTTCTCACATAGCATCCTTTGCAATAAAGTTCCCGATAACACTCTTGAGTGGATTCCTACTGCAGAAGTATGTCACATTCACGGAGTCAGACCTGCGTGGGCACAGGCAACTATTCAGATATCTGATCGTATACGGGGTAAATATCCTGATTAATTATTTCGGTCTGAAGCTATTTGTGGACCTGATGCATATCTTCCCTTCAATATCAAATATGATTGTCTCTGTGATAACTGTTTTTGTAAGCTACTTCCTTCAAAAGAGCTACACATTCAAGGTGTCAAAAACATAAGAGAGATCCCGGGATAATGGAAAGAACCATACAAAAAATATGGAATGTGACTATATTATTAATCATACAATAAAACTGACATGAACAACAAATTTATGTTGTCCCTTTTGTGCCTCATTGGTAATCTTTCATTTTCATATGGATATTCTCAAACCCCTTCTACTGAAACTGATAAAAAAGAGTATATTTTCATCTGTGATTATGTGGAAAATGGGGTTAAAAATGTGATTTTAAATGGTGTTATAAAGAGTAATGCATACTATGCCAATATGACAAGGAGCGGCAATTACTCATATATTTTCTGGAAAGATGAGAAGGCATTTGTTTCAGTCAATGGCCAAATAATGGGACCGTATGATTCTGTCAACAAGAGTTTTGATGAGTTTGTTCCTGTAACTTTGACAGAGAGTGGAAAATATGCATTTCAATATTCCTTAAAAGGAAGAAGATATGTAAATGTCAATGGTAGGACATTGGGCCCTTACCCAAGTGTAGATCCCAAGTCTATATATATAAGTGACAGTGGAAACTACTCCTTTTCATATCTGGCAAGTCAGACAGAACGGTTTGTGATTATGAATGGGAAAAAGTATGGCCCATTCAGGAATGAAACCGGCATGTTAGCTCGTATCTATGATGACAGTCTCTATTTCTATGAATTTTCAAGTGTCAACCAAGAAGATGATAATTACTATGTATGTGTTAACGGGAAGGTAATGAAAATGGATGAGGTAGATCTTTTTCAAAAATTTGACCTCAATTAC
Source organism: Bacteroidales bacterium (assembly GCA_028690215.1). Lineage (GTDB taxonomy): Bacteria > Bacteroidota > Bacteroidia > Bacteroidales > UBA932 > Bact-08. The sequence continues at coordinate 37,505 of JAQVBQ010000006.1, read as the reverse complement.
TACGCATATAAGAAAGAGAGTAAATGGTATTTATACAACGGAAGTAATTCTGAAGGACCTTTCGACGAGGTACAACTTTTATATATAAATAAAGCAGAGAAAAGAGTTGTATACAGATATCGAATTAAAGATGAGTGGTTTCTTTATCTGAATGGTAATGTAAGCGGACCTTTTATAAATGTTGATTTGATTAATCAACCCAGAATGTTCTATAACTATGATTGGTATGCTTATTACTACGAAACAACTAAAGGTAAATATGCCAACATAAACGGAGATGTGCAAGGACCGTACACTTATATTAAAAGATTCTCCATGTTACCTGATCACTCATACTGTTATGCCTATGAATCAGGCGGAAAATATCACATCAATATAAACGGCAAGAGTGTAGGTGGTTCTTACGGTATGATTGACGATCTGGTTTTGCTTGATGATGGCACCTACTCCTTCTCATACAGGGAATATCGTCAAAGCAGGGATTGCCATGTGGTCATCAATGGAATAGATAGTGGCCCTTATCCTGGTTTTACAGATGATATGCGAGTACTTAAGGGAGGAAAATATACTGCAAAGTTATATAGCAGCTCAATGAATTACTTACTGGTTAATGACAAGTCTTATGGACCTTATCCTTCAATAGACACTTATTATCTTCTTGAGAGCGGTGATTTTACTTTTACAGCCAGTGACCAGGCTCAAACAAAAACAATGGTCGTGATCAATGACCTTTGTTATGGCCCTTTTGAAGAAAAAGTTTTTCCGAGGGTCTGGGAAGGAGGTAAGTTTATAATGTCTGTAAAAACAGAGGGTAAATACTATCTTATGCACAATGGCAATGTGATGGGACCTTTTGAAAAACTAGACAGGTTGAGGACTTACATCAAGTAGTGTTATTAAGAAACGGAGCTCAGAACTTGAGGTCATCGACCTTCAATGCAACATTTCCCTTGACATTAGCTCCAATCCTAACAGCTCCGGGAATCATATCCACACTGGTGACACTTAACGAGTCCAAAGCACCTGCAATGTGTACTCCATTGTACACCTCGTAGCTTTTTATCATGTCATTTGCCTCTTTTTTAGCCATATCAAGACTTTCCTCCAAAGGGTAGGTAAGCATAGGGGCAATCTTTTTCAGTATCATCCCGTGCATAAGCCAATTGGCAGATTTCAAAAGTGCATTCTTAGTCTTGATATCAAATTCGGGTTCGGCAATCTCGAGAGATTTTTTTTCAGGATTGTAGAGAGGTTTACCTGTGAAAAACACCCTTCCCTTATATGACCCGCTTACATCTGCAACTACGACAGCCCTTCCGGCACTGCTGTATATTGAAAGGTCATCTATCCTGATAGTTTTACCTGCTTCTGTAAAGCTCTTTCCCAACAACTGCCCTTTAGCCATCTCGGCCATTTTTGCAAATGTCACATCGGCGGCAATATTGATATTGAACTGCAGTGGCTGTCTCTGTATGGTTTTAAGCTGAGGGAGCGGAATCCTCTCCGACACCGGCGGCTGTGCTCCGAAAAGTGATTCAAGTTGTGCATAAAAGGCAACTGTGAGGTTCAACTTGTTGCCGGTTGTGGTAAAAGGAGACATATACAACTCCTTGGGAGTTACTTTTAACCAGAGATTGCTTGAATCGCTCAACAGATATGGCTTCTGCATCTCATCCCATGCTGTCTGCACATAACTTTTCAATGGGACACTCTCACAAAGCACCTTGTCTATCTGTTCGCTGATTGTCCCCTGGAAGTATGACAAAGCCAAATTGACTACTGGAGTGACAGGAATTGTCACACCGATAGCTTTGACTTTAGGCTTTTCCAGCCAATTATAACCGGAAGAAATTGTTTTTGAAACCAGATTCCAGTTCTGATCAATATTAACAGTAGTCTTATATACAAGGGATATTGTTCCGGTTGCCTCGTAATGATCAGAGAGGGTCACTCCAAAGTTCTCCATTTTCCAGCCAAACCTGCACCATATCTTTAACGGCACTTTGTAGGTTATCTCATTGTTGGTGATAAAGAACATGAATTGTCCACCTTTCCATATCTTGACAGAGAGATCCTCCCCCGATATATTGTCACCCTGATACAACAAGCCGTTCATTTTGCTGTTGACAGCACTCTCAAGCTTCTTCACATCGAGCTCTATCTGCAAAGGAAACTCAGACATAGCAGGAGATAACCCTGACGGAAGATACGACTCCTGCGGTCCTTCTATCTGTGCCGTTTTGCAGGATGTTACAATAAATGCAACAACTGCCAGTTTGCAAAAAAGGCTGCATAATGCAGCCTTAAATCCCTTGATAAACATCTTTATACAGTCATTATCTCTTTTTCTTTCACAGATAAGATCTCATCAACTCTTTTGTTAAAACTGTCTGTATCCTTCTGCAGGACAGCCTCCCCATCTTTAACTAGATCTTCCGGAAGTCCCTCTTTCTGATATTTCTTCAACAAATCAACTCCATCCCTGCGGGCGTTGCGAATACTTATCTTTGCGTTCTCACCCTCTTGTTTCACCTTCTTTACAAGCTCTTTTCTGCGCTCTTCTGTGAGGGGTGGAACATTTATCCTTACGTGCTCGCCATTGTTCTGTGGAGTGAAGCCGACATTTGCCACCATGATCGCTTTTTCTATGGCCGGGATCATTTTCTTGTCCCATGGCTGGATAAGCATAGTCTTTGCGTCAGGAGTAGTGATACTTGCTACCTGGGGAATTGGTGTCAGATTGCCGTAATAATCTACCATGATATTGTGGAAAACGGCAGGATTAGCCTTTCCGGCCCTGTAGGTCTTTAGTTCCTCTTCCAGGTGAAAAATAGCCTTGCTCATTTTGTCCTTGGCTGCTGTAATAACCTCTTTTTGTTTACTGATATCCATTTTATTATGATTAGAATTCGTTTATTTGTCTGAAACAATAGTACCAATCTCCTCTCCATTGACGATCTTGAAAAGATTGCCCTTCGTATTTACATCAAAGACAACGATTGGAATTTTATTCTCCTTACAAAGGGTAAAAGCTGTAAGATCCATAATCCTCAGATTTTTGTCCAATGCCTCGTCAAATGTAAGAGAATTATACTTTACTGCATTGCGATCCTTCTCCGGATCTGCAGTATAGACTCCGTCAACCCTTGTACCCTTAAGCAGTGCATCTGCTCCTATTTCGGCCGCTCTGAGTGCTGATGCAGAATCTGTTGTGAAAAAAGGATTCCCGGTGCCACCCGCAATGATGGCAACTCCTCCGCTCTGCATCATTTTCAGGGCTTTATCCCTATTGTAATATATTCCGTAAGGCTCTGCCGGTGTAGATGTATAAACCTCTGCCGGTGTACCCTCCGATTTGATTGCCATAGATAAGGCTATGCTGTTTATTATTGTTGCAAGCATTCCCATCTGATCGCCCTTGACTCTGTCAAAGCCCTTACCAACACCGGAAAGGCCTCTGAATATGTTACCTCCGCCGATGACAATAGCAACTTCTACACCTGAAGAGACAATCTGATGTATATCTTTTGCATATTGGGCGAGTATATTTTCATCAATTCCTGTTCCTTGCCGGCCGCCAATACTCTCGCCGCTTAATTTCAGCAAGACTCTTTTGTATTTCATTAACTATTAAGTGTTAAAAGCATTAATTACACTAACTGAACATAACAAAAGTAGCTAAATATTATGAAATTACCAAGCAAGGACTTATCTTTGCAGCCACTTTAAAAGAGCGAAAAATTAAATCATAGTAACATGGGAAACATTTTTACATCCTCAATCGGAAAGAAACTCATAATGAGCATCACCGGACTTTTTCTTATTTTATTCTTATTGGTCCACCTATTTGCAAACTCAGCCTACATACTTGGTCCTGAGTCATTCGACACAATAATAATGATTATGGGGTCACCGGTAGTAGTTGCTATGGTACCTGTTCTTGCAGCCGGTTTCATAATACATATCATATATGCATTCTTCCTTACACTCACAAACCTCAAGGCTCGCGGGAAAGAGAGGTATGCAGTGACACACAAAGGTAAGTCAGACTCATGGGCATCAAAGAACATGCTTGTTCTTGGAATTATAGTACTAGGATTCCTAGCATTCCACCTTACACACTTCTGGGCAAAGATGCAGCTTCCTGAGCTTACTGGTGGCGAGGCAGAGAATGTAAACGCTCTTATGGAGCTCACATTTGGCAATATTGTAATAGTTATACTTTACCTTGTTTGGTTCGGAGCTCTCTGGTTCCACCTTACACACGGCTTCTGGAGTGCCTTCCATACAGTAGGTATGAATAACTCTAAATGGCTCAACAGATGGAGAGCTATAGCATATGTATACGCAACATTTATATTCCTCGGATTTGCAGTAATAGCCATTACAGCATACTGCAGAGCAAACGGAATCTGCTGATTAGATAAATAGATCCCTTATAATCCCGTCTGATATGAATAGTTTATCAGACGGGATTTTTATTTTGTTCCCTTCCTCAACTGCAAGACCTTGCCTCAACAAAACTTTCAGCTGTTTTGTAAAGGATTCATAATCCTCACCCGTGCAATGTTCCTGAAGGGATTTAATATCCAGTCCATCCGCCCGTCTCAATGAGAGCATCACTCTCTCGTTGAATTTGTCTCTGGATGTCAGTCGTTCACCCTGGAAACACCTATCCCCGTTTTTCAGGGCATTTATGTACTTGATGATACTAGAACAATTCCAGCTTCTTGTATCTCCGTCAAAGGAGTGTGCAGAGGGGCCCAAACCCAGATAGGGTGAGTAATCCCAGTAAGAGCTGTTGTGTATTGCTTCAAACCCCGGCAATGCAAAATTTGAGATCTCGTACTGCCTGTAACCAGCATCTGCAAGCATTCCCTGTAGAGTCGAATATTGTAAGTAGCTCTCCTCATCCGATAGAGGAGAGTACTCTCCTCTGGCAAATTGAGCCCCCAGTTTTGTGTTTTTCTCTATGCCCAACTGATATGAAGATATATGCTCCGGCCTTAGAGAGAGCATTGTCTCTATATTTTTAATCCACTTCTCTTCTGACAATAAACTATAACCGAAAATAAGATCAAGGCTTATATTCTCAAATCCGCAATCCCTTGCAGTATAATAAGCCTCCTTTGCCATCGCCGAATCATGGCGTCTGTTCATCCAGCGCAGATCCTCATCATCAAAAGACTGGATACCCATACTGAGTCTCTTCACGCCAACTGAGCGCAAACGCAACAGATAATCTCTGTTTACATCATCCGGATTAACCTCTACTGTATATTCTCGTAACTGATCCACTGAATGGATATCGAAGCTGCTGCATATCTTCTCTGTAATCACCGATATCTGATCCGGAGATAACAGCGAAGGAGTTCCACCTCCAATATAGAGAGTTGTTGGAGTTGCATTACATTTAACAAAGAAATCTCTCCTTTGCTCTATTTCACAAAGGAGAGATTCTATGTAAGCGTCTATTCTTCCGGTCTGTTTTACCGAGTAAAAATCACAGTAATTGCAAAACCGTGAACAGAACGGAACGTGTATGTATATTCCGGCCAAACTATCTTAGCAACAGGTCTGCCGACCCAATTTTGCCCTCTTCGGTGTAAACGTCCACATTGTAAACACCTTTTACATAAGGGGCATTGTTGGCAAAGTATATGCAGACTTCCAGCTCAGACCCCTGATAGTCAACCTCACGAACAGCAGAGTATATCATCTGCTCCCCGTTTGTATTGAAAATCTGCTGGCTTGCACCGGTCATCAGGATTCCGTCCGGCCCCTTAACTCTTATATAAACTCTCCTTGGCCCTTTGGCAGCAATTGAATTCTCTACAAGATTGAGACAGGTCTTAAGCTTAACGGCACGGCTGCTTCTGTCTGTCTCCTTGTTTGAAGCTGTGATGGCAATCATATTTATGCCTCTGCCCTTAAGAACCGATCCTTTCTGAACCTGACGGGCATATTCATCTGTGGTAGTCTGCAGCTCCTCATACTTCTGTTTGGTCTGTTTAACTTCATCCTTCGCAGCAGCAGTCTCTTTTCTCAGATGTGTATTGAGGGTATTCAATGAATCAATCTGTACAATGTAGCTTCTCATTATACTTCTAAGTGTGCCGAGCTCTTTTTCATACTGACGGATTTTATACCTGTTAGTAGCCTCAGTTTTCTTGACTCTCTCGATAAGTTGGTCAACCTTTTCACGCTCTCTGGATAGCTGTACGTTAAGGCTGTCATTATTAGTAGTCAGCGTTGCATACTCCTCCTTAAGCATTTCTGTCTGTTCTGTCAATTGTTCCTTTTCAATAGTCAGGTCTCCAACCATTTTATTCCTGTCAATCCAGATATAAGCAAGAAAAGCAGCGAGTAAAACAGCAACTACAGTTAGAACAATAACCAGATTTTTTAATTTTTTCTCATTTTCCATGTCTCTGACTTTATTTATTCTTAATAACTAACAAATTTAAGATTTTTATTTAGCTTTGCGTTGATAATGTTGTCGTTTATTAAATCTTAATAATTATGAAAAGTGGCTTTGATTTTAAAAAGTACTTGATAAGAGTGGTTAAATACCTGGTATATATGGCAATCGTATTTTTCCTTATCATTACCATATTTGCTCTTACTTCCGGACAAAAAGAGTTTAATTACGAAAGCCTTTTCAGAGCCGGCACAGGCACACAACTTCTGATATTTTTCATTGTTATCTCTTTCGCATACCCTCTTGTAAGTTTCATAAAAAAACGTGCATACCTCAACAGGCCGTTCGCCGAAGAGAGAGAGAAGGTATTAAAGGTATTTGAAAACAGCAACTACATTATAGTTGCCGAGAGTGCCACCACCATCACCTTCAGACACAAATCCCCTGTCACCCGTATGTTCAGAATGTATGAAGACACAATAGTTGTTGATTTCACCGACAATCCAATTGTTCTGGATGGCATGAGAAAAGATGTGTTCAGGCTTGCAAGATCAATAGAATATGCAACTAGAGAGGCTTCGGAGTAATCCGGAAAGCCATGTAGGTTATCGGAAAACCCTGCGACAGAAAATGCTCTTCATAATGCGTCCTTATCGTTAGGACTCCTTCCGCACGTCCTGTCCCGTAGATGTCATTATTTGCCTCAATAACCTCGTACTTGCACTCTTTTGCAAGCTCGAGAGTATATTCATGCAGAAAGCTGCTGTCTGTCTTCAGATGAATTATTCCACCAGGCTCAAGGAATTTTTTGTATCTCTCCAAAAATACCGGACCTGTGAGTCTTTTGTTTTCCCTGTTTATCTGCGGGTCAGCAAATGTTATCCATATTGAAGAGATCTCATCTTTATCAAACAGGTTTTCAATAAACTCAATCCTGCAACGAACAAAGGCAACATTGTCAAGCTTCTCCTCTATGGCACTTTTTGCTCCTCTCCACAGCCTTGCCCCTTTAATATCTATGCCCATAAAGTTTATATGAGGATTTCTCCTGGCCATCTCGACAGTATACTCACCTCTTCCGCAACCAAGCTCAAGCACTATGGGATTCTGGTTTTTAAAAACCTCTTCCTTCCATTTACCCTTCAGCCTGTACTCCTTTCTGAACACCTCATCGAAATCGGGTTGATACAGGTTGCCGAAAGTCTCATTCTCAGCAAATCTTTTTAATTTATCCTTTCCCATTCTTATTTTATCCTCATTTCTAATTCCTCTACCATCCCTCTTTTCTTCTCCGGATTTATGTAATGAACTGCAAACAGCCATTTTCCTGTTTCCGGGAAAGAGACATCCTTTCTGTAGTGCCAGATTATATCATTCCATACTCCGCTTGGAATTATGTGTACAGTGTAATTGTGAGAAGACTCTTTTACTGGTATCCTCAATGTGTCTGCATATCTTTTCCCTTCCGGTGAAAGAATCTCCAGCCTGAGCGGCAGCTCATGCCCTTTATATGCTCTTGATACCCTTAAGCTAAAATCAATATTATATGTTTTCTCTATATTCCTGTTGATAAGACGAAACCACTGTACACTTGGTTCAGGTTTATCTGTTGAACAGGAGCATAGAATGATCGAGACCAGCGTCAACAGGAGCACTTTGTCCTTAATTCTCATTGCCTTTCTTAGGGGATTGCTTCTTTTTCTTTTTGTGATTATTGCGATTCCCTCTCTTCTCCTCATCAAATCTTGAGATACTACCCTCTCCGACAGCACTCTTGAATTCAGGTGCTGCCTCTTTGTCCGGCCTGAGATCAGGTACCTTGACACCTCTCCGATTCTGTTTCAGAATCTCTTTCACACATTCAAAAGTGATTGGGAACATTCCTGCCATACTATTCTGCTCGTACGAGAACCACATAAGACCTTTCAGAACATCTGTCTTTACAAGGAATGCAGGTCCCTCATCCGTATCAAGCGGCGCTTTGACAACAGGCATTGTAGAGTGGGCATCGATATAAACAGCCGCCTCATAATTAATGCAGCACTTAAGTTTACTGCACTGACCCGCGAGTTTCTGAGGATTAAGCGACAAGTCCTGGCATCTGGCTGCCTGCGTGGTTATGGACTGGAAATCCGACATAAACCTTGCACAGCAAAGTTCCTGTCCACATACTCCAATACCCCCGATAAGTCCCGCCTCCTGTCTTGCACCTATCTGGCGCATCTCAATCCTTATTTTGAACTCATCTGCGAATAGGCGGATAAGTTGCCTGAAGTCAACCCTCTCATCTGCTATGTAGTAGAAGATGGCCTTTGTGCCGTCTCCCTGAAATTCAACATCACCTATCTTCATGCTTAATCCGAGGGATGCAGCTATCTGTCTCGAGCGGATCATTGTCTTGTGCTCTCTGGATATAGTTTCCTGCCATCTCTCTATGTCAAGTCCCTTTGCTTTTCTGTATATCTTCTTGAATTCGAATTTCCCGGATTCAATATTGTTGCGTCTGAGCTGCGCCAGTATTACAGGCCCCGAAAGTGTGACTATACCCACATCGTGACCGTTTGTCGCCTCAACAGTTACAAAATCTCCAACCTCTATCTGCTGGCCAGAAGTGTTTTTATAGTATGATTTCCGGGTATTCTTAAAACGGACCTCATATAAATCCTTTGCCTGCTCGTCAGTGATTCCTTGCAGCCAATCAAAGACGCTCAGCTTACAGCATCCTTTGCTGTAACGAACTTTGATCTCTTCGTCCTGATCCTTCCAGGTCTTGCAACCCCTCGAACAATCATTTATAATTTCTTGATCTTTCATAATAATAACTACAAAGATAGAAAAAAGCGGTTACTCACATCTGCAAAAATATACTTGGAATTAACATTTCTCTCTATGTCTTTCAGTGCGTTGTTTAAAACATCATAGCTTTTTTGGTAGAATGAAGGTTTTATCTTTTTTACCCATGTTGCAACAACATCACGTCTTTGCAAAGGAATGTTTGCAATTTCAGTCAGGCCAAGGCTTGTAATGTACAACTCCCTCAGGAATTCCAAAGCATAATAACAGAAGTCCTTCTGCTTCTCTCTGTTAAATGTTGCAAGGCGCTCCCAAACCTGAATAACTTTGGTCATATCCTTTGAAGAACAAGCGTCAAGCAACTTGATTAATATCTCATGGTCTTCACCGGCCTCTATGTCTGAACTAATCATCTCTCTGGCTCTGCTCAGGCTGCCGCTTGATATTCTTGACCAAAGGAGTGCATCCTCGGCAGAAAGCCCCGACTCCTCCTCCAGATGTCTGGCCAGAACATCCTGTTCAATAGGCATTACTCTTACAATCTGACATCTCGAGAGAATAGTTGTGATAATCCTTTCCGGAGCTTGAGTCACCATAAAGATATAAGTCCCTGCAGGTGGCTCCTCAATGAGTTTAAGAAGCTTGTTTGCCGCCTCCTGATTCATCCTCTCGGGCAACCAGATTATCATGTACTTATCTCCCCCCTCAAAAGCGCGGAAATTGAGTTTTTTCAATATCTGCCCGGCCTCATTGACGCCAATGATACCCTGTTTGTTTTCGATTCCTATGGTATCATACCACTCCTGTTCGGAAATTTCAGGGTTTGCCGACACTACCTTTCTCCACTCATCAATGAACATATCCGTAACAGGTTTCTTGTCGGCAGTAATCTTCTTTGTTGCACTGACGGGAACGGCAAAATGAAGATCCGGGTGAATCAACTTCTGGATTTTATTGCAGGTCGGGCATGTACCACACGAATCATCTCCGTTTTTATGAGGACATGAATTATATTGTGCAAAGGCAAGCGCCAGAGCCAACGCCCCATAGCCGGGCTCCTCGCAGAATAGCACAGCATGGCTTACCCTGCCTTCATTTGAAAGCTTTATAAGCTGCTGCTTCAATTTGTCATGCCCTATTATATCAGAAAACCTCATTGATTTATTTTAGCCAAAGATAACCATTTCACAATTTTTACAATCGAACTGAAGCTTATACTTCTTTCCGTTGTTTTCGAGAAAAAGAGGGCCACCGGCTTTTTTCCCCTCCTCCTCTTTGAGACATATTCCCAACTCATGGCGAATACAGTATTTACACCTCATCAACTCGACAGAAGATGGTCTTGATATCTCATATGCCTTATCTGTAGATTTGGCTCCAAGGTCTTTATAGAGCTCTTCTGAAAAGCTGTTGGATATATTGTATCTATAATCCAACTCATCAGGTACACTGCCATTGCGATTTGCCTTCTTTCGCAACATAGTCGCCTCTTCACCCGCCTCTCTTCTCTCTCTCTCAATCCTCTCTTCTCTCCTCCTGTTCAACTCCTCAGCAAGAGACCTCCTGCCGTTATTTAAAACAGAAATAGGGAAGAAGGGGAGCAAATCCGCTTTTATCGCCCTTACTTCAAAAGAGTATATATCTGATTTTTTCCCGAGCTGCATCTTTATGCTTTCCCTAGAACGCTCCTGTTTCTCTGCAATTCCGAAATCACTCCCAATAACAACACTGCATTTTTCTCCGTCTTCACACTCACATTCCAGACGGCATACGCTATCCTGATATATGAAATCCACCCAGACCTTCAGTAACCTGTCGGGCATATTGCTCTCCAACTCTTTTTCAAAGCTGTTATTAAAGTTTCTGTATATTTCAGAACCTGCAGGCACACTCTCTGTGCCATTTGTGGTCACGATGTTGCCTGAGACAACGTTTGCCCTTGTTCCAACAATCTCTCCGGATGGTGTTACGAAGAAGAGTCCGTCTCCATTTTCCAACAGAACCTTTGAGTTATATTCAAATGTGAAGTTTGCTCCCCTTCTCTCATTAATCTTGATTACCTTTCCAATATACTCACCCCTGTTTTTTGCACTCTCCCCGCTCTGCCATTTTCCCCTATCGCCATCAATAAAAAGTTCCGTGTATCCTCTGTTAAAAGTAAGATCGGGTCTTGGAGTAAAACCTCCGTATAGCTTTCCGTAAGACGTCTGTATAAATAAGTTACTCTCGGTGTTGACTATTCTGTTTTCTATTATATTATCAAGTAGCCCCCTGTAATATTTGACTATATTTTTTATGTAGGAGACATTTTTCAATCTCCCCTCAATTTTAAATGATGTGACGCCTGCCTCAACTAAATCATTGATATGGCTGCTGAGATTCAAATCCTTTAGAGAGAGGAGTGGCTTATTCTTTACCAGAATCCTGCCATTTCCGTCAAGGAGGTTATAATTTGAACGGCAAGGTTGCGCACATTCTCCTCTGTTGGCACTTCTGCCGGTTATGTGGCTGCTCAGATAACACTGTCCACTGTATGAGACACATAGAGCCCCGTGAATGAACGTTTCAAGTTCAACCGAGGTTTTTGCCCTTATCTCTTTAATCTGCTCAAGAGAGAGCTCTCTTGCCAGGATTACACGGTTGAAGCCTAAAGACTCCAGCATTGAAACCTGTTCTGCCCTTCTATTGTTTGTCTGTGTTGATGCGAAAAGTTGTATAGGGGGAAGATCTGCATTCAACAAACCGAGATCTTGGATAATAAGTGCATCACAACCCGCATTGTATGCTTCGTGAGCCATCTTGACGGCTCTCTCCATCTCTTTGTCATACAGAATTGTATTAAGCGTCAGATAGACTCTGACACCGAACTTATGAGCGTATTTACAGAGCGCTTCTAACTCCTCAATTGGATTCGAGGCCGATTCCCTCGCACCGAATGACGGACCGGCAATATAGAGAGCATCGGCACCACAGTTTACCGCTGCAATGCCGATGTCCCTATTTTTAGCAGGAGCAAGAAGCTCTAATTTTTTTACTTGCACTTAAGCACGTTGTTCATTTTATATTCAACGGCAGCTTTGTATTTCGGATCCGAAACCACCTGTTTGTAATAACCGCAGGCTTTAGCATTGTTACCTTTTGCCTCGTATGCTGCAGCAAGGTTGAACAGATAAGATGTCTTATTCTTTATATTTTCTCCCTGTGCAAGATATGCCTCAAGCGCAGGTATTGCATCGTCATATTTCTTAAGCTGCATTGCAGAAAGACCCAATATCTGGTTGCCCTGTACAGTTTCGAAGTACTGGTTTGATTTCTTTGCCATAGCTAATGCCTCAGCATTGTTTTTTGCAGAGAATGCGTTGGCAGCTTTCTTCAAATACATTGTAGAGAGAAGTTTTGATGCATTTTCTTTCTCACCGAGCTCTATTGCTTTAGTAAGGGCTGCAACAGCAGCATCCTCATTGTTAAGCTTTGTTTGCGCCATTCCTATCCTCAGATATGCATCAGAATCGTTGGGATTGTATGTAAGAACTTTGTTGTAACCTGCAATAGCCTCGTTAAAAAGACCCAGATTGAGGTTGTCATTAGCTTCAGCCATTACAAGCTGCGGAATCAGCTCTCCTGCCTCCTTGCCAACTTCAGGGCTAGTATATGTCTTGGCAATCTCTACGGCTTTGTTAAGCTGAGCAATTGCATTGCCATACTCCTGCTTTGTAGCCAGCTCCTTGCCGTATCTAAGATAGATCTGAGGCAATACCTCTTTGCATGATTTAAGTGTAGATGTACCCTGTTCGTCCAGTTCACCCAAGGATTCGAACATCTTGATCGCCTTGTTGAAAGACTCGATTGCCAAAGTGTAATTACTTGCATTGAGTGCTGTAGCGCCGGCATTGTATGTTTCCATTGCAGCAGCTATATCTTGCCCGTACATTGAAGCAAAAGAGAAGATAGATAACACACAAACTGCGAAAAATGTCCTGATTTTTTTCATTTTGATCTATTTTAAATTTGTAAAAGTATTAATTTGAAAGTATGCGGTATTTGCAAAAATAATAAAAAGGAAAATATGATGCAAAATAATCCCTATATTTGCCTTGACTAGACTAGATTAAAAAAACCAATTAACAAAAATGAAAAAAATTTTCACCCTGGCGGTAGCCCTGGCAATGACATTGTTTGCGTCTGCACAGATGCCGCAGACCCTGCCTTTGGATCCAAAGGTAAGAACAGGTAAGCTTGACAATGGCCTTACCTATTTTGTGGTCAAGAATTCTGAACCTAAAGGTCAGGCAGAATTCTACATTGTACAAAAAGTTGGTTCCATTCTAGAAGAGGAGAATCAGAGAGGTCTTGCACACTTCCTGGAGCACATGAGTTTCAATGGCTCAAAGAATTTTCCCGGCAATGGGATAATCTCTTATCTCGAAAAAATCGGTGTTAAGTTTGGCGCAAATCTGAACGCATACACATCTTTTGACCAGACAGTCTACAACATTTCAAACGTACCTGTTAAAAGGCAGGGAATCATAGACTCTTGTCTGCTTATTCTTTATGACTGGTCTTGTGCCTTATCTCTCAAAGACGAAGATATCGACAATGAACGCGGTGTTATAAGGGAAGAGTTAAGAACAAGAAGCAGTGCTACTATGAGAATGTATGAAAAGGTGCTTCCTGAGATTTATCCGAATAACAGATATGGTGTAAGGCTGCCAATCGGTCTTCTCGATGTTATTAATAATTTCACATACAAAGACCTGAGAGATTATTACAACAAGTGGTACAGACCTGATCTTCAGGGTATTGTTGTGGTAGGAGACATCGATCCTGCCGCTGTAGAGAGCCAAATTAAATCTCTGTTCAGCTCTGTTCCTAAGAAAAGCAATCCTGCTGAAAGAACTCAGTTCGCAGTAGAGAACAACACCGACCCAATCATATCTATCGCTTCTGATCCTGAATCAACCTCTACTGAGTTTTACCTGATGTACAAACATGATGTGATACCTCAGGAAATGCGCCCGACAGTTGCTCAACTGGTAGTTGACTACATGAACAATATGATCTCATCTATGATGAACTCCCGTCTTTCCGAGCTTTCTCAGAAAGCTGACCCTCCTTTTGCAGATGCAGGTGCCGGATATGGTGACTTTTTCATAGCTCAGACAAAAGACGCATTCATGCTAAACGTTGTCGCCAGAGAAGGACAACTTGACAGAGCTGTCAGAACAATTGTAAATGAAGCTGAGAGAGTGAGGAAATTCGGTTTCACAGCATCAGAATATGAGAGAGCACGTGCCGACTACACCAGCAGGATGGAGAAGATTTACAAGGAGCGTGAGACTCAGAAAAACGAGTTCTATGTAAATAATATAGTAAACCACTTCCTTACAGGAGAGGCAATACCGGGCATTGAGATGGAGTACACAATGATGCAGCAGATTGCACCGGCTATTACCATAGATCAGGTTAATACATACGCCAAATCTCTTCCAACCAACGAGAATGTAGTGATGTTTACAATGATGCCTCAGAAAGAGGGGTTGAAAATCCCTACAAAAGAGGAGATGCGTGCCCTTTATGAGAGTGCTCTCAAAGACTCAGTAGAGGCATACAAGGAGACTGTTTCCAATGAGCCTCTTGTTCCTGTTGCACCAAAAGCCGGCAAGGTGGTTAAGGAGACAACCGAGCCAATTACCGGTGCAGTTGTATGGACTCTGTCAAACGGAGCAACTGTCGTGCTTAAGAAAACTGATTTTAAAGAGGATCAGATTATGTTTACAGCCTCAAGCCGTGGCGGTTACTCACTTACAGCTCCAGAAGATGTATTGAATACTAAGATTCTCAACGATGTTGCCAATCTAGGCGGCCTCGGCAAGTTCAGCGCAGTGGATCTGAGAAAGAGACTGGCTGGTAAAAATGTCAGCGTTAATCCTAGTATCGGAACAAATACTGAGAAGATCAGCGGCTCAGCCTCCCCTAAAGATCTGGAGACCTTCATGCAACTTCTTTATCTAAGCTTTACAGATATCAGGAAAGATGATGAGGCATACAACTCATTTATAACAAGAACCAAGGCACAGCTCGAGAATATGGAGGCTGAGCCGATGATGGCACTGCAGGATACTTTGACAACTACACTTTTCAGCAACAATCCATACACAAACAGGCTCACTTTAAAGGATGTCGACAAACTGGATTATGCAAAGGCACTCCAGATTGTTAAGGAACGCTTCTCTAATGCAGCCGACTTCACATTTGTTTTCGTCGGCAATATTGATCCTGCGACAGCTAAACCTCTTGTTGAAACATACATTGGATCTTTACCAGCAAACAAGTCAAAGAAAGAGGACTGGAAAAACCTAAAGAACACACCTGCCAAGGGTAATATAGTTAAGCATTTCGAGAAAGATATGCAGACACCTAAGTCATCCGTATACAAGATTTATTCAGGCAAGACTGCATTTAATGTTGAGAACAGGATTATGGCCGACATATCAAAACAGGTGTTTGACCAAGTATTTACAAGGTCTATACGTGAAGATGAGGGAGGCACATATGGAGTTGGCGTTAATATGTCTGTTAACTACTATCCTGAAGATTATTTCATGTTCCTCTATGCTTTCGACACTGACGTGGCTATTAAGGACAGACTGCTTGCAAGGGCACAGAAAGAGATAGACAATGTTATGGCAAACGGTATTGATAAGACCGATTTCTCTAAGGTTGTAGAGTATATGCAAAAGAGCTACACTCAGAACCAGAGGGAGAACAACTACTGGTTGTCGGTACTTACAAACCGCTACCTGCTTGGCAAGGATATGCACACAACTTATGAGCCTGCACTTAAAAACATGACTCCTGAAAAAGTGAACAGCTTCATAAAGAGCACCCTTACCCAGGGCAATCAGATGGAAATTATTATGAACGGCACCAAGAAATAGTATGACGACTTATCCGGTAATTGCAATTGGAAACATCCTTGTATCATCAGCAATAATAACAGAAAAGTTTTGCTGCGATTATCAAAAATGTCACGGAGCATGCTGCATCATAGGTGACAGCGGAGCTCCCCTGGAAGAGGACGAGTGCAAATTGATTGCCGGAGAAATGTCATCAATTTCTAAACATCTTAGACTAGAAGGGATCCGCTCCATTAAGGAGTCGGGTCCCTTTGTTATTGATTCAGACGGAGATACCGTAACACCACTCATAGAGGGCGAAGAGTGTGTCTACACTCAGTTTGACAAGCACGACAACTGTTTCTGTGGAATAGAGATGGCATACAATGCCGGAGAGTGCTCCCTGAGAAAACCAATATCGTGCTGGCTATATCCTATAAGAGTCAGCAAGTTATCTAATGGCATGGCCGCCCTGAACCTGCACGAATGGCATATATGCCTTGACGCTTTTGTGTTAGGAAAAAAAGAGGGAATCCCTGTATATAAATTTTTAAAGGAACCCCTTATATTTGCTTTCGGACAGGAGTTCTACTCCGAATTAGAGGAGATTGCAGGAAAATTATTCTAACGTGATCTCTCTCCTACATATCTTGTAAGTAAGATTAAATCCCTTTTATAATCGGATTCATCCATAAACGACAGAGCCTCCTCAGCTTTTTTGCAACGCTCTGTGAGAGCTTTCTGAGCAGCATCTATACCTGAATACTTCTCGACTATACGGACAGCCTCATCCATAAGCATCTTCTCATCCGTATCACTTTTTTTCAACATAGCGATCATATTCTCCCTCTCTTCATCTGTAGCCGAATTGAGTGCTGCAATAAGAGGTAGTGTGAGTTTTCTCTCAACAACATCACCTCCGGCAGGTTTACCTGTATTAAGACCGGGCATATAGTCAAAAATATCATCTCTTATCTGAAAGGCTATTCCTAATTGACTGGCATACTCTTCCATCGCAGACAACACCTTTTCATCCCTGCACACAGTGTAAACGGCACTCTTAATAGTTCCTACAAAAAGGCTGGCAGTCTTACTGTATATGATGCTGTAATAATCAGACTCAGTCGTATCAAGCGAGCTCGCCTTCTGCATTTGAAAAAGCTCTCCCTCCGAAAGATCCTCAACTGTTTTCGTGTAAAAGCCCATTATTCTTGCATCATTGAGGTTGACAAGTATGGACATTGCCTTTGAAAGCCAATAGTCTCCTGTCAAAATTGATGCGGCGGGGTTATATTCAGCCTGAACTGTCCTTACCCCTCTTCTCTTATCTGACTGGTCTGCCACATCATCATGCAGGAGAGTGGCTGTATGTATCATCTCTGCAACCGCAGCACAAGAAATTGTCTTATCATTCACTATTCCGCAAGCTTTGGCAGAAAGAATAGCCAAAATAGGTCTCAGTTGCTTTCCGCTTGTCTGGAGTAAATATGAGTTAATTGTGTTCAACAGAGCACTTCCGCTAACAAGAGTATTTTCCATCAGAGATCTGTATCTGTGAAAATCCTCTTTAATATCACTGTTGATCTTGTTAATATCCATTTTATATCTTTTATTCCGGCGCATAGTGTCTTGGAGAGAGAGTCTCGGGCCTGCATTTATCTATAACCTCTATCAGCTCTTCGACACTGTCCACTATCTTTAATCCTGATTTCCAGTTCTTATTTAGAACCTTATTATCCACTAAATGTTCAAACAAATCCAGAAGTGGTTCGAAAAAACCGTATACATTGAGAAGTATAACGTCTCCCGAATAGAGTCCAAGCCTCTTGAGTGTGTATGTCTCAAGAAACTCCTCGAGTGTGCCCAGACCTCCCGGCAGAGCAACAACCGCATCCGTCTCCTCTCTCATAAGTTTTTTTCTCTCACTCATAGTTGGGACAAATGTTATTCTGTTAAGGTCCGGATGATGAAATTCAAGTTCTTTCATAAACTCCGGCATTACCCCCTCAACAATTCCGCCTCTGTTTATAAAAGCGTCTATCATTACACCCATAAGTCCCTTCCTGCTGCCTCCGCACACGAGTGTGCAGTTATGAGAAGAGGCCGCCTCAGCAAAACTGTAGGCGACCTCTTTATATCTATCTTCCAGAATATCACTGGAAGAGCAGTAAACACAGACACGTCTGGACATCTCCGAAGCTTAAAACAGGAAGGCTACAGAAAGTTGAAATCCCTGAAGCGTTGCGTTCTTATATGTCTCGGATTGATCCCACTCATCTCCGGCTTTTTCCAGCTTACCCAGACCCCAGTTATATTTACCCATGATCTGCAGTTTCCATAAGTCAATTCCGACTCCTAAACCTACCCCATAGTCAAACCTGTTAATATCATCCAGAGGTTGATCCTCAAGTCTTGTGCTGCTCTTAATCAGATACGACACAAAAGGGCTGGCAACAATAAAAGGTCTGAAGAAAAGCATATCAGCTCCCAATTGAAGATTGATAGGCAGTGTGATGTAATCAAGGTTCAACTCCCCTTCATTGTTGTTCAATGTTGACTTAACAGTGGAGTACATAAGTTCCGGCTGTATGGCAAGGCCAATAATCGGAACCTTGAATTGAAGAGCCAGACCAAGTTGGTATCCCGTTTGATTTTCCCATGTCTGATTTAAATTAGAAGATATGTTAGACATGTTTGTAAAGTTAAGCCCCCCCTTTATCCCGAATCTGGTCTGCGAATAGGATGACGTGCTGAATATAAGCACACCCAAGAACAGTACAAATAACTTTTTCATAATGGATAGTTTTACATTAATGCATTAATCTTTGCTACTATCGCCGATTTTGTGGTTGCACCCACAATCTTATCCTTCAATTCTCCGTTTTTGAAAAAAAGGATAGTCGGGATATTACGTATTCCATATTTTAAAGGAACCTCGGAACTAGAATCAACATCACATTTAGTGATAACAGCTTTACCCTCATATTCTGTAGCAAGTTCGTCCACTATAGGAGCAACCATACGACACGGTCCGCACCATGTAGCCCAGAAATCAACTAATACGGGTTTATCAGAACTTATCACTATCTGATTGAAATTTGAATCATTTACTGCAATTGCCATAATTGTTTATATTAAGTATCCGAGTGCTAATTTAGCACAATGTATGAACTTATCAAAAGAAATCGTTACCAGGCCTGCTCTGCTTCCCAGATGAAAGTTCTCAATCCCTGCTTTTCTGCCCTCTCATCAAGAGCTTTGAGCTTTGCTAAGAGTTCGGACAAGATTCCCTCATCTACAAATGTCAATGTTGCCATATTCTTTGAAGGCCAGGCATGAGAGGAGTAGTGTGGCTCCCCTCTCTTGCTGCCTCTTCCCTGGACATCTTCCCATTTAGTAAATCCTCTGACATCGCATTTATCCAATATATCTTGTACCTCGGCATTGTGTGCCTGATTGTACACTATCATAACCGCTTTCATATCTTACCTGATTTTTACTATTTGTTTTGCTAGTCTTTTTCTCTTTCTCTTCATATCACCTGCATGGAAAGATGTGTAAATACATGGTATTACAATCAGAGTCAATACAGTAGACAATGTAAGACCACCTATGATTGATATACCCATCGGTTGCCATATCTCAGAACCCTCTCCTATACCCATTGCCATAGGAACCATTCCGAGAATAGTTGTCAATGTTGTCATCAATACCGGTCTCAGACGGGACTTACCTCCTGAAATAACCGCTCTTCTTATTGAAGAACCTCTCTCCTTATTGAGGTTAATATAGTCAATCAACACTATACCGTTTTTAACAACAATACCCACGAGCATAACAGCACCAATGAGCGCTATAAGGCTGAGAGATGTTCCGGTCATCCATAGGGCAACAAATACTCCTGTAAAGGCAAACGGCAGAGAGAACATAATAATGAATGGATCCCTGAAGGACTCGAACTGAGCAGCCATCACAATGTATACAAGCATCACAACAAGCAGAAGCAGTGTGAACATATCTGTAAATGACTCCTGTTGGTCTTTAACAGTACCTGAAATCTCAGCAGTAATCTGTGGAGGGTAGTTAATCTTTTTTAAGTTGGCCTGAACCTCCTTGGCAACATCTCCAAGAGGACGATTGTATATAGACCCCGAAACCTTAATCACACGCTCTCTGTCAATGTGTTCAATTGCAGGAGGGGCAAAACCCTCATTAACATCTGCTATCTCGGAAAGTTTGACTCCCTTTCCCTGATTGTTGTATATAATGATGTTCCTTATATCATCAATCTCGGTTCGGTATTTAGGAGAGTTAATAACGGTAATGTCGTACTCTTCGCCCTCCTCTCTGAAAAATGATGAGGTAAAACCATTAATCCTGTTCCTTACAACAGTTGCTGCCCCGGTCATTGTAAGTCCGTTCATTGCAAGCTTTTCCCTGTTGAAGACAACCTTTAGCTGTGGAGTGTAGTCATCACGGCTGAGTTTTATATCCCTCAGACCCTCTGTCTTCTCCATCATCTCCTTTATCTGGTTGGCTACCATATCAGCATCTGTCATGTTGTACCCGAGCACATTCACATCAAATGTCGATGAACCCATTCCCATTGACATTCCTCCTCCACCAGGAGTAACAGTTGAACGATAAATTTCAGGAAGTGCCGCAAGATCCTTTCTCATCTCGTCAGAGATCTCGAATATGCTCCTCTTTCTGTCTGTTGCATCAGAAAGGTCTAGAGTGTATGAGATAAGGTTTGTACCGGAAGCACTCATAGCGCTGAAGATATTTGATCCATCAGATGGGCCGAGTGAAGATTCCAGAATCTCTATCTCCGGATACTTCTCCTTCCACATACTATAAATATATTTGTCAAGCTCTCTTGTCTGCTCCACTCTTGTACCGACAGGAAGTTCGACAGTGACACCAATCTGACCGTTATCTGTCTCGGGGAAAAAGTCTGTACCAACAATTCCTAGGAGCAAAAGGCTGCCAAGAAACATTGCTAATGCACTTCCTATCACAGTGAACCTGTGTTTTACAGCCCACTGCAGGAATCTTTCGTAAAGACCATCAAGTCCGTCAAGTGTCTTCTCTATTGGTCCGTATAGTCTCTCAAACCACTTGCTGCGGCCCGGATCCTGTCTGAGCATTTTCGAGCAAAGCATAGGTGTAAGGCTGAGCGCTACAATCATAGACACTGTTATGATTATTGTCACAATCCATCCCAGCTGTTTAAACATGATTCCGGCCAAACCGGTAACCATTGTCAGTGGGAAGAACACGGCTATAATTGTGAGAGTCGAGGCAATGATTGCAACAGCAACCTCATTGGTTGCATATATTGCCGCATCCTTAGGTTTACTTCCCCTCTCAATATGTGTCGTTATATTCTCCAGCACAACTATGGCATCATCCACAACCATACCGATAGCTATGGAGAGCGAGCTGAGAGATATGATATTCAGAGTGTTCCCGGAAACCATCAAATAGATGAAGGCTGCTACGAGTGATACAGGAATTGTCAGGATAATGATAAATGTTGCCCTCCATCTTCCAAGGAATGCCAACACCACGAGCATTACAAACAAACCTGCAAGAAGCACAGTCTCGGCAAGTGAGCCGATACTCTTCTCAATGAACTCAGATGTATCCAGGATTATCTCAAGTTTAACATCCGGTGGAAGAGAGGCCTCAATCTCGGGAAGTTTTTCCTTAATTCTCGAAGCAATTTCCACTACATTTCCGCCGGATTGCTTCTGAACCACAACCATGGCTCCGCGCTGACCGTTGGTAGATACCTCTGTCACCCTCTCTTTTAGTGTATCTTTAACCTGGGCAACATCCTTGACAAAAATATTCTTTCCCTGGAAACTTCCGATAATAAGATTGGCAATCTGCTCACTCTCCTCAAACTCGCCGTCAACCCTTACCGAATATGTATCAGAACCGACGTCAATATTACCGCCCGGAATATTTCTATTCTCCATCGCGATAAGGTTTGCAATCTGTTCGTCAGCAATCCCGTAAGCCTCCATTTTGTTAGGGTCGGTTCTTACCTGTATCTCTCTCTCCGGTGCTCCGCTTATGAACGCAGAGGCAACACCGTCTATCCTGTTGATTGGGTTTGCAACCTTCTCCTCAAGAATCTTGTATAGTCCCTGAGCATTCTTCTCTGTCCTGGCAGACATGAAGAATATAGGCATCATCTCTGTACTGAACTTGAATACCACAGATTTCTCCGCTCCTTCAGGAAGATAGTTGGCATTCATATCCAGAACAGACCGGATGTCATTTACCGCCTCGTCCATGTTGGTACCATACTCAAACTCCATTGTTATGAGTGATACGTTGTCCTTAGAGACTGAGGTTATCTCCTTAAGATCGGTGACAGTACTCAGTGAAGTCTCAAGACCTTTCGTTATGTTGGTCTCAATATCTGCAGCACTTGCCCCGGAGTAAGTGGTCATGATAGTAGCCATGTTTAGCTCTATCTCCGGATACAAGTCTACAGAAAGTTTTGAATAGGAAAAAAGACCGAGTACACCAATAGCCACAAATATCAGGGCTGTTGTAACCGGTTTTTTTACTGCACTTTCATATAGTTTCATAGATTATTCGTTTTTTGTGAGGTCAAGACCTGTTTCTACAACTTTCACCTTTGCCTGGTCAATCAATCTTGATATTCCGGCAACCACAACCTTTTGCCCTAGCTCAAGGCCACTCTTTATCTCATAGATAGAGCCGACACGTTTTCCGACATCCACCTTTGTGTATTTTACCACATCTCCGTCAAGCACATAAACATACTTGTCATTGGTACCCGATTGTTTAATCACAGCTTTATCAGGAACAACAATCCTGTCTTTGGTTCCGAAATTCACCTTTGCCCTGGCAAACATCCCCGGGCGTATTTCTGAATTAGGGTTCGAGACGCTTACCTGCGCCTGGAATGTCCTTGTTGCTGGATCAATTGTCGGATGTATCAGACTCACCTTTCCTGTATAAACCTTACCATCATAAACGTCGAGTGTGATTTGTACCGGTGTACCGACTTTGACCTGAGGGAAGTACTCCTCTGATATGTTAATCAATATCTTGACAGGCTGTATCTGCATAACTACCAGAATCGGAAGGCCTGCAACCATGTCTCCGTTGTCGTAATTCCTCTGTGTAACTACTCCATTAATAGGAGATAACAGTTTAGTGTTCTTATCAAGATTTCTGATACTCTGCTCAGCCACGTTTACCTGTGTCTTAATCTGATCATATTGTTGCTGGGCAACGCCACCTGCCTTATATAGCTCCTCGATACGTGCAAGGTCCAATTTCAGATTTTCAAGCTGAATCTTTGCCTGAGAGTAGTTGAGGCTCTCCATCTGCACCAGAAGTTGTCCTTTTCTGACTTTTGAGCCAATTTCAACCATGATCTTTTCAACTCGTTGAGAGGCTGCACTGGAAATATTATTCTTAACATAGGGCTCAATATTTCCTGTAAAATCTACCTGTTGAGGAACCGGTTGCTTTTTAACATCAGCGACCTTTACTTCAACCACACTTGCTTGCGCTGCATCTCCTGCGGCATTTTTCTGTTTGTCAGATGAACATGCAACTGACATCAATAGGCCCGTAGCCAATAGAATGAATCCTTTTTTCATATACTAATCCCAATTTATTTACTGTTTTCAATCCCCTGAACCTTCTCAAATTCATTCTTAGCTTTAAGAAAATCATAGAGAGTCTGGTTAAGGTTAAGTTTTGAAGTTGTGAGGGAAACCTCTGAGTCATTGAGTTCAAGAACAGTCCCCACACCAGTCTTGTACCTTACTTTGGCAATTTCATACCCTTTTATTGCCTGTTCAACTGCCTCTTTATCAGATTCCAGCTGAATCTTTGTTCTTTGCATCTCATTTATGGAATTTTGTGCTGTCAAAGAGAGAGAGCTTTCCAACAAGCCTCTCTGAAGCTCAATCTGTCTGATTCCGATTTTTGTCTGTTTCTCCTTGAGCGAAGTGGCGAACTTATTGAAAATCGGTACCTGAAGAGAGAGACCGACCATAAGAGAGTTCGGCCAGATACCTTTAAATGTGAAATCATTGTTCTGCATCTGCACTACATAATTTCCAAAACCGGCCAGAACAGGAAGCCTCTGACTGCGTACAAGCTCGAATGTCTTGTTCATCTTCTCAAGCTGTATGTCCAGTGCCCTTAGGCTGCTGTTCATCTCGAAATTATATGGAAGGCTGTTGTTAAACACATTTATCTCGTTTTCCAGATTTGAAAAATCTCCGATAACATCAACAGGAATGTCCATTTTCAAAGAGAGCAGTATCTTAAGCTGCATCTTGGAAAGTTCAAGCCCGTTTCTGGCCTGTGTTAACGAAGGCATAATGTTTCTCGCTGCAACTTCAGAACGTATCTTGTCGTATTCACTTGCCAGTCCCTGTTCGTACATCTTTTTAATATTCTGGGCACTCTCCATCGCATTTTTATAACTCTGCTCCAAAACATTGAGAGACTCCTTCATCATCACAATACCATAGAAGCTGTTCTTAACCTGTTGAATCAAGTCGAGCTTTGTGGTCCTTGCAGACTCGAGGGCTGCCTTTATCTCCAGACCGGAGAGTTCAATGTTCTTATACAGTCCCATTGCAAACAGAGGTACAGAAGCAGTGGTTGTAATTGCAAAACTATGTGTTGAACCTACTTCCATCTTTCCTCCGGGGAAGAAGTCAGAAAAGAATATCTGCTTGTATATACTGTTTGTGTATTGAAAATCAGAACTCAGACCCGGTAAAAGTGCATACCAGCTCTCCTTCTTCAGATAGTCAACTCTCTCCAGCTCCGCGTCCGCAATCTTAATGTTTGGGTTATCACTGAGAGCTATCTGTAAAGCCTGCTCCACTGTTATTTTCAGTGTGTCGGGGCTTACACCTGCCGTCTGAGCGACGGCCGCCTCACCAAAAAACAGCAACACAGATACAACGGCTGCTGTTCCGATTCTTTTCAAATTCCTACTTCTCATCTTTACTTTTATTTAAATAGTTATCCAATAACTCTATTCCTCGTTTTGTAGATATTCCTCTTATATATAACAATATCGTCTCTTGAAAAATTTGTCTCCTTGTTGCATTCAAGCTGGAAAACACATCTCCGTTCATCATCATATCGGACATCGTTATAATTGCTCTTATAATTATCTCTTTATTAACGCCTTCCATGATAAGGCCCTCTTTCTGACCTCTATCAATGAATGTCTGAGTACTTTCATTGTGATAATTTGAGAAATTCAACCTCATGCTTTCGTATACTTCAGGGTAAAACTTCTTGAGCTCAGCTACAAATGACATTTTAAAATTGTACCTCTGATTTGTCTTGCATTCATGAATTTTAAAAATCAGGTCATAAACATTTTCTGAACTGTTAAAAACCTGATCTGTGGCATTTTTAGTCCTTTCATATGCTGTACTGAGACACTCTTTTAACAATGAATTCTTATCCTCGAAATTCTCATATAAAGTTCTCTTGGATATTCCATTCTCAGAAGCTATCTCATCCATTGTGACAGATTTGCAGCCCCGTTTCATGAAAAGATCAATTGAATTTTCCACAATTCTTTCTTTGATAGTCATATCTAATTAATTTGAAACCAGGGTGCAAATGTATAAATGAAAACTTTAAAAACAAAAATAGTTTTTAAATTTTCTTACAACATAGACGATTTCCTTATAACTTTGTGTTAATAAACGGGAACAAATAACAAATCACAATATGTACAGCAACTTTCAGAAGCATTTATCACAAGAACTCCAGAATATAGAATCTGCAGGTCTTTACAAAAGAGAGAGGGTCATCACAACATCTCAACAGGCTACAATAAAAGTCAGCACAGGTCAGGAGGTCCTCAATTTTTGCGCCAATAATTATCTGGGGCTCTCCAACAACAAAGTTCTCATAGAGGCAGCCAAGGATGCTCTCGACAAAAGAGGCTTCGGAATGTCAAGTGTGCGCTTTATATGCGGTACTCAGGACCTTCACATTGAACTTGAAAAGAAAATCGCTGAATTCTTCGGAACAGAGGATTCTATCCTCTATGCAGCGTGCTTTGATGCAAATGGTGGCGTTTTTGAACCACTTCTCTCAGAGGAAGATGCAATAATCTCAGACTCTCTCAACCACGCATCAATCATTGACGGTGTAAGGCTGTGCAAAGCTCAGAGATATCGCTACGCAAATGCCAATATGGAAGAGTTGGAAGAGTGCCTTAAGGTCGCACAGGCTCAGAGATTCCGCTTAATTGTAACTGACGGTGTATTCTCTATGGACGGAAATGTTGCACCTCTCGACAAGATATATAAACTTGCAGAAAAATACAATGCAATGGTGATGGTGGACGAGTCTCACTCAGCCGGTGTTGTCGGCCAGACAGGCAGAGGAACTACCGAACTCTATGACCTCAGGGGAAAAGTAGAGATAATCACCGGAACACTCGGGAAATCATTTGGTGGTGCGATTGGCGGATTCACAACAGGAAAAAAGGAGATTATATCCCTTTTACGTCAACGTTCAAGACCATATCTGTTCTCGAACTCTATTCCGCCTATGGTTGCTGCCGCAGGTATCGCGATGTTCGACATGATGTCAAAGACCAATGAGCTGCAAGATAAACTTCACAGTAATACCGATTACTTCGTCAAGAAGATGAAAGCCGCCGGTTTTGACATAAAACCGACACAATCGGCCATTTGTGCTGTTATGCTTTATGATGCAAAGCTCTCTCAACAATTTGCCTCAAGAATGCTTGAGGAGGGCATATATGTTACAGGGTTCTATTTCCCTGTGGTTCCAAAGGAGCAGGCCCGTATCCGTGTGCAGATTTCTGCAGGACACGAGCCGGAACACCTGGACAAGTGCATCGCTGCCTTTACTAAGGTTGGAAAGGAACTGGGCGTAATTAAATAGCTACGTCAGTTTTCCCTCCACTCCCATCTCTTATATGACCCGTCATCTTCCCAGCTCCACGATCTGTGGTGGCTGCGGAAGGGGCGACCATTCCAATAAAACATATCCCACTTGTAATCGCTCCTATAACTATGGGTGAAATCAAAGTCAATCGGGGATGTGATAATAACTTTCACGCTATCAGGAATGTAGAGTTTAATCTCTTTGATGGTACCATCCCACTTTCTGCCTTTGTTGTATACCTCTCCGTTGATAGTCAGCAGTGAATCACTGATGGTCATGAACTGCGGCATGTTCCGCCCTTTCATCAATGCCTCACCGTAGGTCTGGGACATTGTGTGAATCTCACAGAAAACCTCTCTCTCAGATGTCTCACTCTGTCTTACAATGTCAATTCCCGGAAATATTACCATGTCCTTACTCTGCTGATCAATCCAGAATAATCCGAAATCAGAGCGGTCAGCATCAATGAAAACATTCTCTGCCGGCATTTTCTTATCAGTCTCCAGTTTTATGTATAGTGTATCTATATCATTACCCAGCGGAAGAGAGATCTCCTCAGTGGCCTGGCTCCAATATGGCTTAGAGGCTATCGATGCAAAAGTGGCAAAAGCGAAAAGAGAGACTATCCAGAGGATGAATATTATAAGTCCGGGCTTGAATCTTCTTGTCCTTGAACCGAAAAGAATCTGCAAACCGGCCACAAACATTCCTGCAAGAGGAAGGAACAATACAAGCAGGAAGGTAAGCTTCAACCAGAAAGGATTGCTCATGCCCAAATGAATGAAGTTAAGGAAATCAATCGGAACAACTCCATTGAATATCTCTATACCCAAAAACAGGAAGGTGAGCGATACAATACCTGAAAGTGCTATTATTATAAGGAAAACGGCAACAATCTTTGAGAAGACACGAAAAATCTCGGTAACAGCAGAATTGCCATTTGAAGAGGATCTTCTGCCATTGTCTCCTGACTGAGTATTACCATATTCCACTCTTCTCTGTATATCAGAGAGATCTAGTTTTTCTCCACGCATTGCACACTTCTGTTCGACAGTCTTTGCTTCCGGTATTACAATCCATAATATTATATAGGCAAACACCATAAATGACGGACCTCCTAAGTGTGTACCAAGTAACGAGAATCCAAATGAGAATATGACAAACAGAACTCTTATGAGCAATGGGTCTACATTGATATATGCTGCAAAACCTGAACACAGACCAGCAATCACTTTATTGTTCGGGTCACGGAAGAATCTCTTCTGAGTTACTCTGTATGGCTGATCCTTGGATTCTTCATAGTATTGGTTATCCTCATCATCAATCACCTCCGGACGTCCCAGGATGTTCACCACCTCCTTGACAACCTCAATAGAGACCACACTGTTCATTCCTGACTTCTCAACAAAAAGCTCAGCAATTCTCTCTTCAATTCCCTCTATAATCTCGCTGCCATTCTGTTTTGACTTGTAATGAGCCTTGAGCTCTCCCAGGTATGATTTTAAAAGTTCATAACCATCTTCATCGATGGTGAAAGCAAGATTACCTACACTTACTTTAACTACTTTTTTCATGATTGTCTTATTGTTTTTTTCTTAATAATGCTATTGTCTGGATCAGATCATCCCACGCACTGTCCATCTCGGAGAGCAACTCCCTGCCCTTGTCTGTAATTGAGTAGTACTTTCTTGGTGGTCCCTGGGTAGACTCCTCCCAACGGTAACTCAAGAGTCCCTGGTTTTTCTGTCTGGTAAGCAGAGGATATAAAGTCCCCTCCACCACTATCATGCTTGCATCCTTAAGTTGTCCGATCAACTCTGAGGCATAAGCATCATTATTATTTAGTATGCTGAGTATGCAATACTCAAGGACACCCTTACGCATCTGTGACTTAAGATTGTCTGTATTAATATCGTTCATGGCAAAATCATTTATAGCTTGAATACTTTCTCAGGTTTTCGGCAGTAACCGGCAAACCTCTCATTTCACACTTCTGGGAAGCTGTATTAGCCACAGGAGTCACTATCCAGAAAATAATATAACCCCAGAAGCCCACACCGCCCATCATAATGGTGATGAAAAACAACACTCTCATAAGCACTATATCAACATTCAGATAGTATGCAAGTCCCCCGCATACACCTCCGAATACCTTTGAATCCGGATCTCTGTACAGCCTCTTTGTTACAACAGGATTTACAGGTTCAGGTCCAAATGTGCCAAAATCGTCTTCAGCAGGTCCGCCGTCAGGCATACCCAACTGAGAAATGACCTTATTCACCAGCGCAAGATTTACGACCTCCTGCTCTGATCTGAGTGATTCCGAAAAGAGTTCGGCTATTCTTTGTTCAAGATCTTCCATAACATCTTTTGTCTGAACACCCATTCTGGTTTTTTCGCGGAACCTCTCAAGGTATTTGTCCAACCTTTGATAAGCATCTTCGTCAATAACAAAGCTTGTTCCGCCTATACCAACATTAACCACTTTCTTCATTTTTATAGTATTTTAAAGTTTTATAGATTTCGGTTGTGCAAATATATATATTTATTTTATTACCATGTATCACATAGTAGTAATTTTTTTCATAAAAAAAGCTCGTTACTTACGTAACGAGCTGATATATTGCGAAATAATTTTTTTACTTTTGTGGAGTAGCCGGCGTCTCAGTTGGAGCTTTTTCTGTAGAAGGAGCTGAAGACGGAGTAGAAGAAGGGAACTGTGGTTGTCCCTGAACCGGTGCTGTGTTTTCAATCTTCTGCTGTACGCTGCTGCCCTCTTTACCACCTGTGGAAACAAAGGCTGTAGCAAGTACACAAAGTACAATTATAGTTATGGCCAAGGTCCATGTTGCCTTTTCCAAGAAATCTGCTGTTTGACGAACACCGAAAGTTTGGTTGCCTGAAGCAAAGTTCGCTGCCAATCCGCCACCTTTTGAGTTCTGTATTAACACTATAATTGTCAATAAGATGCTGGCGATTACAATTAAGATGGAAATGGTTGTATACATATTAATATAAATTATGTTTGCTTTTTAATTCTTGTACAAGGGTCGCAAAGTAACTATTTTTTTCCGGATATAACAAAATTAGTTTAGCATAAACCTCTATTGCTCTTTTGTAAAAGCCTTGCTCACTATAGATTTTTGCGAGTGTCTCGGTATAGAAACCAGAGTCGTCGAAATTTTCTTCCAAAACCGGTTCCGCAGCAATTTCAACATCTTTCGGAGAATTAATATTACTCTTGAGCAACGATGGTTTCTCTGAGATGAACTTATCTAAGGGCTTTTCAAGATCAAGTTCCGCCTGATCCAGTTCGGCTCTCGAAAAATAGTCGCCTCCGGCCATCACTATCTTGGGCACTGTCTGAATATCCAAGGGCTCGTCCTCTATCTCAAAAGCAATCTCCTCACCTATAGTCGCAATCTCTCCAACTTCGTCCCTGTGCATCTTTCTCTCTTCCCTGGCGAGATTGTAGAGCACCTCTCTGGAGTATATGTGAGCAGCTGTTCTGTTCAGGCAGTCTCTCTTGTGCTCCTCTCCGAGTTCACAGGCTTTTCTGAACAATTCATAATGGCCCAGTGCAAACCATGGATATCTTTCCAGGGTCTGTTCCAAAACTGATATGTCCGTATTGCTCATAATTCTTAAATTTTACCAGTTTGCTACGGTATCGTTGAATATTAGATCGACAATCCTTTCGACTATCGAATCTACCAATGATGACTCCACAGCATCCAGGCTCATTGTTGAAGCATAGTCTTCAAACGCAACAAAGGATTTCTCAAAGCTTTCGTCAGGATGCTTGATATTTGTATACTTAATCTTTACAGTAACGGTCAATCTGTTCTGCGAGGCAACCTCCTGAGAGGTTACAGCAAGTGCAGTGGTCTCGTACGAAGTTATATCTCCCTCAACAATAAGGTCTCCGTTATCTGGATCAAGCCTCAACTTAGTAAGCCGACGGTACTTCTCCTTCAGCTCTTCAGTAAGCAGGTTGCTCAGAGAAGGGTTAACCCTCATTGCCCTGTTTTGGATTGTCATGACAGTGATGGATTGGACATCCGGAGCTATTGATGTACCGGAGAAGCTGTATATCCCGCAACCAGATATGAGTGGAATAAAAGCCAATATTATTAAAAATTTTCTCATATGTCGAGGTTTAACTCTTTAATTTTCCTGTACAGCGTCCTCTCTGAGATACCCAATTCTGCTGCCGCAGCTTTACGTTTACCGTTATGCTTCTCAAGAGACTTTCTGATCAGATCTGCATTCATACTTTGGATTGAGAAATCCTGAGACTCTTTGCCGGAACTAATCTCTGCCTCCTCATCGTAATCCACGACATTCCTCTCTTCTATCACGTCTCCGACATCATCTCTCTTTGCAATCACGCTGCTTACCGGAACCTGACTCTTTACAATGCCCGATTTCAACTCCTCTATCTCCTGCCTCAACTGATACAGAACCTTGAAAATAATATCACGGTCTGTCATATAATCAGCTCCGTGCCCCTCAGTCCTGACAGGAAGGTGACTTACACCCTCTTCAGGAATATATTTTTTTAGCACATCCAGCGATATCTCCCGGTTATGCTCAATTATTGAAATCTGTTCAGCAATGC
This sequence comes from Bacteroidales bacterium, assembly GCA_028690215.1. Lineage (GTDB taxonomy): Bacteria > Bacteroidota > Bacteroidia > Bacteroidales > UBA932 > Bact-08. Next base: position 5,812 of record JAQVBQ010000006.1, on the reverse strand, counting down.
TTTTCAGCTGTCTGATATTTCCCGGCCATCTGTAATTTTCAAGAATTCTGACAGCTTCATGGTTGAGCCTTATAGTAGGCATTTTGTACTTGTCTGCAAAGTCAAGAGCAAATTTCTTGAAAAGCTGATGTATGTCCTCTTTTCTCTCACGTAATGGGGGAACATAAATAGGGACGGTGTTTAACCGATAGTAAAGATCTTCCCTGAACTTACCCATCTCTATGGCTCTAAGCACATTGACATTCGTGGCCGCTATGACACGGACATCCGTTTTCTGTACCTTCGAAGAACCGACTTTAATAAACTCACCCGACTGAAGAACTCTCAGAAGCCTTACCTGAGTTGAAAGCGGCAGCTCTGCCACCTCGTCAAGGAATAGAGTACCTCCGTCTGCAACCTCAAAATAACCCTTTCTGGTTTCATATGCACCGGTAAAAGACCCCTTCTCGTGTCCAAACAGCTCGGAATCAATCGTACCCTCAGGAATGGCACCACAGTTCACTGCAAAATACTGATTATGCTTTCTGGGACTGTTTGTATGAATAATCTGGGGGAAAACCTCCTTTCCCACACCGCTCTCACCGGTAATCAACACAGACAGGTCTGTAGCCGCTACTTGCACAGCGATGTCTATAGCCCTGTTGAGAGCATGGTTGTCTCCTATGATGTCAAACCTTAGTTTTATTGCGCGTATATCCATAATCTGCAAAAATAGATAAAATTTGTACCTTTGAGAAATTTAAAAAATCCATTTTCACAATGAAAGTATTGGCTATTATTCCCTCAAGGTACGGTTCAACACGTTTCCCCGGTAAACCGCTGGTCAAGATAGAGGGTAAAAGCATGATAAACAGAGTGTATGAGAGAAGTTGCAAGGTTTTTGACCATGTTTGTGTAGCAACTGACGATCAACGAATTATCGACGAAGTGAAGAGTTTCGGGGGGGACGCAGTCATGACCTCCAACACACACCGAAGCGGCACCGATCGTTGTTTCGAGGCACTAAACATAGTTGAAGAGAGAGATGGAAACAAGTTTGACATTGTTGTAAATGTCCAGGGAGACGAACCTTTTATTGAACCCGGTCAACTTTCTGAGCTTATCGGTTGTTTTAAGGAGAAGGATACAAAAATTGCAACACTTGTGAAGAGATTCTCGGTTGAGGAAGATATATTCAGCCCGAACACACCAAAGGTTGTCCTCTCTGCGGATATGGATGCACTCTATTTCAGCAGGAGTGCTATCCCATACAAACGCGGAGTAGATACCTCATTGTGGAACGACGGGAAGACATATTACAAACACATAGGGCTTTACGCTTTTACAAGAGAGACCCTCAAGGAGGTTACGACTCTTGAACAAACCTCTCTTGAAATAGCAGAACAACTGGAACAGCTAAGATGGCTGGAATCGGGCTACAAGATTAAAGTTGCTGTCACAGAGTATCAATCATACTCTATCGACACACCGGAAGATTTGGAAATACTTGTTTCTAGAAATATTATTAAAACAGGTATGTAAAATTTTCTAATTTTGTGTTTTTGGTTATTATATAGAAATCTTACATAAAATAAATCAATAATGAAAAAAAGTTTTATTTCACTTCTAACTTTAGCCATAAGCGGGCTTGCTCTTGTATCATGCAGCAATCCTTCAAAAATGGTCAAAGAGTCTCAATTGGTAAGTGTCGAGACAACACCCAAGGTACTTGAGGTAGTTGCCGGCGAGATTACTGCCAACTATTCGATGAACTTCCCTGAGGGATATTTTCATCCAAAAGCTGTGATGGAGGTTATTCCGGTACTTGTATATGAGGGCGGAGAGGTTGCTGCTCCTGCATTCAAGCTCCAGGGGGAGAAAATTACCGACAACTTTAAGGTTATTCCTCTTGCCGGCGCTAAATCAAACCACAGTGCAAAATTTACATACAAACCGGGAATGGAGGTATCACATCTCGAACTCAGAGTGGCTGTATGGAACAAGGATAAGAAAATTGACTTCCCTGTAGCTTACAAGCTTGCCGACGGTGCAAATACCACATACATGCTTGTTGACAAATCCGGCATCCCTGCCTATGCTGCTGACGAGTATCAGAAGGTTATAAGCGAGAAGAAAGAGACACAGATCCTTTACAAGATAAACAGCTCAGTAGTTCATCCAAAAGAGCTTACTAAAGCTGAGATAAAAGAGTTTGAGGCTTTCCTTGCATCTGTTAAGAAAGACGAGAGAAGGTCTGTCAAAGGAACCGACATCCTTGCATATGCATCTCCGGACGGTTCAGAAAAATTGAACGAAAAACTCTCAGACAATCGTAGTGCTACAGCAAAGGCTGCATTCGACAAAATCACAAAGAAAACACCTGTTGACGCTCCGGTTAATGTAACAGCAATTGCAGAAGACTGGGAAGGTTTCCAGGAACTCGTTTCACAGTCTACAATGCAGGACAAGGAGCTTATCCTCCGCGTTCTTTCAATGTACAGCGACCCAGCTGTCAGGGAGAGAGAGATCAAGAATATGTCCAAAGTTTTCAGGACCCTCGCTGACAAGGTTCTTCCTGAACTCCGCAGGGCAAGGTTCGTGGCAAATGTTGACTATACAAACTATACTGACGAGGAACTTGTAGAGCTTTCAAAGAGCAATATTGACATTATGGATGCTGAAGCTCTTCTTTACACAGCAACCCTTGTTGATGACGTGAATACAAAGATCAAACTTCTCACAAAAGCAGGTGACAAGTTCAAATGCGACCGCGCTTACAACAATCTTGCAGCATTGTATCTTGATAACGGAAAGCAGACAGAGGCAGTTATTGCACTTTCAAAAGTTGTCAACAAGACTACCGACTATTACTATAATAACGCAGGTGTAATTGCACTGAGAGACGGTGATAACGAAACAGCAAAGACTTTGCTTGCAAAATCAAAGCTTCCCGAAGCAAAACAGAATCTTGCCGTTATAGACATTCTTGAAGGCAGATACAATGATGCAGTCTCTAAGCTTGCCGGAACAGGCGATCCTAACGAGGGCCTTGCATACATTCTTACCAACCAGCTTGACAAAGCTTCAAGCGTTGTTAAATGCAAATGCGCGCGTTCATCTTATCTTCGCGCAATCGTTGCTGCCCGTAAAGGTAACATGACTGAAGTTGCAAAAGAGCTTAAGGCCGTACACGAGAAGGACGAGGCTTTGAAGGCTCGTTCACAGAAAGATATCGAGTTCGCAAAATTCCGCGAATAGTTTGATGGGGACACTGTAAAAACAGGCAACCCAAGAATATAAAAAACCCCCGAAAGTTTGGTAAAAGCTTTCGGGGGTTATTTTTTGTCACAATGAAGGCCACAAAGCCTTAAAGACACTGGTTTTTCTTAACGGTCTCATAAGTCGCTTTTTTATACTAGAGATATGCCTAATCAGGGAAGTCCATCCTCAGTCGCGAGCTCCCTCCGGCTGAAAATTTCCCTGATTTTGCATATCTCCATTAACTTGTAAGCGACTTATGAGTCAAATTTGCGATTCCTGTTTATGGTAAAACACTCATAAAATCGGCTAAAAACCAAGGTCTTTTCAGCCTTATGTCTTCAATTGCTCCTTACTCCCTCTATTTCCTGCATCTTAGTTATTTTTCTCTTCATTCTAATATTAAATTTATAATTTTCAATAGGAATGTTCTAACCCCAAAAATTAGTTTATTTAAAAGTACTGTTTTTGATAGGTATAAAAAATCTATGATAACAGCTAGAATCACTGTGATTCAGCTTAGTGTAAACCAGGTTATTAACCTTTAGCTCATTTTGTAATTCCAAAAACATTTTCATAAATCTTTCGTCAACAAAAGCACTTTTTAACTCTCTTGAACTCATTATCTTTCCTCGACCAGATTTTGTAAATGTCAATTGCTTTAATTTTAAATTATTGTCGAAAACAACTGACACTGTAAACATCATGCGCTGATTGTCAGTATATTGATAATATTCGGCAGAGTAATATTTTTTTACCAAATTGAGTATAACCTTAACATTATATTGGTCTTCGGCCATAAAATAGTCGTACATAATACCAGTATATACAAATTTATAATCAGGATAAGCATTATCCGAACTGGCCTTTAATGAGATGGTATTATTACCTGTGATAACTCTAAATCCTAGAGTGTCTAATTCTTTGACTTGTGAATATGTATTCGATATACAAAGCATTGAAATGATAGAAATGAGTATTTTTTTCATAGGATATTTTAAAAATTACAATCTCTGGTAATACTACCATTATTATCACACCTAACAGTTCTGATTGCCTTAACGGAACATCAAACTATAGACAGTCATCATTCAACCTTTGTAAGTACTACATCAGTGGGGATGGAAAACTCATCAGGAGGCAACTCATGTGTCTCATACTCTCCCTCGTCATTCCTCAGTATCCAATGGATCTTCTTGGGATCTGTACTGGATATTATCTCAATCTCATTGGAAAATGTTTTCTTTCTCATAACAAAATCCCGAAGGTACATATATAGACGATTTGGATTGACTAAGGACTGTCGCAGCACACTATTAGTAGCATAGATTGGCATATACAGGGCATCCACCTGGTCATTGAATTTGACCATGCAGTCAGATACTATCTGTCCGTCTATCTTGTATGTATATGCTCCAACAAGACAATAGTCAATACCATCAGAATCATAGCGGATTGTTTTTCTTAATTTAACCGTAAATTCCGCTCCTATAGATGGATCGGAATACACCCATGTGCCGACGTAGAAATCAAGGTTGGCAGAATAGTTTTGTGCGTCTGCTAAATTAAAAAACAAGACAGACAAAAGAGTGATAAGAATTTTATTTATGTTCTTCATAATAGATATTTTTTATTAGCAGTCTTCTTTGTATAGAACATTGTTTTGTTGGCTAAGGGTATTCCAGTGTGTGGTTTCCAAATTAAATTCAGTAGGATATGTATTTGATATTGTGATTTTAATCCCATACTGGCTCAGGAATTTTGTAAGCCTCAAGTAAACCCCATCTATGCCGGTTCCTCCGAGAGTGTCGATCTCCACTTTTTTATTATAATCTTTAATGAGTTTTGAATAATCGTCGGTAGTGTCAATATTATTAAAAGCTGTTGCGTTTTCTACTTGCAGAATCATTACACGATCATCAGTTATCGCTCCGTATATAAATTCCGAAAGGTTATTAATGCTCCCTTTTTTGTGCAATCTATGAAAGGATCGGATATCAAGCGCCCCAACAAATCCTGAGCCATTAGTATGACTGTGCCAAGATTCTGTGTATTTCTTATTTGCCTCGAGGGTATAGCTTGCTTTATTTTCGGTCCCTGTTTTGGGTAAATAAGTTCCGTCTAATCTCTTAAGGTCTCCATATTCTATTGTACCATCACTTTTCATTTTTGCCCTTATGCCTTGTATATAACTGTTAACAGACTCATTGTTTATTAGATTAGCAAGTTTCCCACATTCTGAAGATTCAGAAATAAATGTAGCCAAAAGATTTAAAGGTTCCGTTACTTTTATAGAGTATGTTTTATCATGTGCAATAAAACATTTAGAATATGTCACATTATACCAACCTAAAAATTTAAAGGTCTGGTTCGGTACTGCCGTAATTGTAACAGATGTTCCCTTTGTGTATTCTCCCTGGCCCGTAACACTTCCGCCTCCGTCAACGCTAATACTGACGGTGTATTTAGTATCAGCAGGAGGTTGATCCCCTCCTCCGGATTGTCCTGAACATACAGGACAGACTCCGTTCTCAAGCCGGGATCCACATATACTGCAATACTGGACACAATCACC
>JAQVBQ010000033.1 GCA_028690215.1 Bacteroidales bacterium | reverse complement strand
ATAAGATATTCCAGATCTTGTGCTGTTTCGCAATACCTTAAATCTGTCGAGTATTCTTCCAGAAAATTGCTGCATGATGTCAATAAGATTGACACAAGAATATATAGTGTAAATTTCTTCATATCAGACAAATCTTTATAATGTGAAATTGATATTTAGTGAAAATGTTGGTCGTTCAGAGAGGTTGATGTTAGGTGTAGAACCGGACTGTGTTGGATCCTGTCCTTTCAGCCTTTTATTACAGATCGTGAATATATTTGTGCCTGAAAGGCTGATATATGCAGACTGAACACCCATTTTCCTCGCTATGTTGTCCCCTACATTGTAGCGGAATGACAGGGATTGCAGTTTAAGATAGTCCCCACTTACTACACGCAGGTTTGAATTGTCATACATGTCATACACTGTTCCACCGAAAGAGTATTCAGTTGCAGGGTATACATTCCACCATGGTGTGTTGACGGCGTTGCTTGCACTTAGACCTGGGATGTCAGTATATGCTTCGTCACCCGGTTTTCTCCATCTCTGTGTAAACTCCTTGCGTAAGTTTTGCTGAGGATATATGATGTTTGAAGAGTATCCTGAACAGATTTTCATAAGTCTGATTTTGTTACCCAATGAATAGGTCAAGTTAAACGAAACGCCAAAATTCCTATAGCCGAAATAGTTTGAGATTCCCCCTTGAATATAAGGCTCACGGGTTCCTGATTCCTCCATGACAGCCATATATACATCCTCACGTTTCATCTGTGAGTATTTCAACATATATTCATTTGATAATTCATTCTCAGAGCCATAAAAAACAGGAGAGCCATCCACAGGACTTAATCCTTTGTAACGATAAGAGTAGAAGGTGCTTATTGGTTTGCCGGCCAACTCAATATTGCCACTCAGGAAATCATTGTATGTCACCTCATCACGCAATATATGGGTTTTATTATTTATAGCACGATTCAACACTTTATTCAATACTTGACCTATTTGGGGATCAACTCGCCACACAAACCCACGGGAAGAACCCCCAATATTTGCGTTATCTATCGGAGTGAAACTAAGAGCCAATTCAAAACCCTGGTTTTCGAGGGTTCCACCATTGACAACATATTGATTTATACCATTGATTTCAGATATTGTTTTTGTAAGAAAAGCATCACTGGTATGTTTATAGAAGTATGATACTGAACCTCTTACTTTATTTTCAAATAAAGCAAAATCTACTGAAATGTTACTTGAAGAAGTCCGTTCCCATCTTAGATCCGGGTTAGGATATTTTGATATAGTTGCATAGCCGGAATTAAATATTGGATTGTTGAGTGTAGACATCTGCATGATCATACGTGAAGTTTGACCCGACAACATATTTCCCTGCCATCCCCAAGATGCACGCAGGGCAATATCATCAACCCAAGAGATATCTTTTAATATATCTTTTTTCATATTCCAACGTCCTGACACTGCCCATATCGGCATAAACTCGCTATTTGCCCTGGAGCCGAACAGATTCGACTGCTCACCACGCATATGTACATTGAAGACATATCTGTCCTTCCATCCGTATCCTGCAGTTGCATACCATGACAATTCATTGTTGAGTTGGCGTGTGCTGAAACCGAGTGCATTCTTTGTCGACATCCATTGGTTGTAATAACCACTGAATTTAGTAGGGACGGCATCAAAGTAACCGCCATATTCATTGAAATAACCTCTGCGTGTGAGATCAAAAGATTTGTTTTCGTCAGACTTCACCTCAATACCTGCAGAAGCGGATACCAAGTGACTCTGATGTGTCCCAAACAACTTAGAGTAATTTGCCTGTAATCTGGCTGTATAACTATGGTTAGTGCTCTCATTACGCTTAAATTCACCACCTACCGGACATTGGTCCCAACGTTCTGTTTGGTCTCCCCTCAAGTTGAATATGTAATATGTGTTTTTCGTATAGTATGTTTCTCTTGTATTGTTTGTGATACCATATGAAAGTAACCCATCAATATTCAAGGATGGTAACACATTATAACGAATCTGTGTGCGCATGTTCAAGCCGTTTCCTGTGGATGAATCCTCACAATTATTAATCTCATTCATAATATTATAGTTATAAATGATTCCTGTAGTATTCACTCTAGGATAGTAAAAAGGGCTTCCGTCTTCATTATATGCAGGCATAGTCCTGCTCATATTGTATGCATAGTTCATAACACCCAAATCTGCAGGTATATAAACTCTTTCAGAATAGTTCCCCAATAGGGAAAACTGAACATTGAACTTGCTGTAATTGGCTGTTACATTAAGTGTTGTGGAGTATCTGTTACTCTTTTCATTTTTTATGACTCCATTCTCGTTAGAGTAACCTAATGATGCATAATACTTGATATTTGCGGTTCCTCCCGAGAGACTCAGTGTATGGTTGTGTGAGATTGCATTTCTGCATAACATTCCCAGCCAATCGGTATTTATTGAGGAATAGTAATCACTTTGGCTCTTGAATTCGGCATAAGTGATTTTACCTCTATAGTAATCTTGAAGGGCCTCCTCATAGCCAGACCATTGGGATATATTGTTGTAATACATTTTACGGTCGACAAGTTCTTTTGACACATCCATTCTTTCAGCAGAGTTCATCATATAGATAGAACGGTCTGAGTACTGAGGACGTTTTGCAATTGTAGTTGTTCCAGAATATGAGATGGATGGTCTTCCCGACTTCCCTTTTTTTGTTGAGATAACAATAACCCCATTACCGGCTTTTGCACCATAAAGTGCAGTTGCAGAGGCATCTTTCAGTACGTCAATTTGTTCAATGTCATCCGGGTTTAGACCGGAAATGGCATTTCCCAACAAATTTACAAAGTCAGGGTCGTTAATCTGTTGCGGGTCTACATTTACCGGATCTGCTAGAACAATACCATCTAAAACCCAAAGTGGCTCACGGTTACCAAGAATTGTTGAAGTACCGCGGATACGCAATTTTGGAGCGGCTCCTACCTGACCTGAATTTTTCATGAAAATCATACCGGGAACACGCCCTTCTAGCATCTGGTCAAGTGTCGTCACACCAGGTGTTTTGATCTCGTCCATTTTTATTGTTGTGATGGAAGAGGTCAGCTGATTGCGGTTGATAGTCTGATAACCTGTGACAACCGCATCTTTCATAACTCTCATATCTTCCTTCATAACAACATCAATGATTTCACGATTGTTACAAGGAACGAACTGGGATTCCATGCCAATAAAGCTGAACTTCATTACACAATCCTGATTGGCCGATATAACATATTTACCTTGAGAGTCTGTAATAACGCCGATAGTAGTTCCTGCGACTACAACATTAACTCCGGCAAGGGGTTCTTTTTCGGTATCAGTCACAAATCCAGATATGTTGATTTTTTTGTTATTATTAGCACTCTTGCGTCTGATTACAGCGACACCATCATGCCATATAAACTCAAGTCCCAGTGGATTAAGGACGCGTCGCAAAAAGCTGTCAACAGTCTCATTATCTGCTGTTATTGTTACAATAGTACTATTGTTAATCAATGCCGCGTTATAAACAAATTTAACTCCGGTACTTTTTTGCACTGATTCCAGCACAACACGGACATTTTCATTTTTAAATATTCCCGAATATCTCTGGCTTTGAGCAAGAGAAGGTAATGCGAAGCAGCATGTAAGGCACAGTGTTATGACAAAACTCTTTGTTCCGGCACGACACAATAATGGCCTTAGATGAAGGAAGTCAATTATTTTCATCTTGTTTTTTGTTAGGTATAATAAAATGGAATAGAAAGTTGTCAAGGAGATGATTTCAGAAGCGCGCATTCTGTTGGTCACTCTATTTTGACAATATTTCCGTTTATTTCGTATTCAAATTCTTGTGTAAGGCTTAACAACTTCATGAATTCATCAATGGTCTGGAACCTTGAACACTCACCAATGAATCGGATTTGCTTAAAGCCGTCATTACTATAAATAACCTTCACGTCGTATATCCGCTCAATATTTCGCATGACATTTTCCAGATTGTCATCAAAATATATGATCCCCTCTTTCCATGCTGTGAAGCGATGTGTATCAACAACAGAAACTTTAATCCCCTCATCTGTCTGACAAGCCTGTTCGCCAGGAAGCAAGGAGACCTCGCTATATGTGTCTGCATACTTGACTTTTCCTTTCACGAGTGTAACCTGAGTGGCTTCTCCTTGATAACTTTTTACGTCAAAGGAGGTGCCTAATACTGTTATAGTACCTGTTGGACATGTTACATGGAAAGGACGGCCATCCTTGACTACATCAAAAAATGCCTGACCTTTTAGTTCTACATCTCTTGAATTTGTAAATCTGTTCGGAAATCGTAAAGTAGATTCAGAATTCATCCAGACACCAGTACCATCAGCTAAAGTAATACGGTATTGACGGCCTCGGGGGATGATGATTTCATTCATCTCTATAGCTGCATTTTCACTAGTTCCACTCAGTTGAATGGTGTTATTGTTTATAGTGGCCCTAACGCCTTGTACAGATATGGAATTGCATGTATCCGATATCTCAATGATTTCACCATTGGCCAGCTTAATACGTGGCAGTGAATCTGAAAGGACAGGAATGGCAGGGTGGTGGGCCGTGATTCCTGGGATCAATCCCTCTTGTTTACCAATGAACGGTATTATAATGCCAACAAGGATAGAGGCTGCTGCAGCGACATATATGGCAAAACGGACAACCTTCCTGCGTTTTGTCTTTCTGGTTTGCATCTGAAACATCCTATATGCCCTTTCTTTATCATATGTATAGTATCTTTTCAATTCGTCAGACGAATCTCCTCTGTGATATAGTTCTCTTACCTCCTCTAATTGTTTTACAGGCTGCTCCTCATCATTGATTATTGATTGAAGAGTTGTGTAAAATCTAGTTTCTTCTGACATTTTTTAATGTGTTTAAGTATAATATGAATAATTCAGATAAAAGTATTATCCAAAATGAAAAAAAATTAAAATCTTTTTTCTTTTTTAGAGTAAAAAGAGTATCGGAGTGTTTTTTGTATTTTTTCTTAGGGTCTCCAAGGCTTTTGCTTTCTGAACCTTAACGGTGTTTGGGCTAATATTTAGCATTTCTGCTATCTCTTTTCCTGATTTGCCATCAATACTCATTAAAATTATTTTGCGTCTTTGGCCCGGCAGTTTTTGAATCTCCTCATATAAACGTCTGAATAATTCTTCTTTGACCGTAGCAGCAAAATCAGCATCACTCCAACCTTCTATTGTGCTGTTAATTTCTGAAGACTCCCGGTTGGTGCGTAAATAGCAGATTGAGTTATTATAAATAGCCTTGTAGAGATATAAAGTGAGATGACGTTCGTTGTCAAATAAATTGGACGATGTCCATATTTTTATCAAGGTTTCTTGAACTATATCTTCAGCCAGGTCATGACTGCGAAGGAACTTTTCGGCGTATGCGCATAGAGGTGCGTAGTAAAAATCAAAAAGGTTACCCCAAGATTTTTCTTCCCGCTTATTTATTCCTGCGATATATTCTTCCATTGTCAATTTCAGAATAAGAAATAGCACAAATTACCAATTACAAACATATAAATTAATGTTGAAATTGACAAAATGGAGAAAAAATGTCTCTGTCCGCTTAATGTGAGATTACCTCAATACGATTACCATCCGGATCCAGGATTACGCTTTCATAGTATCCGTCTCCGGTCACTCGGGGTTGTCCTGCAACAGCCACACCTGCAAGTTGAACTTTATATGTGAAACTGTCTACAATAGCTCTTGAATCCACCAATATTGCAAAATGTGCCAATCCAGTAAAAGGATGTTCAGGACTACACTTAATTCCTGTATGGGTCATAATCTCAATTCTCGCCCCCTCTTCAAATGAAAGAAAATATGATGCGAACTGTTTTGAGGGATTCTCATACCTGTCAGAGACCTTGCACCCGAAATGTCTGATATAGAAATCTTTTAAGAGTTCCAGGTTCTCCGTCCATATTGCGATATGTTCTATTCTCATACTAATATTTATTCCAGCTGCTTATCTCTTCCAATGTTTTTCTACTCTTCTCCCGTCTCTTTGCCTCAGAGTATCCGAGTGTAATCAACAGCGGGACGCGCTTCCTCCTCTCTACACCTATTATTTTTTTGACCTTTTTTTCGTCAAACCATCCTATAATGCATGTACCAAGGCCGAGTTCAGCAGCCTGAAGGCAAAACTGGTTCGCAGCTATACCAATATCGATCAATGAATAATCCTTCTTCTTTAATGCACTTCCAATACGGGCCATCCCATTCATCTTTTCAATGACCAAAGCCACTATCACCGGGGCTTGGTGTGTAAACTTGTTCATTCCAAGTCCAGAGGCACTTGATGCAACCATCTCCTTAAGATTGTGTTCATCAACGACAACAAATTTCCATGGTTGAGAGTTATTTGCAGATGGAGAGAACCTGGTTGTCTCCAGACATTGCATTATTTTCTCCTTTTCAACAGGTTTGTCTGAATACTTCCTGTCGCTCTGCCTTGTCTTGACTAATTCTGAAAAATCCATAGGATCCTTTGTTATTTATTTTTTGAGAATAATATTATTTAATGCTTTTATCCAGAGTTTGGTATAGTGTATCTTAAAATTATCATTGTTGATTGTGAAGCCGGCAGGAAGGCCATACTTATATATCTCTTTAACGTTAACGGTAGATTCATCAAGATTATACTCTCTGATTGGAGTTGCAATAAAGATTGGTGCGAAATATAATTTTCCATCTGTCAGAATCACCCTCCCTTCAATATCTCCTCCCTGGTCAAGAAAAACAGCCCAGCTCTCAAGTTTTGCCTCTTTAATAATAGATTCATCAACATTGATACGGGCACATTTCTTATGGTAATCCAATTTAAAGAAATATCCTGATATTATGCCAATAAGAATTCCTAAAGATAAAGCTAAAATTATATTTGTTGCAGTTATCGGAGATTCCTTGGTTATCAATGGAATAAATACACAAGAAATACATGTAAACAGACCTTCAATATAAAACCTGTTTTTATAAGCCCAAGGTCCGGGAGTGAAAAATGCTCTGAAATTATAGAAAAGATATAGAAATAATGAGCAGGAAACAATAAGAGTGAGTGTTTCCCTAATTGTGAATACCTTGGTTCCTACCGCTATTATAGACATTAGAATGACAAAGAAGAGTATTGGGATGATTTTTACATTTTTCATATACTAAATTTTAAAATTAATTATCTATCATTAAATTGTATTTTTTCAAAAGTCCCTCCAAGTTTTGACGCGAAAATCTTGCCTTATTTATCCTGTTTTGTTCAGGATTAATAGAGAAGTTATAGGCAGACCGAAAGTCGGCCATTTCGAGATTTGTATTGTCAAATATTGAGCCTGATAAGTTGCAGTTTTCAAAAAGGCTTCCGGAAAGATCACATTCAGTGAAGTCTGCCTCTATAAGGTGGCAGTTTTTAAAACAGCACTTCTTTAACTTTTTCCTGAAGAATACAGATTGATCGAGAAAGCATTTTTCAAATGAGAAGGAGAGACCAAAATCATTACATTGGTCAAAATGGAGCCCTATCATCTTGCATCCGGTGAACTTGACATCCCTGAATCCTGTAAAGATCAGTTTTACAAGGCTCAGGTTGCAGTCAATAAACTCACAATCAGTAAAAGAAAAATTTGAAAAATCACTCTCTGAGAAATCACAACTAATAAAACGACATGCCTCATATTCGGCTGATGGTAAACCTTCAATCCGAAAGTCAGTTTTCTCGTAGCATCTGCCTGATATATATTCACTGTTCATATTAACAAAGATAATATCTCAATTTGGTTTTATCCAATATATTGTGGTTTTTAAAGAGCCTTTTATTCAAATTCATAAAATGTATTACATTTAAACAAAAAAACAGATGTCCGTATCCTGGAATTTATGGCATGGTTGCCAGAAGATAAGCCCCGGTTGCAAGTATTGTTATGTTTACAGACAAGATGAGAGGCATGGTATAGAGAGTAGTGTCGTAATAAAAACGGCAAATTTCAACCTCCCTGTTAAACGCAAAAGGGATAAGACCTATAAGATACAGTCGGGAGAGGTTGTATACACATGCTTTACCTCTGACTTTTTTGTAGAGGGTGCCGATGAGTGGCGCAAGGAGGCCTGGGCTATGATAAAAGAGAGGTCAGACCTAAGGTTCTTCATGATTACAAAAAGGGTTGACCGCTTCTATGTGTCACTGCCAAAAGACTGGGGCGAGGGGTATGAAAATGTTGCCATTGCATGTACTGTCGAGAATCAGGCGATGGCTGACTATCGACTGCCGATTTATATAAATCTTCCGATAAGGCACAAGTTGATTGTCTGTGCACCTTTGCTAGAGGCAATTGATCTCAGGAAATACCTGGATTCTGACAAAATTGAGGAGGTTTCCGCAGGAGGAGAGTCCGGGAGTGATGCCAGAATTTGCGATTATGAATGGATTCTTGATATCAGAAAACAATGCGTTGATTCAAATGTGCCTTTCTGGTTTCACCAGACAGGGGCAAGATTGAGGAAAGAGGGCAAGATCTTCCGGATTATGAGAAAATTTCAACACTCCCAGGCCCGTAAGGCCGCGATTGATTATAAGATAAACAGGGTATTGTAAATTTATCATATTTTATCTATCTTGTACTCAATAAATAAAGGATGAATATGAAACCTGTAAGGATTGAATACAAGATTCCTGTTATATATTTTCTCATTGGCATAGCATGGATATATTTCTCTGATACATTTTTCGGTGCATTGGCACAGACAGAGGAACATCTTATTTTCTTCAATGTTATCAAAGGTTTTGTCTATGTGATAATTACATCACTACTTCTGTTTTTCTTGCTAAAAGGTTATGTGGAGCGCAAAAAAGCAGCGGATAATATAATCAAGCAGAGAAATATAGAGTTGGAAGAACAGAATAGAGAGTTGATCAGACTGAAACAAAAGGCAGAGGAGAATGATCGTCTTAAAACTGCCTTTCTTCAAAACATGAGCCACGAGATAAGAACCCCGATGAATGCCATTATGGGTTTCTGTGATTTGTTACCTGAATATCTTGAGGATAAGGAAAAACTGGAAAATTTTACCGGTATTATCAATCAGAGATGCAGGGACCTTGTTATAATCATAGATGATGTACTGGATATTGCAAAAATTGAATCAGGGCAGTTGCCCGTTAAGTATGAAGAGTGCAATCCGGAGGTTTTGTTTCAGGATTTGTATGAGATGTTCATATCACAACAGAAGAGGTTGGGCAAGGAGCACATAACTCTTGATTATAAGCTTGAGTGCGACAAATGTCAGCACACCTTTATCACAGACGTGGTGAAAATCAGGCAGATACTTATTAATCTTATTGGCAACTCCCTGAAATTTACGGACGAGGGTTATATCAGATTTGGTTGCAGGCAGGAGAGTCCTGACTTGCTGACATTCTATATTGAAGATACAGGACCGGGAATCCCGCCAGATAAACAGAATATCGTCTTTGAGAGATTTGTCCAGATAAGTCCTCACCCAACCCGTTTATACGGAGGAACCGGTCTGGGACTTTCAATTGTTAAGGGCCTTGTCGATTTACTCGGCGGGAAGATAGAACTTAACTCTGTTCCGGAAGTGGGTACGACATTCCTAATAAGGATTCCTTTTCATCCGACTAATCCATAACTACCGGAGGAGCCAGGGGGACAAAGTGCACAGGTGGTACAAAAGGTGCTTTTGTTGTGATTCTGTTTATGGCATCATATTGGATGAAGTTGTTATATAAATATTCACCTCCGGAAAATTCGAAGATCCTTCTATATATCTCAAGCCTGGATGGAGCATTGAAATCTCCCACATTATAACGCATTATGCTGTTTTCTGATGGCCTGTATACACCAAGCTGATAAGTTGCGCCACCTTCAAAAATTCCAACAGTTGTAGAATACAGAATATCATTTAGAAATGTGTTCCATTTCACCTTCTGTGTATCTGAAGTAAAATCAATATTACTCCACCATTGGAATGTATGGTAATCATCCCTGTAACTCTTAACAAGACTTGCCTTGATTGTGCCATTATATGAATATTCATCCGCAAGTTTGCCAAAACCGTGTCCTACGGCTTCATGGTGAATTATCTGCGAAAACTGCTCCTTGTCGTATCCTACATAAGGGCAATATGATACAGAAGAATTGTCAGCATACATATAACAAGTCCCGGCATATTTAGGGTCATTGAGGATGGTAATAATTGTTGTGTTTGATAAATCACTTAACGAAGGAACTTTCAATGCATATTGTTTGCATTTTATATTATCCCCTCCAACTAGAGCACCGTCTCCGTATTGTGTCGAGAACACGCTCTCTCTAAAGCTACCAATACCCTCATTCTTCGAAACAGCTTTCACGCAATATACATTAAATCTGTTACGGAAACTTTTTACGGGTTCTACATTAAAAAATGCCTCCATGGCATCTTTTGCCCATGTCTCATATTTCCCGCCGGATGTCATATCCTTGTCTACAAAACCGTCTCCCAATATGACAATATTTATCCCTGTTCCAACCGTTGCCCTTTGAAGAGTCACAACCTCCCCATCCTTTGAATAATCGGTAGATTCGTACATATTATCTGGGGCTCCCAGCAATGATGCAATAAACTCAGGCAGCTTACTCCGGTCTTCTGTATAGCCACGAACAAGAGTTCCATTTTTATCAACTACCATGACAGCCGGAGTTCCCAAACTCCCGAAAAAGTAACTGTCATCCCACTTTGTGGAGCCATAGTTGTCAATATACTCTCCGGCATGTAACAGGTTTACGAAATTGTCCATTTTCTTCAGCCTTACATACTCCTTTATTTTATCTAGCTTTCCGTATTCAGATAGAATGCATGCATGATATGAGATGGCTCCCAATCCCTTGCTTCTGTATTTATTGACAAGATCTACGACAAGCGGGGTATATGTATTAGACCAGACACAATCATAATCATAATAATATAGGATTGTGTATTTATATGCAGATATAACATCGTATGCCATAAAAGGCTGAAGGTTGAAATCTTTGTTCTGATGATTTTGAATCCTGGCATATTCTGTAGGAGGGTAAATGGTATAATCGGTTTGATTAATTACATAGTCCATCAATAAGGGCCAATTTGTCATTTTGAGCAGTGACAGCGGCAGAGGACCTGTCAATAAATTGTATGTAAGGTTCAGATTTAATAATGGCAATAATCCGATATTATCCGGAATTTTACCTTTAATACTATTATTGTATAATGATAATGTTGTAAGCTTGGTTAAACTGCATATTTCTGCCGGAATCCCCCCCGTTAGGGAGTTTCTGCTTAGATCCAGAGCTGTCAATTCTTTGAAGTTACCAATTTTTGAAGATATCTCTCCTATGAATTTGTTTGAACGCAGGTTTATAATAGTTAATCCCTGAATTTTTGATATAGTATCAATAAAAGCGCCTATATCTCCATTGATTTTGTTGTTAAACAGGTTTAGAGAAGACAGATTGTATAATCTTCCCATTGATTCGGGTATATAACCTGATAGATTGTTGTTATATAAGTTAAGATAAATTCTATTGTCACCACTGACATCCACACCATACCATTCATTAATTGGCAGGGAGCTGCCCCAATTACTCCTATTATTCCAGTTATCTCCACCAGTTGCATCGTAGAAATCCATAAGTAACTTTTTGGTTCCTTCCTGAGAAATATATAGAGTATCTCTCGTTTCGCCGCTTCCCTTAAATATAACTATCGCCTCTCGGTCAAAATCAGGATTAAGAGAAAGTTTAAAATTGACGGAAGTGTCTCTAAGTCCTTTTGTCTCTACAACAGATAACCATTGTGAAGCCGATGAGGGAATTTCACAGGTGAAACTTGTATTGGTCTTTATCCTTACCGAGAAGTTTTCACCACAGCAGGAGAGCATCTCTATTCGGTTTGAACCCAGTATAAACGCGTTTTTTTGAGATTGCCTGACAGTGAGAGTGTCAGAAAGAGAGGAATTCTTGTCTTTTATTATAATGTCGGCACTGCGGAAATCATAATCAATATTTTTATCTATACCGAATGAGATTTTATCAACCCGTGACGCTTTTGAGTCAACCTTCCTAATCCATGTGGCTTCTGAGGGAATAATTATAGAGTACTCAATATTGGATTTCAGCTCCACATCTATAATAGAAGCATCACAAGAGCACTCATATTCACTTTGAGTTAGAACCAGAGAGTTTTTTTGTGTCTGGTAAACATGTACAGTGTCTTTTAACTCATTTCCCGAAAAGACAATTATGCCATTTCTTGAGCCTTCGGTGTCTCCCTCTTTTATTTGAAATACCTCTTTTTTTGAGGATAATCCCTTTGTTTTGGAAGTCACTCCCGAGATCCACGAAGAGTATTCGTGTGGTATGATAACGCTGTAATCTACATTAGTCTGCAGTTCAATCTGAATTTCCCCTCCTGAACCATCAATCTCAAACTTCTCCTTTGTCAGAATTATAGCATTCTTTTTCTTCTGAGTCACTGTCAGAAGTTTGCAACTTTCGCCAGATGTAACTTTTATAAAGGCATTCCTATCATCATATGAAATGTTCTGTCCGGAAATTGTAACAGTCACAGTCGTTGTTCCCGCTTTGCCATTCATCGGAGAGGCCTGACACCATGAAGGTGCCGATTTAGTGTCGGATAAAGAAAGGCTCCATGCAGCATCAGATGTAACCGTAAAAGTTTTAGTCTCAGAACCTGAGGCAGAAACCGAGATATCTGTTTCAGAAATACTTATATTATGGTTTTGGGGAGAGTCAGGGTTACCGGGATCCTTACTGCAAGAGATTAATAATAAGGAGATAACCAACAAAAGATTTGCTGCAAGTTTCTTCATTATGAGTTTTGAGTGTATTTCAATGATGATTCAAAAATACACATTCAACCCCTTAATAACAAATGTTTTTGAAGTTTATTTACATTTTTTCTGATGCACGGTAAAAAAAAGAGTTTATTCAGTCAAACGCACAAATGTCTCTCCTTTTCCAATCTTAACTTGCAATACTATATTATACTCTTTTCCAATATGAGTTCATAATTACCCGGTCTGATGGCTGACTCCATATCTTTGCTTTCCATATATAGCTTTTCGGCCATTTTTTGAATATAGAGACAACAAAAAAAAGAATTTTCATTATTAATCTTTTTTGGTTCGGATACCAGCCTTTTGAAGGATTAATCTCAATGTCTGTTTCGATACCGGCTTTTTTAACGTTATATACACCTTGTATTATCCCGGGAGAGTTGTCTGTTGTAATAGAGAATTCGCCATCAATGTTTGTCCCATCAGATAAACATACAATGTCTGGAAATGCAGGCATGAACTTGATTTTAACCTTATGCTCACTATTGGCGGCTGATATAACTTTAATTTCTGGATGACCATCATTGTATCTAAGCTCGTATGTAACACCATTGGCATAAATTATCCCCTTATTGCCGAAGGTGATTTTTGATAATTCACCCATGTGATTCTTATTCCAATCGACATTGAATACATCTGCAGAATACCTTGTAAAGTAACTTTTACACCATTCAAACGGCAGTATAAAAGTATCCGGTCTGTGGGCTTTGCTGTTTATCTCAATACTTATATAGGTATACTTTTGCTTTGTGAATGACATATTGTATAAAGAGTATATCGGGAAGGAGTCCGGATTCTTGGAATTCGCACCTATAGGCGCAAGTAAGAAAAACGGTTTTTTACAGTTAAGTCTTGTTTCTAGCAAGCTTACATTGATTTCTCTTCTGTTTTTATCTTTAAAATTAAAATATATCTCGAGGGTATTATCCTTTATTTCAAATTTTGCACCCACCATCGGTCTTTCAAAAAATGTCGGATTGTTCAGAACGCTCTTCTGTGAAGCAAATGGGAAGAGCGGTTGATGATAGATGTCTGCGAAACCGTTCCCATATGCAATGACTAGCAATTTTGGAACGCCGTTTCTGTCGGTACTCTCCTGAAGCTCAAACGTAGTGTATAGTTCATCAGGATCTTTTTCAAAATTGATTAATATCAGCTTTTTCATATCATCAATCGAAAGATTGAAAGGAGAGTATAGAATTCCGTCTGATTTTCTATTGTATATTATCTCTTTTTTCATTTATTATATATCTGATTACCATTTTGATTTAAGAAAATTTTCAGGTATAAAGATGCTCGGATTTACCTCTGCAAATGGTCTTACATTGAAATACCTCTCTTGCATCGTCAATTTGTTATTGCTGTCGTAGAAATTGATAACAGTGGCAACAGGGGCTCCGCCGATTATTTTGTATTCGGTAAACTCTACAGAGCGGCTCCTCTCTTTATTACGAACTTGCATTTTGAGAAACAATAAGTTGCTCTTATCTATCCAAAAGCAGTTGGATGCCTTATCCCCGACACACCAAGCCTCCTTGCCCATACATATATCAGAAGAGATCAGAGATAGATTATAATTCAGCTGCTTTAATTTTTTTACAGTAATCTCTTTTTCAATATTGTATACATCAAGTCCAATAATAAGAAGGTCATGAAGACGGTATTGGACTTTATCCACTTTCCCGGATAGTATTGTATAGAGACTATCTTTTGTAAAAATCAATCCCTCTCCGCTGTCCCAATCTTTGAATTTTAATATCAAGTTACCTGGTGATTGATAAGCTTCATGCATTATTTCAGTTGAGATCAGGGAGTCTGCATCGTATCTCAGAACCTCTTGAGAAAAGCAGAGGGTTTTGTAAAATTTCCCCGAATACCTTTCATTCATCAATTCGATAAGATTCTCTCCGGAAGAGGGCTCTTGCCCGGATAATCTTTCAGAAATGGTGAATATGAAAAAAACAACGATAAGAAAAAATATGCGTTTCATTTCTTTATAAAAATGTAAGAATAGTTTCTATTTGTGCGTGGATGTCAAATGTTTAGCAAAAATAGTATTAAATGGGTTATAGAAATAATAATTATTCATGAATGTGATTTAATAAATCCTGTTTCCGGCGAATTGGAACGCGAGTATGGCACCACCATTCGTATTTATAATCCGCAAAATAAAAATTGGGATGTGTTTTACGGGTGTACAGGAGAGGCTGTACAACTCGTTGCCCAAAAAGAAGACGATGAGATTGTCATCACCTGTCTGACTCCTGTGGGTTTCCAGATGAAATGGATATTCTTTGATATCAAGGAGGATACTTTTAAATGGGAAAATATACGATCAACTGATAATGGCAAAACCTGGGACATAAAGGCGAGAGCCGAGAATATTTTCAGGATCAATTAACGATTATATAATGAGATAATTATCAATTGATGTTTTTTTATTTTCAAGTTTGCTGACAAAATGCTGATAAAACGCTGACAAAATGCTGATTTTTTAAATGAGGCTGTTAAAATCAGGCTCAATGAATTTATAACCGCTTTCAAGCAACCTTTTCGGATAGACTTTTGCTCCCTCTGTAAGAAGAATATGAGATTTGCCGAATATCAGGCGAAGAAGGAATTTGGGAATTACAAACGGAATGAGTGTCTTGTACCTTTTTGAAAGGATTCTTGTAATCTCCCTGTTTGTTTCCATTTCAGGAGAGGTCAGATTAAAGACACCCTCCATTGTATTATTCCCTATGATATATAGAATCGAACCTATAACATCTTTTAACGAAACCCAGGAGAATGGCTGATTGCCCGAGGATATCCTGGCCGCAACCTTCATACGGAACGGCAGTACAAGTTTTGGAAAAGCTCCGCCTGATTTGTCAATTACCACGCCTAGCCTTATAACAGCAACTCTTGAGACTTGCGATGCCTTTAGCGCCTCTCTTTCCCAATCTTTGCAGACTTCAGCCAGAAATGTATCACATTCAAATGTCGACTCTTCATCAAATAATTGTATATCAGGTTGAGATCCGTTTGTGCTGGGGTATATGCCTGTAGCTGAGACTGATATCAACATGGAAGGGGCATCTGTGCCACATTCAAGAAATGCAGAGGCAATCTTTCTGGTTGTCAGGATACGGCTTTCGTAAATCTCTTTGCGATTCCTGGCGCTCCACCTGCAGTTGATATTCTTCCCCGCAAGGTTTATGACAATATCACACTCTTTTAGCTCAATGGCAGTAAAACCGCGCTTGAGTTCAACCACTCTGAAGCCATTCTCAATCAGAGCCCGGGAAATTGCCCTTCCGAGAAATCCCGAAACACCTCTTATTCCGACTACCTTGATCTCTGTTTTGATCATTGTCTCCACCTTTGCTATAATTTGACTTATAAAACATTTAAAGTCAGGCCGTCATATGCTTGGCTGATTCCTTCAGGCAGCTCCTTTTCCAATTCACTGTAAACCGGCATTTGATGAGAAAGATGGGTGAGGAAGCTCCTTCTGGCTCCGACAAGCTGTGCAAATGCAATTGCTTCATTCAGTGAGAAATGAGAAATGTGTCTCTGTTTTCTTACTGTGTTTACAACAAGGACATCGAGTCCCATCAGCTTTGAAAGTTCGGACTCATCAACCCTGTTTGCATCGGTAATATATGCTATATTGTTTATACGATAGCCCAGAATCGGCAATTTATAATGGAGAACCCGGATGGGAGTGACAAGTACTCTCTTTGACGGATCATACCGGCTTACTACTTCAAAAGGGTTTTCGTCAATTACCCTGATGTCAAATTCGGGTGCTCCTGGATATTTATATTCGGAAAAGGCGTATGAATACTCCATTTCGAGAGATTTCCGCACCCTCTCCTCGCAATATATAGGCAGAGCCTTCTTTGTGAGGAAATTGATGGCCCTGACATCATCCAGACCGCCTGTGTGGTCTTTGTGTTCATGTGTAATAAGTATCGCATCCAAATTATCCACACCCTCTCTTAGAAGCTGTTGCCTGAAATCCGGACCCGCATCTATCAGTATCTTCAACCCCAGGTGTTCAATAAGAGCCGAAGATCTGAGTCTTTTATCCTTTTCATCTGTGGAGCTGCATACAGGACAATGACACCCTATCACCGGTATCCCTTGAGAAGTTCCTGTGCCTAAAAAGGTAAGCTTAGTTTCGTTACAAGTTTCCATACATTAAAGATATGAAAAAGTTCCTACCTTTGTCAAAATTGAATTTTGAAAGGAGTATTATACTTGATACCATCACCTTTGGGTGAGGGAGAGATAGAAGAGGTTATCCCGCAGGGAGTTGTCAGTCGGATACAACATCTCAGATACTTTGTTGTGGAGGAGGTGAGGACTGCACGCAGATACCTCTCTAAGTGCGGATTCAAAGGAAAAATTGACACTCTTACATTTTATGAACTTAATGAGCATACCGATTCATCGTTGGTTCAGGGTTATCTAAATCCGCTTATGGATGGAGAGGATATGGGACTTATAAGTGAGGCAGGATTGCCGGCGGTGGCAGACCCGGGCGCATTACTTGTAAAAGCGGCCCATAATGCAGGAATAAAGGTTGTGCCGTTTGTCGGGCCATCCTCTTTGATGATGGCTCTTATGGCTTCCGGAATGAACGGACAGTCATTTACCTTTGTGGGTTATATACCGGTCAAACCAGAGGAGAGAAAAGCCGAGATCAAGCGTTTGGAAAAGCTTTCGGTTTCAACAGGACAGAGTCAGATTATAATCGAGACTCCATACAGGAACAATGCTTTTCTGGCAGATCTGATACAGACTTGCGCTCCATCAAAGGCAATATGCGTCGCCTCCTCGATTACAACTCCGGATGAGTTTATAAAGACAATGACTGCATCTGAATGGAAAAAAGTGAGGGTCGATTTGAACAAAAAGCCTTGTGTTTTTATTATATAGAGATTGATAATTATAGATACAGAAGAATAATGTCAGAAACAAACAATTATATAGAGCTTGCCGGGATGGAGTTTTTCTCATATCACGGACATTTCGACGAGGAGCAGATTGTGGGAAACCGTTTTGTAGTGGATTTGAGGGTAAATGCTGATTTCTCCAGAGCGTGCGTAAGTGACGATCTGTTTGATACAGTAGATTATCAGGAGTTATACGCCATTGTCGCAGAGGAGATGGCAATCCCGTCAAAGCTTCTTGAAAGTGTTGCAAAGAGAATTATAGAAAGACTTAAAAAGCGTTATCCTCAGGTAACTGGAGCAACCCTTTCCATTTCAAAGCTCAATCCATCCCTTGGAGGGCAGGTAGGTGCGGCGAAAATTGTTTTGTCATATTAAAGAGATGAACAAAGACCTGAAATTGGCCCTTCCGGAAAATGAATCTGCCGGGAAAAGGGTAGCCTTTATGACATTGGGGTGCAAACTGAATTATTCTGAGACATCATCCATAGCCAGGGTATTTGTGAAAAATGGCTTTGTCAAGGTACCTGCCTCACACTCTGCCGATATATACGTCATAAACACCTGTTCCGTAACTGAACATGCTGACAAGAAGTGCAGAGGTGCAATCAGAAAGCTTCACCGACAAAACCCGGATGCAATCGTAGCCGTGACCGGTTGCTATGCTCAGTTGAAACCTGACGAGATTCTTGGAATCGAGGGTGTGGATATTGTCCTGGGCGCAGATCAGAAAGAGAATCTTTTCATGAAGGTCTCTCAGCTGCACGGAGTCAAGGAGGCGACAGGAGAGGGCAGAGGCAGGGCGTACTCATGTGCAATCTCAGAGGTGGAGACAATATTCCCTGCATATTCTTCAGACGAGAGAACACGATCTTTTCTCAAGGTCCAGGATGGCTGTGACTATCATTGCTCATATTGTACAATCCCTCTGGCAAGAGGAAAAAGCAGGAATCTTTCTGTGGATTTCCTTATCAAAGAGGCCCGAGAGATTGCTGTGAAGGGAATAAAGGAGATTGTTCTTACAGGTGTCAATACCGGTGATTTTGGAAAGAGTACCGGTGAGAGTTTCCTGGATTTGCTGAAAGCTCTTGAAAATGTCGAGGGAATCGAGCGTTACAGAATATCCTCAATCGAGCCCAACCTTCTTACAGAGGAGGTTCTTGCATGGATATCCCAAAGCCGGAAGTTCCTGCACCATTTTCATATACCGCTCCAATCCGGATCAGACAAGATTCTGGCTCTGATGCGCAGAAGATATAACACAACTCTGTTCAGGGATAAGATTTCAAGAATAAGGCACTATATGCCCGATTCATTTATCGGGATCGATGTAATTGTCGGTTTCCCGGGAGAGGGTGAAGCAGAATTTGAAGAGTGCCGCTCTCTCCTTGAAGAGTTAAAACCAGCCTTTATTCACATATTCCCATACTCAAGAAGAGCCAATACACCGGCGGCAGAGATGGAAAATCAGGTGGATGAGCAGGTCAAACACTCCAGAGTTCTGATGCTCGAAACTCTTTGTGAGAGGCTTCATGCTGAATTTGTTGGCTCAATGAAGGGGAAGCGGGAGTATGTGCTTTTTGAAAGCACAAGGAAAGGTGGAATGATGTATGGCTTCACCAGAAATTACATTAAGGTTGAGAGACCTTATGACAGAACACTTATCGGAGAGATTTCCGAGGTTATTCTTTAGGAGTCTTTTTCTTTTTTCTGCTTCCGAAAATACTCTTTATAAGCTCTCTAAAGGTGGTGAACTCCTCTTGGTAGACAAGGCCGCCTCCATTACGCTGGCTATTGTCAAGATAGTTTGAAAACTGGTCTGCGGAGTGTGAGAATAGTTTGAGTCTGAAACGACCCTTATCATCCAGCTTAATCTCTGCATCGAAATCTCCCACAACATCACTGGTACTGTTTGTATATCTTGCATTTCCTATATTTCCGTTGATAATGACACGGTTGTTGAAAAGTTGCGCGGAAACAGCGGCGTCAAAGACATCCCTTCCGTTTTGTCCCGGCTGGTAATTGAAGCTAAGGTCAACAGGTATGTCCAATTGGTTGAATATCTTATTGATCTGGTTTGAAAGTACCTCGGTCGCATTTGAATAGAGCAGTGTAGAGTTATTAACGATACTTGACTGAATATCCGGTATGAAGCTGTTTGAGACAAGTATTGACATAACCTGCTTGATGGTTTTATCTTCGGTGTTAAGGGCTGCATCAACTCTCGACTTCGTAAGAGGATCCAGGTCAGGAATCTCTATTCCGAATGTGAGGTTCGGATTCATCAGCGGACCTGTCATCTTGATGAGACAGTCAACAGTTCTTCTGCTACTGACAGAGCTGGTATCTGAGATAAGGGTGTTGATTGCGGTCTTGGTCCTGTAGTTTGCAGTCAGGTTAAGTGTAGTCCTTGCTATATCTCCGTTGAAACCGATGCTTCCTCCCTGTTGAATGGTAAAATCACGGTTAAATAGCCCCTGAAGGACAAATTTGTATGAGCCCCTGTCTATCAGGTAGTCCCCCTGTATATTGAAAATATCCTTTGCCGGCCGGATATCCATGCTTATCAGGCCACTACCGTAACCTTTAATTACATCTCCTACTGACTTGTCTATCTCTATATACATAGCTGCTTCAGGAGTAATGTTAATTTTAAGCTGGACACTCATTTCGGTAGAAGGGGCCTTCTTTTTCTCCCCCTCTTTCCGGATGGTTATCTTATCCGCAGTGAAGGTGCTGTTTTGAACAAAACTCAGAAGGTTTGAGTTGACAGCTTCGGATGTACTTGCCAGAGGTATGTGTATCTCAGTGTTTCTGTTCGATGATGCAGAGATATCCATCGTAATCTTCCTGAGATCTCCGTTAAGGCTGAACAGACCGCTTCCGAATGCCTTGCCATAGAATGTGCTGTTGTCGTTTTCCGTCAGATCAATCACCTCCATGTTGTTAAAGTTGATAAGGGCATTGAATCCGAGATTGCGGAAATGTTTGTACGTAAGTCCTCCGGTTACATGGCCGGTTGCTCCGTATTGGTCTGAAATAACAGCATCTGCAAGAGTGAGACCCTTGTCGTGAAGTTTGGTCTTACCGTTTACAGTATATCTTACCTTAGTGAAATCTACCGTAAACGAGAGTTCTTTCACATAGGCGTCGTCGCTTGAAAGAACAAGCTTGTCAATAGGGCCTTTGCAATACATCCTGCCATATATTCCTCCGGTCAGATTGGAGACTATCCCTGTGAAAAACGGAGAGGCATAGCCGGGTTTTAAATTGGAAAAGTTGCCCTCTACATCCAGGTATTTTCCTTTTGGAGTGTATGTTCCGTTAACCTGCATTGAGCGATGGCCATCCAGGTCATTATAAACAAGCAGGTCGAATTTTTTATTGTTGTTATCCCATGTGCTGGAAACTATCAATGTGCCAATATCACTCTTTGCTACAGCGGCTCTTTCACCTTTCAGATTCATTATTATCTGGGGGTTGTTGTAGAGATCTACCAGAGTGGCATTGCCGGAGAATATACCCGCGAAATCCATCGGTTTCTTCATGAAAGCATTGAAGGCCGAAATGTCGAGATTGTTTACCTGAAGGTCAAGTGAGGATTTCTCAAGAGGAGATATGCTTCCGTCAACGGCAATGTGCTGATTGTTGTTTTCCAGACGGAATCCTTCGATATCAATGTTCTTCCCGTTCACTGTTACTTTTGATTTGGAAAGAGTCCATAGCTGATTGTTGAAAATCATCCTTGATGGATTGAGGCAAATGTCGAGTATCGGAATATTTAACAAAGAGTCGCGCCTTACATTGGTCTTTGTGCTGAGTAGTATCCTGTTTTTGATGTCGCTGTCATTGGAAAATGCTGTCCGGATATTGATGGTATCGTTGCTCGCAGACAAAACGACTTTGTTGCTGTCAAGAATTATATTTGAGATATTTATCCCTGTTGATCTTATGTCGGTCTCGATTTTCTCTTTACCCGAATCCATCTTCATAAACAGATTGCTGATGTTGTAACCTTTATAGCCGATCTCTCCGGAGGAGAGCGTAACATTAAGATTGTCATTTTCATCAATGGATGCATTCAAAGAGGTCCTATCCGCTATCTTCAGTCCCGGGAGTAACAGCTCGCTTATAGCCTTTGTGTCAAGGATGCGTACATCCAGTTTGTAATGTTTGTTCTTGTCAACATTGAGACTCCACTCTCTTTTTCCCAGGAGAGAAGGTATAT
>JAQVBQ010000110.1 GCA_028690215.1 Bacteroidales bacterium | reverse complement strand
CTCTATCAGCTGTTCATAAACAGACTCGCTGAGAGTATTGGCCACCTTACGAACGACGAGAGTATTCACGGGGAACTTCATCATCAGAATGATGATGCACATAGATACAAACGTGCTTTTCCCTGAGTTACGACCACCCTTAAACACATAATACGTATATTTCGGGTCGGACAGTGCTAGCCACGCATGATAAAAAGCGGGGGTTAAAAAATCTTTAATATATCTCTTCAACATCTAAATTGTCAGCCGTGCTGTTTGGTTTGGTCGCGTCTTTCGGCACATTATCAACAAACATGATGCCCATTAATCCTGTTATTTCCTGTTTGTCATTTTGACCTAAATATTGTTTACCTAACCATATCAGCATAGTGGCATTTCCTTTCTTGGCCGCACCGTATTGCATCCGGCGGAGAGATGCTTTACCCTGCTCCATTCCTTTTTTATGAATCCGCAAAAATTCAGGGTCGTGTTCTAATTTAGACAATGATACGCCCAATAAAGAAGCGATTTCAGACTGAGTACACATAATAGATGAGTATTTCTCTGCCATGTCATAATCTATCTCTATGGGTTTGCGCCCTCTCTTCAGGAGGTCCTCTGGCAACTTTGGTTTAGTCATTTATCAATACACTGTTTAAGGATATTATTATCTATATGTTCTGCTATGGCTTTCATAAGGAACGGGGGGACTGAGTTACCAATACGCGCCCATTTCTCTTCAAACTTACCTAAGAATATATAATTATCTGGGAAAGTATGTAATCGCTTCAATTCGTTTATTGTCATAAATCTATTCTCCAATGGGTGAAGATGACCACACATAGATTTGCGAACTGTTTTTGTGATCGTTCGTGAAGGCTTATTCATATCTAACTTTTTTAATCCAAACGATGAGCCTTTAGTAATATCTGACCCATCCTGCCATGGTTTTAATAACAAACCAATCGTTTTAGCTTTACCCTCAGGGTACACTATCTCACCAATATCCTTTAACCCCTGTAATGCATCACCCACGGTAATTATATTTGATTGTGGGTTTGGGTGGGATGGTGCAATATTTAAATCATTTCGCACCCCGATAAATATCATCCGTTGCCTTGATTGAGGGACACCATAATACTGTGCATTCATTAACTTGGCTTTTACTTGATATCCTGATTCTTTTAACTCTTTAAGGATTTCAGCAAAGATTAGTTTCATTTTACCTTTAACCATTCCAGATACATTTTCCATTACAAATACTTTAGGTTGTAATCCTCTAAGTATCCTTACATATTCTTTAAAAAGTTGGTTCCGTGTATCGCAGAAGTCCCGTTTTCCAGCTGTGCTAAATCCCTGACATGGTGGGGAGCCATCCAAGATATCAAGTTCACTTGATTTTAACCCAATAGTTTTAAGGATCTCTTCAACTGATAATTGGCATACATCCCCATGATAAATTGGAGTGTTCGGATAGTTGGCTTTATAGGTCGCAACTGCGTTATCATCCCATTCAACCGCGAGTTTAACTTTACCGCCTGCCATAACATACCCTGTTGATGAACCCCCAGCTCCTGCAAATAGAGATACTACATTAAAACTCATTTAGGGAATACCTCCCCACAATGAGGGCATGTTATCATTTCCACATCACTCGCTATAGACTCATCATACTCTCTTTCTGATTCGGGGATAGGTGTTTTTAATGTGTTCATATCCTCTATGAACTGACTAAATTCGATATCATCAAACCCGGTTAACTCGATATCAAAATCTTCATCTTTCAACTCTTGAAGATTAATAATTAACTGATCCATGTCCCAATCACCCTGAGCTTTATTTAAAGCTATGTTGGCGGCGTTCTCTTCCGAAGGGGTTAACTCTTTTAACTCATTATCAGTAAAACCCCATGAATACGCACCTAACTTAATGACATGCAGTTCCGATACCCCTCTATGTTTAAGGGTTTTAATACGCTGATGTCCGCCAAGTATCTTCTTAGTGCGAGTATTAAATACAATAGGCTCTAAAAACCCGAACTTTTCTATGGATGTATTGATTTTATTAAATTCAGGATCCTCAGGTTTTAAATCTTTACGAGGGTTTTTAGCATCCGGCAAAAGTTCATTGATATCTATGTTTTCGAATCTCATAAGCAATATCCAATAAATAGTTTCACGTTGTATATTATTGTTTAATATACATTAATCTATTGTTTATAAGATATATTAAAAAGAGATGTTCGATAAGTTGAGTAAATACTCAACTGCTTTCGATGCTTGGGATGCGGCTTTAACTACCATGCTTTTATCCGCATTGATCTTTTCTGCCCATCCTTTGACATATGCCGCGTTCTGTTCTTCACATGGTTTCATACCAAACTCAGCTAATAAAAACGCACTTCCGATTTCTGCCACGAGTTCTTCAAACGAGTGTTTGTCCATATTTTCATGGTAGAGGGTCAAATCCCTGTTCATACGCCCTTCTGCCCCAGTCCAGTGTATAAGCTCATGGAAGAGAACACTATAATATCTCTCTTCGGTTTCTACATCGCTTCTCAGTGGGATCCGTATCTCGTCGCTCTTTGGAACATAACAAGGATCATACCCGTGAATGATCTTTGCCGGGATTGAACGAATGAACTGTTCGGCTGTTACGTGTTCCCCTGTTTCTATAGCTTCTTCCATAATCCCCTCAGTCTGTGAGATGTTGAAGGCATAAGAGAGTTTAGCGAAGGGGATACGCTTTACCTTTTCTTCTTCTGTTTCTTTGTCTTTAGCGAGCTTCTCAGATACGTTGTAATAGATTACAGGTGTTCCTTTCTCGCCTTTCTTTACCTGCCCGCCTTTTGCTTCGATCTGTTTATACGTCGCAAATTTAGAGTGGGTAAACCCTCCGCACCACAACATAAGAATATTGATCCCATTGTAATGTTTGCCGGTTGTAAAATTCATTGGGAGCCCCCCTGACACCCACCCTGCATGCCAGGGTAACTTTTCGGTCTTTTCTATACTATCAATAAGTTTGTTAACGATCTTTTCGTTAGTGGTAAGTTTAGTTGCCATTATTACTCACCGCGTGCAATTTCGTAAACTGCTTTGATTAATCCGTACTCTACTTCTGAGATGTCAGAATCCATTCTGGCTTCCCGCTCGACCTGTCCGAGTGTGGTTATAAATTCATCTTTAGAGATGTGGAGCTTTAATAATTCGATCTGTGCCGCATGGATGCTCTCAAGGTATTTGTTTGCTGGTGATGTTTCTCTTAAGTTCATTTTAGTTTCTCCTTGTAGTTAATCTTACTACAATAATATATTAGACTCGAAAGTATATATACTTATCTATTGTATTATTACAGATTTCAAAATCTACAAACTAACATAGAGTTCATTGAATGATAGTATATTTCTGGCATTTTTTCTTAGCGGGAATGATCGTTGGTGTATGGGTCTTAGTGCATGTGACCATGTGGGCGGGGTTCCACCAATACCCTTCCGGTAATATAGCGTGTGTGCATGTATAACATGCATACGCTGTTTTCATGTTCGCTTGTGATTCTTCGGATTGGGCGGCCGTCACCGCACCCGCTCCTTATTCCAGTATGGCGATTTACACGCGGGGCACGTGCCCGGGAGCTTACCCGATGCTCTTGGTTCCCATGTGTTGCCGCACCGGTTACACCTCAAAAACGGCCGTGGAGTTCTCGGGATAATCGTTCGGTGACATTTTGGGCATGCTCTGCTTTTTGTATCTGTTTTGCGATTCCATACATGCCCGCAATATGGGCAAATATATTCTTCCGTTGACATACATATTAATTGTAGTTATAAGTATATATACTAATCTGTTGCATTACAAATAGATAAGTATATATACTTTAAAGCCTAATATATTAGTAGAGGTAAGTAAAATGAAACTCGGAAACAAAGAAGTAAAAAGCGTAAGTTACACAAATGACCTTGGGGAAACAGTAGACTTTGAATTAGTTGGAACCCGTGGAGCTGTTTGGCAGGTTATCAGAAGCGGTGTAAACGCTTACAACATCCGGAATGAGAATGGATCATCTGTAGCCTTAAAGGGAAATTACACCCTGACTGTAAAAGATGGAAATCTGACATACGCTTAATTTTTTTGAACTATGCCATTTATTACTAATTACCCTGTCAAAGTATCAAATGTAGTCAATGATTATAATTATGGTATTTTAACTGCAAAACAAGCCGAATGGAAAATGAGGGGTATTCTCTATCTTTCTAAGGAAGATAAAATTGATCCTGACATGATATCTTTAATCACATCTATATATGATATATTTGATAAAATGTCAGACACGGAGAAACCTACATGACACAACCAATTTTGTAAATATACATAACTCTTTTTTACATCCTTTTACAAATAGATAAGTATATATACTAATGTGTCTAATAGACTAGCAACAGCAGAGATGTTGTTACAAACAAAACAAAACAAAAAAGGAAACGAACATGGCTTATAACTTAGCTGAACTAAAAACTAACCTCGCTAAACCACCTCGGATTTGTATCTATGGTGGGGAAGGTGTCGGGAAAACCACTCTTGCATGCAAGGCACACAAACCCATTGTGCTTAATCTGGAAGACGGGATCCCACCGGCAT
>JAQVBQ010000032.1 GCA_028690215.1 Bacteroidales bacterium | reverse complement strand
CTGATATGAAGAAATTTACACTATATATTCTTGTGTCAATCTTATTGACATCATGCAGCAATTTTCTGGAAGAATACTCGACAGATTTAAGGTATTGCGAAACAGCACAAGATCTGGAATATCTTATGATTGGTGAAGCCTTTCTCAATACTCCGTCACTCTCTATATATTCTCAAGCAACTATGACTAAGGGTAATCTCGAAGGATTGGTAAGTACCTTCAACTATCCGTGGCTTCATGTAATGGATGATGATGCTGAGGTTTTTGTATGGGACAATGTTGCCAGTGACCAGGAAACCCCACTCTATAAATTTAGTGGTTTACACAATTGGTCTAACTCTCCATTTATGGATGTGTTTTCGAAAAAATGGGAAGACACCCAATGGGAAAAAATGTACAAGAAAATAGGAGCTCTCAACTCTATTATCTTTCAGGCAACACAACTATCAGATAAAAAGGGAGTAGATAAAGTACTTCTATCTCACATAGCCGGCGAAGCATATTTCCTGCGTGCCTTTTATTATTTTTACCTGAACAATATCTATGGGCTACCCTACTCTAAGGCAACTGCTTCATCTGATTTTGGAGTGCCATTAAAAACGACTGAGGTAGTAGAGGTAAAATATTTTTCTCGGGCCACTAATGAAGAGGTGTACAACCAAATAGTCTCTGACCTCGAACAGGCTGCCACCAATTTGGAGGGATATACACCTGATAAAAAGATACGTGTAGGGATTGGTGCCGTCAAGGCTTTTCAAAGTCGTGTCTACCTGTACATGGAGAGGTATGATGAGGCCGTCAAGGCAGCAGAAGATGTGGATAGAATGAGCTACACTCTTCTCGACCTAAATACTGTAGCACCTAAAACCAGTTCAACATTCTACTCTTCGACTGAGACAATATTTACGGTCAGTGGTAATGAAATCCCAGCCGTTTTCATGAACGACTCTCTCTCTGCATGGAGTGGCAATGATAACCGCGCATCTGCCTTCAAGGCTTCAAACAACTTGATTGACAAATACCAGCCGGGTGACCTTCGATTGACTAAATTCTTTTATCCTTCATCTAAAAACAGGGCACCTATTCCCGGAAAATATACGACTTGGAAAACTTACAACGATCCTGAGGTTGTATCATCAGTTTTTGCAATCAGATATCCGGAGGTTATCCTAAACCGTGCTGAGGCTCTAACAATGCTTGGCAGAACCGAAGATGCACGCCAGGCTCTGGATAAGTTACACATAAAACGTTTTGCTTCCGGCGCAATAAATGATATCCCTTCAACTGAAAGTGAACTGGTTTCATTTATTCGTGATGAGCGACGTCGTGAACTCTGTTTTGAAGGACACCGTTGGTTTGATCTGCGTCGTTATGCAGTAAACAGCAAGTATCCACTCGACAAGAACTTTATTATTCGCCACCCATCCTACTCTTATGATGAAAATTCAAAAATGAATTACCTGACAGGATATTTTGAATTGGAATCTTATGATAAGGATCAAGCTGCATGGGTAGTCCCAGTCCCTGACTATGTAATATCATATAACAGGGGTTCTATAAAAAATTTGGAACGTAAAACACGTAACCTGATTAAATATTAAGATATGAAAAGATTAACTATAATAACTCTGGCTCTTGTGATTTTTTGTGCATCATGCCAAAAGGAAGAGGTAACTAAGTTTCCGGATTATGATAAGGATTGGTTCGTTTTAGTGGACAATCCTTCTGATCCAGCCGACCACGCAGCGTATCTGTTTTATAAGGAATTCGGAATTCCCGTATTCTATAATGACACAATCGGTGTTCAGGAAAGAGTTGACGTTTGGGGAAACAAGTATATGCATTATGAGCTGCTTTCGTTGAATTATTCTATGGGTGGAATGGCTACTTCAACCAGCTCCCCTACTATCAGTTCTTTGACATACTGCTCAAAACAGAGTGTGCCGGATGCTATTAGCTATCTTAAAGAGAACATCATGCCTCTTATCCCGGCTGCTATTCATATCCATAGCTTCCTTCTTGTAGAGAGTATGACCAGCCTGTCATTTGGCAATGCAGCATTTAAAGGGATGAATACACTAGTGATTTCCTCTGCATCCAAATTGTCAACCATGACAGATGATCAAAAGAAAAAATTCAACGGAGCTGTATTACGTGCTGCCTTGTCAGACTATATTATCAATCAAGGACGATTTGACACTGAACTCGAAAAATTCTCTAAAGTCTCGTCTGCTTTGTGTCCAACAAAAAACATCTACGGGCTTTACACCTATTACTTAAGTTCTTCATACATCACAGGTCTGCCGGCAGGTGTTCCAATAAATGTCAACACCGTAGGATTCCTTTCAACTGACCCAACCAGCACCTATTACACTCCAAAAAGCACTTGGATGGATGTGAATATGTATCTGGAAGCTATTCTTTCCGGCCCTCAGGAAGACTTTGTCAGCAAATATGGGACATTTGAGAAAATTATGATCAAATATGCAATAATAAAGGACATTATTGAAAAAACAGGTTTAAATCTTAAATAAAACATAAATGAAGAAACAAATTTTAATAGCTCTCTGTGTTATTTTGGGGTCTGTATCATTGGCCTCTGCCCAGAATTCCGTTTTGAAGGGATCTTTCAAACGAATTGCATACAAGGACGTCTTGTGTGAGGATATTCATGTATTCCTTAAGGATAAAGGTCAAATGAAACATGTATTGGAAAACGTGATGAAAAAGGGTGCATATACCTTCCAATTTGGAATAGGCCCTGATCAGAATATGTTTAATAAGATTTGCTATGTAGGGACTAATGGAGAATATTTTCCTGTATACATTGCTCCGGACAATACGGTAGAAATTAATGTGGAAAACGGCAAGATCAATTATGCCGGGGAACTCAACAAGGAAAACCAGGTATTTGCCAATTACTATAAAATCATCAACCCATTGCACGAAATGATGTACACCAACAAAGCCAGGGCAGTGAGTGAAGATGAAATTGCCAAAGTATTAAACGAGATAACTCCTCAGGCTTTGAACTTTGTAAAGCAAGTCAAAACCGGCAATGTCAATTTTGACAATTACATTAAATTTATGTTGCCTTTCAGTCTGCAGAATGATGTATTGCAATTATATGCTCAAGGACGTTCATTTCCAAGCGATGCGTATCCTGAATATATCAAAAACCTTTTTTCTCAGGATAATTTTAATTCCATGAAAATTCTGGAACTTCCCTTTGGCTATGATCTGATGTTGATGTACGGCTTTGCCAAAGAGTGTATTAGCAACAAACGAATGGGTACAGGTATAACTTTTGCCATTGATAACATATCTTGCAATGAGTTGAAAGGAGAAGTGGCACTATGGGGCATGGAGAATAATTGTATAAATGAAGATCTGAATGTTTTCGCAGGAAAATACAAGAAATTCTTTGTCACAAAGGAACAAAACGAGCGTTTTGAAAAGTTATACAGAATATTGTCTCTTAGAATGGCCGGTGGTAACTGGGTAGATTTTTCATACCCGGATATCGACAATGTACAACGGAAGCTTTCTGACTATAAAGGCAAAGTGGTGGTCATAGATGTTTGGGCTTCATGGTGTGCTCCATGTCGCGCAGAATTCCCAAGCCTCAAAAAACTGGAAGAGGAGTTGCAAGGCAAAGATGTAGTCTTTATAGGTCTTTCACTCGATACCAACCATAAAGATTGGGCAGATATGGTAAAAAAAGAAAATTTACTCGGAGTCCAATTATATACCAATCGCGAGGGTGTAATTATCAATGATTACAAAATTGAAGCTGTACCACAGTTTATTGTATTCTCCAAGGAGGGCAAGACAGTTAGTTTTAATGCACCAAGACCATCCAGTCCCAAGCTTAAAGAGATTATAGAAACAGAATTAAAGAAATAGAGATGAAACGCACTATCGCATTAATTATATTTATTGGTTCCCTTTTGTTCAACAACAGCCTGATGGCTCAGGAAAAAGGGACCAAATTTGAACATCTAAGTTTAAAAGAGGCTATTGCCAAGGCATCGTCACAAAAGAAGATGATCTTCATTGACTGCTATACTAAGTGGTGTGCTCCTTGTGCTAAAATGGCGATGCAGA
This sequence comes from Bacteroidales bacterium, assembly GCA_028690215.1. GTDB lineage: Bacteria > Bacteroidota > Bacteroidia > Bacteroidales > UBA932 > Bact-08. The sequence goes on along the minus strand of JAQVBQ010000032.1, from coordinate 18,294 downwards.
TCTTCCCGTTGGAAGAGTGCGGCAACTACTTTAATCCCAAATTTGTCTGTCTGAAAGTTGATATGGAGGTGGGTGAAGGAGTAGAACTTATGAAGAAGTTCGATGTAAAGGCATTTCCGACATTTCTGATTCTTGATTCGAAGGGAACTGAATTAAACCGGATTGTAGGTGGAGCTGAAAGTGCTTCTTCATTCATAAAACGGGTAGATGAGGCTTTGAACCCTGAAAATTCCCTGGTTGGATTAAAAAAGGCTTATGAGACAGACAAAACTATGGCAAATGGCATCAAATACGTAAAAGCCATGATGGAGTACGGAAAAGATACCGGTCCTGTTTTGGACAGTATCTATAATAATGCCGGTGACTTTGAACGTTACAACACTGAATTCATGCAACTTTTCTTCAGTGAACTGGATTACAGAAGCGAACGTTTCGACAGGCTCATGCTTGATAAACCATACCTAAACCGGGCTATGGGCACAGAAAATGTCAATTGGATGATTTTCAACTTGTACCGCAAAGGAATGTATCTAGTTGCTGCCGAACGTCCACATAACTATACTGTCGAAGATGTACGTAAAGCTGCTTTGCTCACATCAATGTTGGATATGCCTATGGATGACGCTGAAAAGCATATTGGCATTATTGCCCTGTTTGTTATTCAGAAAGACTACGATGGGATGATTAGATATTATGATCATTATGTTTGGAATTTACCTAATGGGGCTTATAAAGGAATTCTTAACGGATTGTTGAGTAGTAAAGTTTCTAAGTTTTCTCCGGAGCAACGCATGGCAACAAAGGCGTACTTTGCAAAAGGAGCTAAAAACTATGGATATGAAGCGACTCAATTTTCCAATACACTAAGCAGTATGAAAGAATAGTCTAGTAAGTAAAATACTCTTAGCTGAATTCCCGGAGCGGTTTTGGAGTTTTAAATTTCCGAGACCGCTCCTTTGCTAACTATAGATTAAAATATAAATCATATTTTATTACAAACCAATGAAAAAAATTTTAATGTTAACTACCTTTTTGATTGTATTCGCCTCTATATCCGCTCAGGACAAGATGCTGGATCTTTTAAAGGAAGAGCTTAAAAGCCAGATGACTACACTTCAGAAAGGAGAGTACCCACCTTACTACATGAATTACAGAGTAACAGATAATTACTCTCGTACTATTAAATCCTCAATGGGCGGAACTAATACAATTGAGGTGGATAAACAGGTAATCTTTGTTCCTCAAATCAGAATAGGGTCTCCGGAATTCGACAATTTCCATGAGATAGAAAGCGGGAGTCCTGCCATTAGTTTTGGTGGTCGCCCTTCAAACCTTCTGCCTATTGACATACAGAATTGTGAAGAGGCGTTTAAGGAGATAATCCGCGAGGAGGTCAACAATCGTTACAAATTTGCTAAGTCAAATTTTGAAACAGCCAAGGCAAAAAAAGGTGTACAAATTGAAAATGAAGATAAATCACCCGATTTTACGAAGGCAACAGCAGAAAAGTATTTCGAGCCGGCTCTTAAAGGAGATCATATTGCCTTTGATATTGATTTATGGAAGAAGAAGCTGAACAAGTACACTGCCCAACTCGCAGAAAACAAAAATATTATTTCTGCCAGTGCAATACTGAGTTACCAAATTTGGAGGAAGTATTTTGTTTCAACCGAAGGAGCTGAGATAGCTGAAAACAGAGTTTATATAATTTTGACCATATCCGGATCCTCTATGGCTGAAGATGGAATGGAACTACCGTTAAATAAAAGCTATATGGCCTTTACTCTGGAAGAGCTTCCTTCTGAATCTGAAATCAATAAGGATATCAAGGCTATGTCTGTGAAACTTTCTGAACTGAAAGTTGCTCCACTTGTGCAACCGTATACTGGACCGGCATTATTGTCCGGCTCAGCAAGCGGTGTCTTTTTCCATGAAATATTTGGCCATAGGGTCGAAGGACAAAAGATGAAAAGTGATGCAGACGGGCAGACATTTAAAAATATGGTAGGAGACTATGTGCTTCCCAAAAGTCTTAATGTAATTATGGACCCAACAATGCAGAGATATCATGGTCATCCGTTAAACGGATACTACATCTTTGATGAACAAGGCGTAAGAGGAGAAAGGGTTGAGGTTGTTAAAGAGGGTAAGTTGGAGAATTTTTTAATGACCCGGACCGGACTTACGGGATTTCTAAAATCAAACGGTCATGCAAGAGCTGAATTTGAATATGACCCGACATCACGTCAGTCAAATTTAATAGTAGAAACCACTGAATACAAAAGTGATGCTGAGCTGAGAAAACTCCTGACAGATGAGGCAAAGAAGCAAGGTAAGGAGTATGGATACTTCATTAAATCTGTTACGGGTGGATTCACTCAAATAGGAAGATCTGCTACAAATTCATTCAATGTAACCCCTCTTGAAGTTTACAAGATTTATGTAGACGGTAGAAAGGATGAACTTGTAAGGGGTGTGGATATGATTGGCACTCCCCTCTCAATGTTCTCAAACATTGAATATGCAGGTGGGGATTTTGAGGTGTTTACCGGGACTTGTGGCGCCACATCTGGAAATGTTCCCGTGACTGCAGTCTCACCAACCATTCTTGTTAATAAAGTTGAGCTTCAAAAAAAGGCAAAACCGAGTGTAACACCAGCTTTATTATCACGTCCTTGATAAGAAAAAACCTTTAACAATAAATTAATGAGAAATAAACATATAATGAGAACACTCTGCTCACTGCTTATCATTCAGATAGCATCAGTGTTTGCTTTGTTTGGACAGAAAAGAGATGGTATACTATTTAAAGCCATGCAGGATGAGATGAACCGCACAAAAAACGAGCTTCATCTTCCGGATGCCCCGGCCACTTTTTTAGTTGGTTACACAGTAGCTGAAAACAAATATATTTCGGTAAGCAGTACTCTTGGATCTGTTACTTATATTAAAGAAATTCCCAGAGAGAGATTCAACTGTGTAAATCTTTATGTCGGAAATAATCAGTTTTCCAGTGACTATTCATATACAGGAAATGGAGTCAATTCAAACTTCTTTACATGTTCTGATGATAATTATGAGCAATTGAGAAGAAATTTCTGGAAGACCTCAGATATCGCATATAAATTTGCCGTAGAAGTATATAAATCAAAACAAACAGGAATTAAAACAGCCACATTGTCCGATGAGGAGAGAGCATTGCCTGACATGCTGCCTTTAAAAAAAGTGGAGGTATCCACTCCGGAATTACCTGAGTTCAATCCTGACAGTAAGGTATATGAAAATATTTCAAATACTCTGTCTAAGATTTTTATAAAATACCCTTACACCTTTTCTTCATCAGTTGATATAGATGAAATTCAGACAATCTATTATTATTTAACCACTGAGGGCACAAAAATCAAAGAGCCGGTTGAATACGTTGCTTTAACAATGAAAGGTAAAGTTAGAAACCAGAAAGGACAAATTCTGGAGGATAAAAAGGTCATTTATGCAAAATCCTTAGAGAAACTCCCTTCCATAGAAGCTCTGTCCGCTGTTGTAGAAAAATTTGCAAGTAATCTGGAAGCTATCAGGGGTGCAGAAAATATGGATGAATACTATCTTGGTCCTGTTCTTTTTGAGGATGTTGCTTCAGCGGAGATTTTTGTGTGGAATCTCGTATCTCCTTCAGGTATAATGGCATACAGGAAGCCAATATCAGTGATGTCATCAGTATTCAGACCGGAAAGTGTAACAGGAAAATTAAATATAAAACCTTTAGAAGACCGTATAAACAAAAAAGTAATAGACAGCAGGCTGAATGTGACAAATTATTCTGATATGCAATATTATAACGGAGAACCATTAATAGGATCATACAACTATGATGCTCAAGGTATATCTCCTACCAAAGAGCTGAGAATAATAGAGAATGGCATTTTAAAATCACTATTGAGCACCAGAGTCCCGACAAAAAAGATCAAAGAGTCAACTGGAAGTCTAAGGTATGGAGCTTCTCCCAGATCTATTCCTATTGGGGTTGCACCAGGAACGCTTATAATTAATGCGTCCAAGGGTTCAACCTCGGCAGAACTTAAGGCTCAGCTTATAAACGCTGCCATTGAAGAAGGCTTGGATTATGCTTATATTGTAAGGAGTATAAATGGAGATACAAATCAATATATCTATAAAGTATCGGTTAAAGACGGCACTGAAACGCTCCTTATCGGAGCTGAAATCTCGCCGATACAACTCTCAAAACTGAAAAGAGTCCTTGGAGTCAATAAAGAGAATACTGTTTATAACTATCTATATAATGGCAACATACCCACATCAATCGTTGCACCAAAATCCCTTCTTATCGAAGATGTTGAGATAATGAATACACAACTTAATGTCCAAAACGAATCCGTTTTGATTAGAAATTAAGGTATAAACACTAATTTACCGGTGAATCAAAAATCCCGGGGAGATTATTCTCCCCGGGATTATAATAGACAAGATTATTGTACTTAACCACCTAACTTAACTAAATTCCAAAGCTTTTGTCTATTGATAAAATCATATAATTAATCAAATCCTTTCCTTCACCATCTTTCAATCCGGAAACACCCTTTCTGAGTTCTGACCTGAGCGATTTCAGGTGCTGATAATAGACCGGAGAAAGATCTTCCATGGTCAGGTACTTTATTGATTCCAATGGTTCGAATCCGGATCTCTGATAATCACTATCTACATCAATTAATAGTTCCTTTCCATAACAACGGCTCATTACATTTTCTATTGAGAACCAGTTATTATCGTCGACTAATCCAAACGCATCCTTTTTCTTAGCTCTTGCCTCAATAACTTTCGGCAAGTTGCTTTCACTTATCAGGAATTTACTCATTATCAAAAGAGTTGTTTTCTGAGCAAATGTTGGTTCTTCTCCTTTACGGATGTTTTTAAGAGCAAAATCATTGATATCTCCGATCATTTCATCAACTGAATAGGGATCTGAAGATTTTGTTGCGGCAAAACTAACCATTGGTATCCTCGAGAAAACCATCTTTATAAGGTTTAAAGCATAGAAATCTGAAAATGTTTGATTCATACCAGACATCATAAGCATCTTTTTATTGTTGAGCCATTCAAAATCTTCTGTTTGGTTCAACATATATAAAAGACTCTCTTTCTGTACTCTCTTTTCAACCGGTATATAGGCAGGAATTTTATCTCCTTCGTATTTATAGTTTATCTGAATACCACCCAGATTAACCATGAGAGCTCTGTAATAATCATAAATCTTAAGAAAGATAAAATCAGGGAAAAGCTCTCTGTATGAATAATCCACCTCATCTTTGTTAACCCAATCCGCACCATTTTCACTCACATACTTGAGAGTATTGATACCATACTTTGTTGCTTTTATTTTATCATCACCAAGATCCTCAATAACGGCGCGAGGATCAAAATATGCCTTACCACTCTGTTCTCTTCCATAATAGTATCTTGGATCACTAGATTTTTCTGTAATCATTTTATTGAGAAGGAGTTTCTCCTGTTCCAGAGTCGTTGCTGATGGAAATTCCCCGTATAACCACTTTATAACGTAGTAATCATACGGGCCAAGTTTGTCTGCAGTCAGTCTGACACCCTTTTCAATATCGCCAGGCTGAGCTACATAGTTATATTTTATCTGATCCATCACAGAAGAGGTTATACCCTCCCTTTGAGTAAAGGTTGCCGACCTCAAAGAATCGACAGGCATCCAGGAAGAAGAGGCGAGGTTCGCTGTGAGTCCAAGGCAAAAACCCATCTCTCTTGTCATTGCCAATTCTATGGAAGAGCATAAAATTTCCTCCGGGAGTTCATAACTCCTCACTGCCGGCTCTACTAAAGCTGTCTGGTATATTCTTTCACGCTGAAGGGTTAGAGGAGAATCTCTATAAAATACGATATTGGCACTAAGTATCTCTCCATTACGCGGATCCACATTAACCTGATGGGAAATCGCCCTTGATGGTGTCTGTGCAAACTTCACACAACTATATGATATATTACCCGAGTTAAATTCAGGATTTTCCGATTTTCTAGGATAATCATATACTTTGATGGCGTTTTTGTAACCGGCTCTCTCAAAAGCCTCATTCCACTTAAGAATACCTTTTTTAACAGACTCTCTCCATTTATAAGGGAAGAGTGTGTCAACATATATTATTATCGGCTTATCCGGAAGAATTCTCCATCTGTTAGCCAGGTATTTTATCTGTGATCCTTGTTGCTTGCTGTCAAATTTAGCAAATTCAGTGACACTTGTACCTATTCTGTAATCAGCAAATCTTGGACGGAAATCCTCTTCCGGAAGAAGTGTGAGTGTTGTTCTCATCTCCGATGTCAGATAATCATCTTTATTTGATTCAAAACCCATTATGTAAGATTTCAAAGAGTAGGTCATGTTGCTCAATATGGACACATTATTCTTGTATGCCTCAACATCTTTAAGGGAGGAGAGCTCCTTGTTGAATGTTGATACAACCTGCATGAAACCGCCCATGGATGAAGCATTCAGCGTTCCGATGTATTTGCTTCCTGATAGGAAAAATGATGTAGCATCGAAAACCACGCAACTGCTGTCCTTATTAAATGCAAGAATGGGGCTTGAATTCAGTACAGAAGGCAGTGAGCTCCTTTTAACAGCCTCTTTAATGCCGGTATCAGCCGGGTCTACAAGCGTCGGAGCAGAGACGAGGTTTATCAAAACTAATGAGTCTGTCTTTGTAAAACATATTTGAATCGGTCTGGAAGCCCTTTGTCCCGAATATGCCAAATTCATATTGCTGACATTGTCTACTACAGAACCCATTAGGAAGCTCTTCCCGACAAGTTTTACAGGCAATTCGAAATAGAGCTTGCCTTCGACAATGTGGAGCGTAAGTATGCCAACCGATGTTTTAACATTTTTTTTGTTGTCAAATAGCTTTTCATATGCTGATAGCTTTTTAGTGGTATCAGCCTTTGCCTGTGTATTTTTATCAGCTCTTTTATTCTGAGCATCAAGAATTGTGACACTAAGCAGAATCTGTATAATAATAAGTGCTTTCTTTATCATTTCCATTCTTTTTTGCTATTCAACCTTGAGAGCTGCATTAACTTGTTTTAAAAGCAGTTCGTAGTGTGACTTATCATCTTTTGAAGCAGATCTTACGAGAGACTCCAAAGTCTTTTTTGATTTTAACAAATATTTATAGTGATTACTCTCATAATTAAGGGTAACTACAAATTTTCGTGATGGGATATCATAGGCAACAGATGTATTTGTTTTTTCCATTAATCTCTGTTGTTGTAACTGTTTGGTGAAAATTCCCTGATTATCCTCACACTCAAGAATGTCAAACATACTTTTATTTTCGGGTGATGATATCCCGGCCAAAGAGGCAGATACCTTACTTTCCCCTATAGTTCCCTTAATATATTCTGTCTGGAGATATCTCTGTAGAGAAGTCAGATTTTTTCCTTTGGGACGTTTCCAGACAAAGTCGAATACATCATCGGCACACTCAGTAAAGGTATATGGATCTTCAGAAATATAAGATGATAACATAACCTTTGAAGGTGAGGCTATGATTGCCTTTGCCAGAACTGTACCCAGCAACTCCTTTGCCGAGCCCATAATGGTAAGGTTATTTTTTAAGGTCTCATTGTCAAGCCATTCGAGTTGACCAATCTGACTCATGATAAATCTCAAGGCAGCCTGTTGTTTTTCTCTCTCTACGCTCTTGAATGGTTCAATTCCGTCAGCAACCTTCACTTCATTCAGATATATACCACCAATATTAGCATAAATATGGTTTATATATCTTATGTATTGGTATACAACACCCTCATAGATATCACTTCTATATGAGAAATCCTCATCCTCTGCTCCAACCCATGAATTCAGATTCTCAATCAGATACTTAAGATTCTTAATACCGTATTCAGATGCCTTTATCGCATCATCACCCAAGTCTTCTGTCTGTGATCTTGGATCGAGCGGATAAGAGAGTTGCAAACCATATCTGTAAACAGGATTCTTTATTGAATCACTAACCATTTTGGATAAGATATCTGACTCCTCTTTTTCTGTCTTTATATCCGGATAAACAGAGTATGACCACTTTATCAGGAATCTATCATAATCTCCAAATCGAGGGGGGGTAACCTTGACTCCTCTCTCCATGTCTCCTGGCTGAGCAACATAGTTGAATCTGGCATAATCCATGATTGAGGTAGTCGTTCCATGTTTCTGGGTATACGTGGCAGAACGGAGTGAATCAACAGGTATAACATTAGAGGCACTCATATTGTGCATAAAACCAAGGCAGTGCCCTATCTCATGTGCTATTACGTATCTTATACCATCTTTAAGAATATCATCAGGTGTATACCTTGAACGTAATCTCTTATCTGCCGGTGAGATCTGAACAAACATCCAGTTATTCAATAATTTGATGATATCATGATAGACATAGACAGAAGCATTGATTATTTCACCGGATCTGGGATCTACCCAAGATGGGCCCATGGCATTCTCAACGCCAAGAGGTGCATATCTTATACAAGAATACTTAATGTTATCAGGATCAAATTCAGAATCATTCGTAGGAAAATCCACCGCTTTGATGGCATTTTTAAAACCAACCTTTTCAAAAAGCTCATTCCATTGTTCAACTGCCTCTTTTATCTTTGGCTTCCAACTCTCCGGGAAATTGGTATCGATGTAAAAAGTTATAGGTTTCTTTGGTTCAACCAGCTTCCCGGCTTTGAAAGCAGCCGTATCAGATGGTTCAAGATTCCATCTGTTGGCATAGTATATTGGTTTTGAAGATTGTTCTTTCTCACCAAAGAGTGATTTCCCCGTATTGAAAACTGCAACTCTGTAATCGGCAATCCTTGGTCTGACCGGTTTATCCTTAAGCAAGACAATTGATCTGGAGACAACGGCAGTGAAAGGAACGTCCTTTGCTAAAGCTTTGTTGGATCTTTGATCGGTTAAAGTGTATGTGTAACTCAAAGTACTGGATACAGCCACATTGTCGGTAAAGGCCTTAATGTTGCCAATAAAAGATCTCTCCTGTTGAAAGCTTACATCTCTTTTAAGCCCCATAAACATAGTATATTGACTGTATTGGTCAAAGGGGGAGAGATCTTTATTCTCCCCCGTGAAAAATCCGGTCATATCTATGACAATAGCGGAACTATCTTTAGAATAAGCCTCCACCTTGAAACTTTTTATAATTGAGCCGATGTTGCTTTTCCTGATTGCATCTGCTATTCCTGAATCAGCATTATCAGTAACTACATCACAATTCAGTCTTCTGATATGTACGCTCTCCCCTGATTTTGAGAAAATGAAATGAACAGGATCTGCCTTGCTTCCAACAATTCCATTTCCATTATCACTGGTCTCGGTCACTGTAGAGGCTATGAGCATCTCCTTCCCAAGCATATTCACCGGTATTTCAAAATATACCTTTCCTTTCATCTTGTGAAGTTTAAACATGCCCGATACTGTTTCATGCTTCTCCTTGAAGAGTTTGTCATAGCTTGAAACCGAATCTTTTCTTGCTGTTGTGTCTTTTGTCTTTATCTCCGTTGCTACAAGTTGGCCCGAAAATATCAGAAGTGCTAAAAGTGTGTTTAGTATTTTCATATTTTTATTGTCCTTGGACTGTAAAATCCAGTATTTTACCAAATCCTGTGTATTTTTTTGCTTGTGTTGCATCGAGCGTCCCATTACCTGACGATGCCTGAGGTATAAGATAGATATTTCCCTCATAGGTGTTTTTTTGGGTGGCCACCAATACTGCCTTGGTATTAAGAGCTAAAGGGGTTTCGTATATAGGCCCTTCCACTGTGTCAAAATCACCTCTGTTTAACCTATACCTTCCCTGCATATAAAGTTTGGCACGAGTTATCTGCTCACCTGCCGGTGCACTGTACTTTTCACTATAAGATACAATGCCTCCTCCAAAATTGACTGCATATATCTTTGATGTGGTAGCAACATACATTACAGGATCGAACACGCAGAAGAAAACAGATACTGCAGAATTGATAATTGGTGTGAGTTCTGATGGAAGGTCTGCTTTTAATTTTGGTGTTGATGGAATTGTAGAATAATCGACTCCCTCATATGAAACTGAAATGGAGTAGAGTTCGTAATTCCCGGTTGTATTATTCTTCATAAGCATTGTCGGGCAACGTCCATCTATTGAGATATCTCCGGCTACAAGATTTCTATCGGGTAAATTTGCAGGGTTAAACACACCCTGGGTGGTATACTCTCCGCCTTGAGCAGGGGTAGAATAGGTTGCAGTGACATTATGAATCTTTCCTGTTGTGTTATCATACCACAAAGCTAATGGGCCGTATCCTTCTGAGTTATCAGGTATTACTATTGCGTTATTGACATTATTTGTCCCGGTGACAGGGAGCATGAATGATGTCACAATACTGTTGCTGTTTATACAGTATACCTTATTGTTTGCCACCAATAACCAGGAAGCGTTGTTGACTGTATGAAACGCCTGGGGAATGAAAGAAGCACTCTTTGCAGGGAAAATCTGTTGTGCATCTTTATATAGAGCGTAGTTCTCGCAATCATACATATTTATGTCATTATCCTCAGTAATTGTCACAACCATGTTTTTTGCCAGAAGTGACGACATTTTATGAAGTGCGTATGTTACACTCTTGATTAAGGAGTTATTTGAACTTCCCGTAGCTGTTTTCCAGATGTCACGTTTGATGGTAAGACCCTTTGAATAAGATGTGGTTACATTTTGATCCATTACCAGCGAAAGATCAGAAGTCACACCATCTTTAGTGTCAGCTACTACAATCCCTTCACGAAATGCGCTGCTGACATAGACAGGCCAGCTCTTCTGAACCTCTATACCATATTTGTCAGTTACAGTAAAAACTAAAGTATAGGCTGCAGAAAGTATTTTGCTTGTAATTGTAGCCTGAAGCTTCCTGTCAGTAGAGAGTGTCACCAGATTCGAATTACCGGGTGTCTGATTGATCTCCCATCTGTATGTCAACCCTTCCGGATTTACTTTATCACCGACTTTTATTGTTGGCTCAAATGTCACATCTTCCAGATACTCCACCCTTAAAACCGAAGGTATAGATGAAGCCTCGATCACCATCTCATCTATTTTATTAGTATCAAGAGATGATTTGTCTTGAAAACAACTGCTTACCAGCAGTAATGTAAAAAAACAAACTATCGAATAGTATATTATATTTTTCATGATTCTCTATTTTTAATTAAGGGATATATACGGCTCCGGTTGTTCTTGGTTGAATATCCTTTCCTATATCTGTGCCTGCATTGTGTTTCAGTCTTACTCCACCATTCGCCTCAGCATATGCATCGAGGTATGCTTTTAGTTTCTGAGCGTATAGATCTGTATAGTAAACTCCCAACATAGCATTTGTTCCGGTATTCGGATCTGCATACTGTCCGGAATAGGCTGGCCAGTATGTTATAGGCCAACCTAGTGCGTCAAGGATTGCCTTATGTGCATTGGGACTATAGTAGGCACGAGAGGTACTTATCTTGGAAAGCGGAGTTAGTATTATACAATTATATGTCCTGGTATATGAAGATGATGCCGGGAACATAGCTAGCATATTGCTCCAAGTCAGAATACCTTTCCTGTATTCATTTGAACCTACTTTAAGGTCTTCCGAGTCTTTCAACCTGATTGCAACCATGACAGCAGCATCATCAAGTGCAACATCTCTGGTAAGGACGAATCTTATCCTTCCGTATGTTTGACCAGCAGGTATTAAAGCCTCTGTTATTTCGTATTGAGTACTCACAGCAGTAGTGGAATCTTCTATAATCTCAAACCCTACAACTCTGTCTCCGGATACACGAACCGGAAAGTCAACCACATAGGTGTTTTGAGTAAGAGGTACATTAAGAAAAGATTCGTTGACATAATAAATATCATCAGCAGAGTTATATCCTTTATAAGTCTTAGCATCTCCGGCTCCAGGGAACATAACACCACTGTCATTGATGTCAAACAACGTTACCTCATCTTTTTTGCATCCTGCAATAATGAGGACCATGATAATAATGGATGTTTTTATAATTCTTTTCATAATTGTCATAATTTACTGTTGTCTTCCCATTTGTAATTCAATTGAAGGGTAAGGCAGAAGATAAATATCATCTCCGGCAGTTTGACTGTAACCCGGAATTGTCTGGAATCCCAGCCTTTTGTATAGGAAAAACATCACACCTTCACAATAGTACTCTTTGTTGTACTCTTTTACAATTTCATTCATAGCGTCTGTTGCATTCAACCCTGAGAGGTCGGATGTAATTCCTCTTTTTTGCCTTACAGTATTAAGCATAGTCAGGGCATTTTCAACATTTGGTGCAGACTGTTTCAGATAGCATTCGGCAGCAATATAATATGCTTCCGGAACTCTTATCAGTGGTATATAGTTGTTTACATCTTTTGTAGAACTTGTTCCATAGTATTTCAATGGTGTATAGGCATTTGCCCCGTCAAGAGTAACTGTATTCTGGCTGAAAAGCTTTGAGAATCTGAAGTCTGTCACTCCGGCTCCCTCAACCTCATATACACTCATCATACGGCTGTTTGATATGTATTGAGCCCTATAGTCTGTAGCTAAAATATCCATTTTGAAATAGTCAGCTGTTTTAGTAACAAGATTCTGAGTGTTAAGAGACATCAAATGTTCTGATTTCATTATAACATCTTTTGAAACGCCTGTGCTTGTAGCCCATGTTATAACACCCTTTGGCTCTGCATCGGTAATGACTTTGTTGGCAAGCGTTAATGCACTGGTGATGCTTGTACTGCTGCCCTCCCACATATAAACCCTTGCAAGAAGCAGGCTTGTTGCATAATAGTTGAATCGCTGCTGACGCTCATTATAGAATCTGTCAATGTTAACATCTGCATAATAGGATGCTGGGTGGTTTCCGGTTACAGGGTCGATCTCCAGTAGAGATATCGCCTCTTTCAGATCATTTATCAATAAGGTCATTGTCTGAGGATAACTCAGCTGTTTTGTCATCTCTTTTGCCAAAGTGGTTACATAAGGAATTGCATATTTTGAAGAGAGATCATTTCTGGCAGCCAGATTTCCATATCCGTACAATCTCATAAGGTCAAAATGCATGTATGCTCTTATTGCAAGAAGTTCACCTTTTATGATCCTGTAATTAATCTCATCCAGAGTCTTTTTCTTGAGTTCAATATACTTCAAAGCATTGTTCACATTTGCGATAACATTGTATGATTTTGACCAGATACCGTCAATATACTTTATAGCATTTGAAGAGGTGTATTTATATTTGGATATACTGTAATCATTGCTGCTTGACGAGGCAAGTTCTACATATTGACCTCCCATTAACTCTATTGTAGACCATGTCAATGCTCTTCCATAAAGCATCTCATCGGTCATTCCCATATAACAGCCTATAAGAGCTTGTTGGAAACCCTCAACTGTGCTGAATTGCTCCTCTTCCCGGATTTGAGAGGGAGGTGTCACATCCAGCCATGAATTGCAAGATGTGAGCAATATGCCTGTTGATATAATAAGTATTCTTATAATATTCTTTTTCATAATGCAAAAGTTAGAATGTGATTGATAAAGAGCATGAGAGTGTCCTTGCAAAAGGATATGAAAGACCCCTTTCAAGCTCTATTGATGATATGGTTAAAATATCATTCATATAGACAGAGAATCTGGCTCTCTGAATCTTCAAGTTGTCGGTAAAGAATTTAGGAAAATCGTAGTAGAGCGATGCTGCACCCCATGTCAGCTCGTTCCTGTCCTGTACAAAACGACTTGTTGCTCTTGTAACCTCTGTACGTGCCAAAGGGTCGTCTTCATATTGAAAAGTACCTAACCTTTTATATAGAGCATGTTGTCCCGGTGTTTGCCATCTTCCTGAAAGCACCCTTTTATCAACATTGAACGCAACATTAATATTCTCTACCCTGTCAACAAGAGTCTGATTGTACATCTGTCCTCCTGCAAGATATCTGAATGTTGTGCTGAAACCAAATCCTTTATATTCAGCTGTAAATCCGAAATGGCCCCTTACTTTTGGTTTTGTATCTCCAACAACAGTAAGATCCAACGGGTCATAATCGTATGTTCTTGTACCATCCTTCTTAAGATATACTTCAAGTCCGTTCATAGGGTCAATACCTAATGATCTTACAGCCCAAATAGAAGTCATAGACATTCCGTCCTTATACATCAACACTGGTTTATTATTCCCCTTATCAGCAGCCTCCTTCTCTTGCAGGGCATTAAATGTCTTCATGCTTTCCGAGAGTTTCTTGATCGTGTTTGTATTGGAGGTAACTGAGCCGAAGATATTGAAGAAACCGTTCTTATTCTGAAACAGGTTTATATTCATATTTACCTCATAACCTTTATTCTGAACAAGTCCCAGATTATCCTTGACAATCGAGAAACCGGTCGATGGAGAGACATATATATCTGTCACCATATTTTCAGTGTAACTGTCATAATAGTCGGCTCTTAGTCTTAGCGGGCCTATTGTTGCATCAAGACCAATATTATAATCCTTCTTTTGCTCCCAGGATAGCTGAGGGTTAGGCAGATTGGATAGGTATGCACCTGTAAAACCATTGTAATTATAATCTGTATAATACTGATATGTACCTACGGCATAACTTGTATTGAAATTCTGATTACCGGTAAGTCCGACAGAAGCTCTGAGCTTAAGTTGTTCTATAACTTTTGAATCTTTCAAGAATCCTTCATTGTTGATATTCCAACCGATACCGACGCTCCAACCCGGAGCCCATCTGTTATCATTTCCATAGAGTGATGATGCACTTAATCTGTATGTTGCATCAAGCATATACCTGTTATCATAAGAGTAGTTGGCAGTTGACAGGACGCTAAGCTCTCTGTTTAAAGAGGAGATACCGACAGGTCTTGTACCCTCAGCGTATTGACGTGCAAAGGTTATATCGGCTGCCTGATTGTTGGGAAATCCCTCAGCCCTGTTAACATAAGCCGAATAAGAGGTCTCTGACACAAAAGCACCCACATTGACAAAAATATAGTGTCTGTCAATATTTCTTGTATAGGATGCGTTAATATCACCGGAGAAGCTGCTGCTCTTTCCATTGTCCAGCCTGTATGAACCTCTTTTCATGCTCAGGACATCATTTCCTACTCTATCCATATATGCTCTGGTAGAGTATGTTGAGTGATTTGCAGGAAGAAATTCATCCGCTCCGCTTCTTTTTGCCGATATTCCGACTCTGCCGGTTACCTTGATATGCTCGGTAGGTTTAAGCTCAACATAGAAATTATTCAGGAAGTCAAGATAGCTCGAAGTGATAGATGTTCCGATTGTTGCATCATACATTGGGTTTGGAGTATATGTTGAAGCTTCTGCCCATCTGAGTAATAGACCGGTTTCCGGATCGTTGCTTCTCCAATAAGGATTCATTTCAGCATATGTCCCAAAATCTCCCCAAGGGCTCTCCTGAGAGATGTTGCTGGTTGCAGTCATAATATTCCTGAAGATAATGTTACGGTATCTGTATGATAGATTGACACTTCCGGATATGTTTCTTCTGTATGAGTCCTTCATTACTCCGTTGATCTTATTATATGTAAAATCGACGATACCTTTCAGACTCTTGCTGTCTCCAAGCTCTATATTAACATTATGTTTTGAACCGACACCCACCCTTAGTGGTTTTGAGAGCCAATATGTGTCTAGACCCTCTTCGATAAGCCTCTTTCTATCGTTATAGAGTATATTTGCTTTTAACTGTTCGTCTATATTACCCGGATAACTGTAAACGCCCTCAATCCTCTCTATCTCGAGTTTCTCTGCTGCATTTGCAAGATTGTAACTTGAAAGGTCCGGCATTGATATATCCATACTTCCTGTATATGTGATTCTTTGATCGTTGCCAGCCATCTTTTTGGTTTCGATAACCACAACACCGTTTGCAGCTTTAGAGCCATAGAGAGCTTTTGCCGAAGCATCCTTAAGAATAGTAACACTCTCTATCCTGTTCATATCCATATCTATGATCCTTTCAACTGTTGTTTCAAAACCATCTAGTATAAACAATGGAGTATTCGGGACATTCGCGTAGTTACCCTTTATTGTAATACCGGTTGTCTCATCAACAGGGAAGCTTGAAGTTCCTCTCATCTCCATTTGAGGGAGAGCATTTGGATTTGATCCGTTTGTGAGATTATCCATTATATAGATTGAGGGATCAATATTCTTCAGGGATTCAAATATGTTTTTGTTACCAACTCTTACCAACTCCTTAGAAGAGATGGTTGATGCCGATCCTGTGAAGCTCTCCTTTTTTCTGTTGACGATACCGGTTACTACAACATCGGACATGACAAAAGCGTCTTCTTCAAGGACAACATTATATCTGGTTCTTTTGTCCAGTTTGATTGTCAGATCCTTCATGCCAATCATTCTAAATGATAGAGATTGCTCAACACCTGCAGGTATTTCTATAGAGAAGCTTCCGTCAGCCTCGGTATGAACACCCTTCAATGTTCCGGTTATCATTACGGCAACACCGGCCAATGGTTCGTTTTTCTTATCAGTAACAACTCCTGTAATTGTTTTGTTTTTGTTTGTCACAGTGCTCTTTTGTGTAAGAACAATCTGATTTCCTGATATTTCATACGAAATATCGGTTGCTGCAAAAACAGAATTCAAGAGTTCCGCAAGCGGTCTTTCAGTTGCATTTATTGTAACAGAAGGTAAATTCTCTACTTGAGAATCTTTGTAGAAGAATTTATAAGAGGTCTTATTTTCAATCTCCTTAAAAAATTGAATAATAGAGACATTCTTTACAGAAATCGTAACTTTCTCTTGTTGTTCTGCGCCATAAAGCCCGGAAGAGAAAAAAACGATTAAAAATAACGGCAAGACGACGTAGAGATGCCGTATAAATAGGTGTTTCTTCATAGTTTTTGGGTTAGGGTTAATTGTTTTTATTACATGTTAAATGTCCTCTAGGATAAGTTTTCCATCTTCTATATCATATTTTATATTTGCACTTATACATATTGCCTTAATAGCCGCCTCAATATCTTCACGATCAAACCTGCCGTTGAATCTGTCATTTCCGGTTACGCTTGTCCTGTCTATAATTTTGACACCATACCATGAAGATAGAGCGTTGATAAGCTCGACGAAAGTCTGCCCGTGTACCACAAGAACCCCATCTTTCCACATAGTAAGCAACTTTGCATCAACACTCTTGACCGAAAGAACCCTCTCTTTTCTGGAGAGACTGACCTGCTCATCAGGGCGAATAATTGTGCTTTGTCCTTCTGAATTAACCTTGACAGATCCCTCAACAAGTATTACAGATGAAGACGTGGCACTTATTCTGGATTCGACATCGAATGAGGTTCCCAGCACCTCAATATTCATATCAGAAGTGGTAACTATGAATGGTACTTTAGATTTAGTCACTTCAAAATATGCACGGCCAACAAGTGTAACCTCTCGTTTGTCTTTATCGAATCTTGACGGGTATTTCAAATATGAATTTGATGTAAGGTAAACCTTGGTCCCATCTGACAATACCATTGTAACTCTCTCTCCGGAAGGTGTAGATACCGTGTTGAATGTTTTTGCAGCCTGGTTGACTGTTGTTGGGTCTTTGACAAATGAAATGATTTTTTCATCAATAACTGTAATGTTGCCACTTTCCCCCTTTACTTTCTTTACAACATTTCCATTATTCAGCTCGACTCTGACAGAATCTGCTGCATAATTGAGTGCCGTTAAATCCTGATTACCCCCGGAAAAATTCTCCTTCACACCGCCAAACCATACAATACTTATTAATACAGCTACAGAAGCAGCAATTGATATAGAATAGCGGAATAATCTCCTTTCTTTCTCTCTCTTTATTGAATTGTGCATATAAGAGATAAAACGGGAAGGGTCAATTGGCTTATGATTCGCCATGTAATCAGAATCCACAGCCACATTCCACATCTCTTTAAATTTGTCAAAATAGATTTCATTCCGGTAGTCTTTGATCCAACCGGTAAAAAAATGAATATCCTCATTTGATGCATCCCCTTTGAGAACTCTTGCCAATAGAGGATCAATCTCTGTAACCGGAATCAAGAAATGCAGTAAAAATGGCAACGGGAGTGCAGCGAAAATGGCAACAATCATACAGTAAAAACGGCAACAATAGTGCAGTAAAGCAATAATTAACCAGAACTTTGATGTCA